>NZ_JASHIV010000016.1:0-91951 GCF_030733525.1 Bacillus sp. MMSF_3328 | reverse complement strand
CGAACACGGAAGTTAAGCTTCTCAGCGCCGATGGTAGTTGGGGGCTCTCCCCCTGTGAGAGTAGGACGCTGCCGGGCAAAAAAAAGAACAGTCTGCGTGACTGTTCTTTTTTTTGCGATTTTTTAGTGGAAAAGGAGAAGTTTATATAAACAGGATTGCTCTTGAGTAAAAATTATCGGCCGGGCGGGCGGACGAGCTGGGTTTTAGATTGTAATAATGGGGAGAGCAGCGGCTTAAAGCGTGAATCTCATCAATTGGCCCGATAATCTACCGAATTTGCGAATTATTCTGCCATTTGAAAGATTAATTTACCGACTTTCCCTTTTAATCTACCATTTGCCTTAAATCCAACTAAAGCCAGCTGCAAATTTCCTGAATTTAGCTGTAAAAAGCGCGTAGGGCGGACCAACTGGTTTTTAGATTGCAATAATGGGGAGACCAGCGGCTTAAAGCGTGAATCTCATCAATTGGCCCGATAATCTACCGAATTTGCGGATTATTCTACCATTTGAAAGATTAATTTACCGACTTCCCCATTTAATTTACCATATGCCATAAATCTGACTAGTGCCAGCAGCAGCATCCCCTGCAGAGTCGCGAACAGAATCACTTACACCAAACCAACCGTCCAATCTGCTATGCTTACAGCAAAATGAACGCTATTCTGATCTCCACATCAATCACCGCTAATTTTTCAGCTTCCAGGGAGACTGCACTTTCCTGAACTTCTATGATTGTTAGAAAAACAGCTTATATGCCTCATACCCGAAATAAAGTCCAAATCCGATAAGGGAGAGTCCGGATAAGATAGAAATGAGCGTGAGTATCCTGCTGGTCATGAACCTTCTAAAGCTGCTTGCTACCGCTGCCATTGTCAAATCCCATAACAGCAGCCCTATAAAGATTGCACAGCTGTATATCAATATCTGGCTTTTATCATATTCTGCGGCTGTTTTAGCCAATACAGAGCCATATATGCCAAGCCAAAAAAGAATGGTCAGGGGATTGGAAATGGACATAAGAAAGCCGGAAATAAAAGACTTTGCTGCCGATTCGTCTTTAAGGCGGTCGTTTGATACTACCTTTCCTGCTGTTAAAAGGCTTTCAATTCCTGTATAAACGAGCACAAAAAAACCAAAAAGCCATAAAAATGATTTTACGAAAGGAATCTCAAGAAAATTCACGACCCCCATGTAGACGGCAACCATATATACTCCATCTGCTATCATTGCTCCCAATCCGACAAGCCAGGCGTGGAAAAAGCCGTTTTTGATACCCTTGTCCAGCTGAGCTGCATTTATAGGGCCAATAGGAGCTGCCAGGGAAAGCCCTAGAAAGATATAGCTTAAAAATATGCTCAAAAAAAACAACTCCTTTTCATTTGCTGCTTGTACAATTCTATTCAGCAATATAGGTTTGTACGACAGAAAATTGGATTAAACTGCGGCTGGCTTTGCGAAGACAGAAATGGGGAATAGTAGAAGCGAAGCCAAAGGGGTTGATAATTGATGATTGATGAACAATATTTGGTAAAATTGATCAAACATTTAAAAGAAGCGGATAAACAGCAATTCCAGCGACTGATTGCGGAATTGCAGCCTTATGATATTGCCAGGCTGTATGAGGAGCTTCCGGAGAAGCATCGCTCGAGATTCATCCTTCTGCTTGATCCCGAACAGATTGCAGATCTGCTTGAAGAGCTTGAAAGGGACGAACAGTATGGAGTTTTAGTAAAACTTGGTGTGGAAAAATCGGGCCAGGTCATGGATCTGATGGATAATGACGATTTGGCCTTGCTTTTAGAAGGCCTTTCACCTGGAAGGATAGAGGAGCTCCTGGCTGGTATGAAGCAGGAGGAATCCCAGATTGTCCAGAGCATCATGAATTATCCGCCTGAAACAGCAGGCAGGATCATGACGAACCGGTTTGTGTGGATTCCGGAAAGCTATACGGTCAGTGAAACAGTTGCAAAAATGAAATCTTTTGCTGTATTTTCGGAAACAATCAATTACTTATATGTGATAGATGGAGACAAACGTTTGACAGGAGTTGTTTCTTACAGAGATTTGATTCTAGCAGAGCCTCATGAACAGATTAGGGATATTATGTTCAGCAGGGTGATTTCTGTTCATGCGGAAACGGATCAGGAAGATGCAGCCATGCTGATTGAACGCTATGATTTCCTGGCACTGCCTGTAGTAGAAGAGAATGATCGGCTTGTAGGCATCATTACGGTGGATGATATCATTGATGTGGTTATCAGGGAAGCTACAGAGGATATTGAAAAGCTCTCAGCTTCCGGAAAATCGATTGATTTTGACACTAAAGCTTTCGTGGCTGCCTATCGGAGGCTGCCATGGCTGATTCTGCTGCTATTTATCGGACTTGTTTCGGGATCGATCATCAGCAGCTTTGAAGAGACGATTTCCAAGGTGGTTGCACTGGCTTTCTTTATGCCGATGATAGCCGGGATGACAGGGAATACAGGAACACAATCTCTCGCAGTTGTTGTAAGGGGGCTGATCAGCCGAGATGTTGATCGGGAGCTTGCAGCAAAGCTGATTCTCAGGGAGCTTGCTGTCGGGATTATTATTGGGGTGACTTGCGGCATTCTGATATCTGTGATCGCATATATCTGGCAGGGTAATGGATTTTTGGGCCTGGTGGTTGGCGGCTCTCTTATTATCACCTTGATTATAGGAACTCTAGCGGGGACAATAGTGCCGCTTGTCCTCTATAAGCTGAATATTGATCCGGCAGTGGCTTCCGGGCCTTTGATTACAACCTTGAATGATATTATCTCGCTATTCGTTTATTTCGGCATTGCAACTGCCTTTATATCAAAGCTGATGTGAACAGGAATAAATATCTTCCAGCTGCGAAATGCTAAACCGACAAAACTTTTTTGGAGGGATTGCTTTGAACGCAAACCGTGTGAAACAGATCCTTTCTTCATCTGCAGACATTGAAGTCACTTATAATGGCGCATCAGTATGGATTGACAGCCTCAATGAAGATGGCCGGACTGCAACAGTACATTTGAGAGGTCCGCTTGAAGAAAGGTCGACAGTAGAAATTGGAGAATTACTGGAAAAATAAGATGGACGCCGCTCAAAAGTGAGCGGTTTTTTTTATTTTTTTCTTAAAAAGATGTTTGAAACATAAAAGAAAGGGTATAAAAAGAGGTCGGATTCTGTCCGCTTTTCTATTTATAGGCATTCAGTGCTGAATTAGGGGGGAAATTATGAGTTTTAGAAAGAAACAGTTCCTGGGTTTTGGGATCATTATGCTATTTGTGGCAGCGATCCTATTCTTGACAGTTTATTTTATGAATGGGATGAGAAGCAACCTTAGGGAAATCACTGAGGACAGATATGAAAAAGTTAAAACAGCTGGTGAAATCAGGCAGGGATTTACCCAGTCTGACCAGGTGATTCTGCAGCTGATTAACAGTGAAAAGGCTGCCGATGCGGAAAGCAAAGAGAGAATTGAGGAAAACAGAAACGCAATTCTGCAGGGCATAGCATTTCTTGAGGACCGCCTCAATCGTGAGGAGGCACGGGATCTGCTCACGCAGATCCAGATTGAATACTCCGCCTTGATCAACACAGAGGATGATCTGATAAGGGCGCTGGATGGTGATGTACCTGCAGCAGATTTGCGGAGGCTTATGGAAAGCCGTCAGGAGCAGAGAGACAGCCTTAGTGAAGACTTATCTGACTTCAGTGCTTTTCAGGAAAGCCTGATGGGTGCTTCAGTGGAGAAGTCGCGTGATACATATGATCAAATGATAATCAGCATTATAGCAGGGTCCATCCTTTGTCTTACTGCTGTCGTGGCAGCGGCTTTCTGGGTGATTAGAAGCACATCCATGAGCCTGAAAAAGATAATCAATGTCATATCCCGGGTGAATTATGCCGATCTTTCTTCCCTTCCCAGGGTAGAAATTAATACAAAGGATGAAATAGGCGAAATCGGTCTTGCTTTCAATGAGATGGCTGCATCGCTTGAAGACTATAGTTTAAAAGAAAAAGACTATACGAAACATATATCTGAACAAAATTGGCTGCAGACGAATATTGCAGACATCGCTACGATGTACCAGGATATAACGGATATCAGGACTCTGGGAGAAAAATTTATAGCAGAAGCAGCTGTTATTCTGGATGCTTCTGCCGGGGCGTTTTATTTGCGCAATGGCGAAGGCAGGGACATGAAGTTCTTTAAGCAGGCGAGCTATGCGGGAGATGGAAAAGATGCTGGCAGGGAGGAATTCTACCTTGGCGAAGGACTCATCGGACAGGCAGCCTTGGATAAGCGGACCAGGGTGCTGAAGGAGATTCCCGACGACTACTCTCTTGTCAGTTCCGGACTTGGGGAAATGAAGCCTAAAAGCATACTGATTGCCCCGGTCCTGTTTGAAGGGAATGTCACTGCAGTCGTAGAGTTTGCTTCCATCAGGGAGTTCACAGCTCTTGAAGAGAAGCTTCTGACACAGCTGCTGGATACGCTCGGTATTACAGTCAACAGTGTGCTCGGAAGAATGGAAATCGAGCGGCTGTTAAAAGAATCCCAGATGATGACAGAAGAGCTCCAAGTACAGTCAGAAGAGCTCCAGACTCAGTCTGAGGAACTTCAGGTCCAGTCAGAAGAGCTGCAGTCGCAATCGGAAGAGCTTAGGATGATCAATGAACAGCTTGAAGAAAGAACAAGAGATGCAGAAAAAAAATCCCGGGATCTGCAGCAGGCCAATAAGGATATTGAAGAAAAAGCAGAACAGCTGTTATTGAGCTCAAAATATAAATCTGAATTCCTGGCCAATATGTCGCACGAGCTCAGAACCCCGCTGAACAGCATCCTGCTGTTGTCAGAAATGCTGTCAGAGGGGCAGGGTGAAGAGATACCTGAGGAGCAAAAGGAAGTAGCTAAAGTAATCCACTCATCAGGAAAAGACCTGCTTTCTCTCATTAATGACATCCTGGACTTATCTAAGATTGAGGCCGGAAAGCTGGATATGCTCTTTGAAGAGATGAATTTGAGCGAATTGCCTTCTTATCTGGAATATAATTTCAGCCACCTTGCACAAAAGAAGAATCTGGACTTTAATATTTCAATTGCTGAAGACCTTCCCGGAATCATGTATACTGATCAGCAAAGATTCCAGCAGATTATCAAGAACCTGCTTTCTAACAGCTTTAAATTCACAGAGAAGGGCTCTGTTTCGATCGAAGTAAATCTTGCTGATCCTGAAAAGACAAAAAATCTGCCTTTAAAATCAAAAACTGATTTTTGGACAGAGATAAAAGTGTCTGATACAGGAATAGGCATTCCTGAAAGCAAGCAGTCGATCATCTTTGAAGCATTTCAGCAGGGAGATGGTGCATCTGTAAGGAAATACGGAGGCACAGGGCTTGGCCTTTCCATATGCAGGGAATTTGCAAAGCTTTTGGGAGGCTGGATATTCGTGGATAGCGAGGAAGGGAAGGGAAGTACCTTTACACTGTTTATACCTAGCCTTCCTAATGGCCTTGAGGAAGAACAGCATACTGCAGCAGCACACCTCGAAATAGCCGCTTCGGCTGCCGCAGAAGAAACAATTACAGACACGGGTGTGGAGGAGCCGGAAGTTCCTGCGGGAATTTCAAAGGAAATCCGTCATATCTTTAAGAATAAATCTGTGCTAATATGTGATGATGACAACCGCAATATCTATGCGCTTGAAAAAGCGCTTAAAGCTGAGGGCATGGAAGTTACCACAGTGCAGAACGGGCAGGAATGCCTGGAAATGGTCGGGCAGAAAAGGGATATTGACATTATTCTGATGGATATTATGATGCCTGTTATGGATGGGTATGAAACAATGCAGCGGCTGAGATCCATGGATGGACTTGAACAAATGCCGATCATTGCATTGACTGCAAAAGCGATGAAAGGGGACAAGCAGAAATGTCTGGATGCAGGTGCATCCGATTATATCAGCAAGCCCCTGAAGCTTGATCAGCTCCTGTCCGTCATGCGGGTGTGGCTGACAAAAGCTTCAAAGTAAATTGGAAAGGGGCATATGTGTGAAAAAGGATGTGCTTAAGGCGGATGAACGGGAAAAAATTGAGATGGATCTGCTCCTTGAGGCGGTCTACCTGATTTCCGGCTATGATTACCGCCAATATATGCGCTCCTCTGTGGAAAGAAGGATACAGCATAGAATGAGGCTGGAGCAGATTCCGACAATCAGCAGGCTCACTGAGAAAGTCCTGCACTATCCAGGCTTCATTAATAGAATATTGGACGATTTATCCATCAGTGTGACAGAAATGTTCCGGGACCCGTCCTTTTTTAGAGCTTTTCGTGAAAAGGTTGTACCCCGTCTCAGAGCTCTCCCGGAAATCCGGATATGGCATGCAGGCTGTGCTACAGGGGAAGAAGCTTATTCTATGGCAATATTAATGGAAGAAGAGGGACTTGGCAGCAAAACCAGGATTTATGCGACCGATATAAACGAAAATGTTTTAAAACAGGCAGAGAGCGGGACATTTTCCCTTGCCAGGATGCAGACTTATACTAAGAATTACATCCAGGCGGGAGGGAAGAGGGCTTTTTCAGAATATTATTCTACTGACGAATTCAATGCCTATTTTCACCGGGAGCTTGTAAAAAATGTGATATTTGCCCAGCATAACCTGGTGACTGACGGCTCTTTCAATGAGTTTCATGTCATCATCTGCAGAAATGTAATGATTTATTTTACACCTCATTTGCAGCAGGATGTCCTTGACCTATTTCATGAGAGTCTTTCTGTTGGCGGGTTCCTGGGACTTGGAAACAAAGAAACGCTGAGAATCGGACGTTCAAAGGAAAATTATGCGGAGTTTGATGGCAAAGAGAGATTATATACGAAAAAGTAAGGAGATTGCCTGAATCGTTAGGCAGAAATTCAGAATAAGAAGGGCGGAACCAATGATGGTTCCGCCCTTCCATTTGATATTTTACATAGTTTTGGGACAGGACAGGACATTTTGCTGCAACCCATGGTAATTTATTGGGTGCAGCCCTGCTGGCCAGTCTGCATCTCTCTAAGCAAGCCCGGCAGCAGAATATTTCTGTGCGGCTTCAATGGCCGGATGCTTCAGCACCTGTTCGCTTTCCGCCTTGGCTTGGATCATGACGACACACATATCGTCCGGCTGGCATGCTTGGAGCTCTTTTGGGATGACAAGATTAATGGGCGCATCAATTGTTTCTTTGTCCCATTTCCTGCCCGCAGCCTCTGCCAGCAAGGGAATGCCATCCTCAAACTTCCGTTCAATGGCTTCCATCACCCCGTCGGTATATAAAAGGATTTGAATGCTCTTTTCGTATTCAATGATAGATTTTTCGACTTTTATGTTTTCCCAAAAGCCAATGGCGCAGCTTCCTTTTTTCATTGGGACTGTCTCCCGACCATCCACAAGGGCAAAGCATGGCGGATGCCCGGCATTAACGTATTCTACTGTTTTTTTCTTTGTATCGATCACCAGGTATACAGCTGTAAAATAGTAGTGGAGTCCGCTCTTTTTTTTCTCAAGCATAACCATCCATTTATTCAGCTCTTTGATTACTCTTTCAGGCTCGCTGAAATTCCTGATAACGTCCCTCAGGACAGAAGAGATGAACATGCAGACAAGGGAGGCTGAAATGCCATGCCCCATCATATCCAAAACAATGGCAGCATACCTGTTCTCATCAATCTTATGCCAATAATACATATCTCCTGCCAGTTTAAAAGCCGGAATATAGGAAGCATTAATATGTATGTGATCCTCCTGAACCATTTCGCTCAAAAGATTGTGCTGGACCTGCTGAGCAAGATCCAATTCATCCCTTATTTTCTTTTCGTGCTCTTTATGCCAATCTTTTTCTTCCTTAAGCCTTAAAGCTACTCTTAATCTGGCTGCAAGCTCCACTTTATTGATAGGCTTTGTTATGTAGTCAATGCCGCCTACATCCAGTGCCTCTGCTACCTTTTGGGAATCCTCAAGGGCGGTGACAAATATGACAGGGATGTCACGGTACAGCGGATTCTCCTGGAGGCGTCTGCATGCTTCGATCCCGTCCATTTCAGGCATCATAATATCCATCAGGATGACATCCGCGGTGTTTTGGGCAAAAGCGGGCCCCGCGTTTTCCAAGTGCTTGAACAGGTCTTTAGCCGAGGTAAATGACCGGTAGTCTTCATAGCCGGCATTCCTGAGAATTTTTTCAACTACAAACAAATTCACCTGGTTGTCATCCACTATTAAAATTGACATTCTCACTATCTCCTTTAGGAAAGGGAGCATTTTCAGCTCCTCATAAAACAGTTTTAATTCAGACAGGCCGGGGAAGCAATTACCTGTAAAAGTATTATGTATGACAGCGGTTCAGGAAACCGTTCCGCATTATATACCCGTCTTTTCCGGCTGCTAAACATATTTTCCCGGAATTTCCGTTATAGTTTCATGCTGCTGTACAAAATATAAAATAGAAAGGCCGTTTATTAGGCAGCTGCTCATGATTGCTGTAAAATAAAGGGTGATTTTTACATAGAGAGGAGAACCATTTATGGATGAAGAAAATAGCAAAGTGGATCTCCGGCAGGATTCAGGTGCAGATAAAATTTGGACAAGGGATTTTGTCTTGATCTGCATTGCCAATTTTTTTGTGTTTTTAGGCTTTCAGATGACATTGCCTACCATCCCTTTATTTGTCGAAGAGCTTGGAGGCAACGACCAGCTGATTGGATTCGTGGTCGGTATTTTCACATTTTCTGCCCTGCTTCTCAGGCCCTATGCCGGCCATGCTCTTGAAACAAAAGGAAGGCGCTGGGTTTACTTGCTCGGCCTTTTTATTTTTATTCTTGCAGTGGGAGGATTCGGGTTCGTACCGGGAATCATATTTTTATTTCTATTACGGATTATCCAGGGCGTGGGCTGGGGATTTTCCACTACTGCTTCCGGGACAATTGCAAGTGACCTGATTCCGCCTAAAAGAAGGGGGGAGGGTATGGGCTATTATGGCCTTTCAGGCAATATCGCCCTTGCTCTTGGACCTTCGCTGGGACTCACCCTTGCAGGAATACTGACATTCAAGCAGCTGTTTTTAATTTGTGCTGCACTTGGCGGTGCCGCTCTTCTACTTTCATCACGGATACGCTATAAAAAAGTAGAAGAAAGCCAGGCCGCTGCAACTCCGGTAAAATGGGACTTTTATGAGAAAAGCGCCTTGAAACCATCCGTCCTGCTGTTTTTTATTACTGTCACTTTTGGGGGCATTGCTTCCTTCCTCCCGCTCTATACAGCTCAAAAGGGCATCGGCGGAATTCAATGGTATTTCCTTATTTATGCTCTATCCATTATGCTGACAAGGACCTTTGCCGGGAAGGTTTATGATTTAAAGGGACATAAAGCTATATTTGTACCAGGCGCTCTTCTGATATTAATCGCTATGGTCCTGCTTTCATGGCTGCCGGGCACCGGCATTTTATATCTCGCTGCAGTGCTCTATGGACTCGGATTTGGAAGTGTGCAGCCTGCTCTGCAGGCATGGTCGATTGAACAGGCACCAAGGAACAGGAGGGGAATGGCCAACGCAACATTCTTTTCTTTCTTTGATCTTGGTGTAGGGATTGGAGCAATGGCATTCGGGCAGATCAGCCACTGGTTCGGCTATGGCAGCATTTATTTAACTGCAGCAATATCAGTATTGCTATCAATGATCATGTATCTTATATTTCTTAAAAAAGAGGATACAGGTAAAAATGGAAAAGCTGGAGCACTGCAATAGCAGGCCCAGTTTTTTTTGTTATAAAAATAGGCACTGCTATGTCTTTTGACACTTTCCTTCAGGCAGGAACAGCAGTATGATAAAAACTTCAAAATTCATCATTATGGTTTTGGCAGCAGGAAATCAGGGAAAAGAAAAGCAGAATGCGTCAATCTGAAAATTTCTGATGCTTAAACTATGTCCATGGGGGGATACATATGGCTAAAAGATTAATTCTTTTATCACTGCTGTCTGCTGTTTTATTTGTATTGATTTCCTCATTCGATTTCGATGCAAAAAAGACAAATGCCAACGTAGAAGAGAAAAAAGACTATGTTTCTTTTGAATATAAAATTACCAAGGTTGAAGAAGGGACATACTATGGGAAGTCTGCTGATGGATTGGGCATTTCTTTTACACTGGATGACCTGGATCAGAACATCATCATAAAAAAAGAGGATACAGTAGTCTGTTATTTTGAGAAAGACAATATGAGGGACGGATTGATCCGTGTCGAAAAGAAGTAGCCAGTCTTTTGATTGGCTTTTTTCTTTTGACGGAATAGTGCCGGCTGTGTTTTTTTCAAAAATGAAAGGGTAATAGTGTAGTGGATAAAAAATTTAAATGAAAGAGGCTGATCATATGGCAGATAATAAAAACAGCGATGACCGCAATCAGTATTTCCAGGATCGTGCAGGGACAGATGAAGCGAATTTCCATGTTGTGCCAAATGATGAAGAAGGCTGGGCTGTAAAAAAGGAAGGCGAAGATGAGCCGGAATTGACAACAGGCTCCAAGTCCGAAGCTGTGGACAAGGCAAAGGAAATGGCGAAGGAAGCGGGGACAATGGCTATTATCCATAATGATGAAGGAAGGATAGAGGACCAGGAGAATTACCGCCAATAAGGATTTAAGGCTTCAGCCCCTGGCTGAGCCTTTTTTTTGAGGAATGCCCGAACACCGTATTCGTTTTAAACGGGCTAATATGCTATTCTAAAATAAAGTTTGAAATACAGAGGGTGTCCATCATGAAAATAGTTTGCTTTGGTGATAGTCTAACCCGCGGAGTGTCCTACCTAAAAGGGCGGCTGAGAATCTTAAAAAAGAATTATCCAGCGGTTCTCCAGGAGCTATTCAAAAATAATAGTGCAGGTGAAGCGGGACTGCATATTGAAGTGTTGAACAAAGGTGTCTTTAATGATAATTCGAATCTTCTGCTGTCAAGGCTTGAACGGGATGTTACTGATGAGAAACCTGATTTTGCCATCATCAGCATTGGCGGCAATGACTGCAATTTTTCATGGGAAGAGGTCGCGCAAAATCCGGGCGGCGAACATAGGGCTTCAGTTCCGCTGGACAAATATGCAGACAATCTAAGATATATGATAGAGAAAGTAAAGGACAGCGGGATCACTCCCATTCTCCTGACCCTGCCTCCGCTTGATCCGGTCCGCTATTACGAGAATATTTCAGGCAAGTTCAGTTCACAGATCAGCGGCTGGATATGCAGAGTTGGCGGGATAGAGCACTGGCATGGAAAATATAATCAGAGTCTGAATAAAATTGCGGATGAACTGAATGTGTTGAAAATCGATGTAAGATCTGCATTAAAACAGGCGGGTGACCTGGCAGAATTAATTTCGGCCGATGGAATCCATTTGACCGAATGGGGTTACAAAATCCTTGGGGCAGAGATTTACAATTATCTTGCAGCCTTTATGCAGTCCGGCAATATGGATACTATGCATTTAACTTCTGTAACAGAAAAATAAGGGCAGCCCGTGGGCTGGCCTTTATTTTTATTGTAAGAATAGAAAAAAGCGATTTGCATCTGCAAATCGCTTTACTTAGTGAATCTTTTATGCGGCTGAGAGGACTTGAACCTCCACGGGGTTGCCCCCACTAGAACCTGAATCTAGCGCGTCTGCCATTCCGCCACAACCGCTTACTAGCAACTGAATTTATTATAGCATAATAATTATGTTTGTACACTATTTTTTTATATTTTTTTTAAAAAATTATCTGCCTTCACTGGCTGTATCATTTGCCAGCTGAAGCAGCTCTTTACTCCGCTCCTCAAGTGACCTGATATGGATCAGCTCTTCGGCAAGATCATGCAACGAGAGGATCTCATATAAAACCGCAGCCGCAGGTGAGATATGATGATGCTGATGCGGTTGCAAATCAGCCGGGGCAAATGTTTCTTTCTGTTCATTGAACCATTGTGTGAGCGCATTTACTTGCTCCAGATAATCCTCAGCCGGCATAAAGCCTTTATCCTTGAAAATGAATGAAACGGTTTCCATTACCGGGATAGCCGCAGCATTGGTTTTCAGATCCAGGCTAAAGCGGGACTTTGGCAGGTAAACAAGGTTGCCAATATGATAAATCAATTGCCGGAGAATAATTAATTTCTTGTATTCAAGTCTATAGCACCGTATTTCTTTGCGGGTAAAACGGTGAAACCTCCACTCATCCTTCTGATACAGGCACAATTTTTCAATTTTGTCCGTATCCCTTGACAGGTTCTGGAAATCCTCGAGAACTCCTGCTTTATCACGGGGGGAACCTGAGATATGGGTGAATACCGTCATTAAAATAGAGGAAGCCTTTTCGAAAGCTGAGTCTATTCCCAATGTAATAGTCTTAGAATACTGCGGAGGCATGATAAAGATATTGACCAAAGTAGAGACGATCAGGCCTGTGCAGGTTGTGCCCAGACGTATGAAAAAAGAAGCTGCGTAATGGTCGTGAACAGTTGAGATCATTGCAGCTCCGGTGAGCACAGCGACAACGGTGCCCTCATAGAGCCTCAGTCTATGGCAGGCAATGATGGTTGCAAGGGAAACGAATGCATACGAAAACGGACTGTCTCCGAACAGAAATGCAAAAAAGACGGCAAAACCTGCTCCTATGGCAGAAGCGGGAAGGCGGATGAATGCCTTCCTTATCGAGTCAGCAGCTGTTGGTTCTATTGTTACTATGGCTGTTATGACAGCGAACATTGCAGGCCAATCCAGCAAATGGCAGATAAAGGCTGTTAGAAAAACAGCAATCCCGGTTTTGACAATCCTCCCGCCTGCAAAATTAAATAGATATGCTTTCATTTTTTTGCCTTCTTTAACTGTGTTGGATATTTTCATGATATATATATTATATCGCAAATCCCATGCACTATGGGGAAAATAACGAAGAGCCGGATTGCCGGCAAGTAGTCCAATCATACAAAGCAAATGTCATGAGAGGCAGAGAAGGGAGTGCTCCAATGCTCATTCACTTAGTTCCGAAAGATGATCTGGAGGCTCAGGGGATACGCTGGGTGCTGGAATCCCATTTAAGCGGGATAGATCTCAGGGTTTGGAAAAACATTCGTGATTTTTTGGCTGCCATCGAACACGGTTCACCGGGACTGGTCATTATCAATATGGACAGCTGGGAACAATTCTCCGGCGAAGAAGCGGAAGAATTCAAGAGTAAAAGATTATGCTGGCTGGGGATATCCTCTGAAAGGATTTTTCAGACAGCCTACCGCGCACTTAAATACAGGGGAGAGGATGTGCTGTTCAGGCCCTTTTCTTCTTCAGAACTGATCAGGGCTGTCCAGCAGATCAGGTATGAGCTGAGGAACTCGCCGGAGCAGGGGCAAGCCGGACAAGCGCAATTACAGGAACCCGGCTATCCGGATTTGTTTGTCACAAATGGGGAGGAGGAGAGGGGTCTGACCATGGCTGCTTTCCTGACGCCTGACAGCTCAGCGCTTGAGTCATTATACAGCTTATTGAGCAGCCGCACTGCGGCTAAAGCCGGCCAAGTGTTCGCCTTGTCAGAGTTCGTCCTATTTGTCCGCACTTCACCATATGGAGGAGAGGCATTGGACGAGTTCCACTCATTCATGGCGGTTTGGAAAAAAAGCTTTCCTGTCCCGCTTGCTGTTATCGTATATCAAACCAGGAAACCACAATCACTGAAGGATACCTACCAGCATGTACGGATGCTGACCAAACTGATCTTCTTTGAAGGCTATGACATTATCATTTCAGAAAATCATCCGTCTTTAACAAAGGAAATGGACCCTCTCCTGACACCGGTCGAGCAGAGGGAATGGATAGAAATGCTTGAAAAAAGAGACGTAAAAGCCATTCGGTTGTGGTGTGAAAGGGAGTTCCTTGCCCTTGAATCCCCATATCCTGATCCAGAGCTGGTGAGGGTCCGGCTGACAAGTGTGCTTGCTCAGGCGAGAAGATATATGAAAACCTATCAGCTGCAGTCGGATATATTGGAGGAAAATTACCACCGTGTTTTTCAGAAGATTGTCCATTCGCCGACCATCCATGAGATTGTCAATGAACTGGAGAAATTTGCGGCCAGGCTTTTTGAGGAATATAGCCGCAAAGCTATTGATCCTGTCCCGGCTGTTGAAATAGCCGAAGAACTAATAGAGTCAAATTACTGGAACGAGGGCTGGAATTTATCAGATTGTGCGGAATCCCTGGGAATACATAAAAGTACATTGAGCCGGCGGTTTGCTGCCGAGAAAGGACTGACCTTCCGCGAGAGGCTTCACCAGATCAGGATCCGTGAGGCAAAGCGGCTTCTGATTGAGACAGATCTGCCAATTGAAAGAATTGCGGCTATGTGTGGCTATTCACATCCCTCTTATTTTTCGTCCAAGTTTAAATCCATTGCATCTTCCACACCCGCTTCCTATAGGCGGAAAACTAAGTATAATTGAAATTTTTGAAATTCATCATAATTATGTCTACCTCAGTATCTTTGAACTGCAATCATTTGTAAAAATATCAACAGATTATAAATTAATTTCCTCCTGGCCAGAAGTAAAATGAAAGAAACTATAACAGGAGGGAATAGTGATGGAAACAGCTGCTGAGAGAGTGAAAAGATACCGGGGGAACCAACTGAATACAAAAGGCTGGCAGCAGGAAGCTGCCTTGAGGATGCTAATGAATAATCTGGATCCGGATGTAGCAGAAATGCCTGATAAGCTGGTCGTCTACGGGGGGATCGGGAAAGCGGCCAGAAACTGGGAGAGCTTTGATGCTATAGTAGAGACGCTAAAGAAGCTGGAAAATGACGAAACCCTCCTTGTCCAATCAGGCAAACCCGTAGCCGTCTTTAAGTCGCATAGTGATGCTCCGCGTGTATTGATTGCCAATTCTAACCTCGTGCCGGCATATGCCAATTGGGAAACTTTTCATGAGCTTGACCGCAAGGGCCTTATGATGTACGGGCAGATGACCGCCGGAAGCTGGATTTACATTGGTTCCCAGGGAATTGTACAGGGGACATATGAGACTTTTGCCGAGCTGTCAAATCAGCATTTTGGAGGTTCCCTTAAAGGCACTATTACTGTAACAGCAGGCCTCGGGGGCATGGGCGGGGCCCAGCCGCTCGCTGTTACGATGAATGGCGGTGTCTGCATCGGGATAGAAGTGGATGAGACAAGAATTGACCGAAGGATTGAAACAGGCTACACGGATATGAAAACGGATTCATTGGAGGATGCCATTTCCCTGGCTGTGCAGGCAAAGCAGGAAGGAAAAGCACTGTCCATCGGTCTTTTAGGAAATGCTGCTGAAATCCTACCGGAAATGCTGCAAAGGAATTTCATGCCTGACGTCCTGACAGATCAAACTTCTGCCCATGACCCGCTGAATGGCTATATCCCTGCCGGCATGACTATTAGTGAAGCTGAGGAGCTGAGATCAGGGAACCCCGGGGAATATGTCAGAAGGTCAAAATCTTCCATGGCAGATCATGTAAGGGCTATGCTCGATATGATGGAAAATGGCACGATTACTTTTGACTATGGAAACAATATCCGCCAGGTGGCAAAAGATGAAGGGGTGGAAAACGCTTTTGCTTTCCCCGGGTTCGTGCCTGCCTATATCCGGCCGCAGTTTTGTGAAGGAAAAGGACCTTTCAGGTGGGCGGCTCTTTCAGGAGATCCTGAGGATATTTTTAAAACCGACCGGGCTATCCTGAGAGAGTTCAGCGATAATGAGCATTTATGCAATTGGATCAGGATGGCTCAGGAAAAAATCCAGTTTCAGGGGCTCCCATCCCGCATATGCTGGCTTGGCTACGGAGAAAGAGCCAGATTCGGCAAGATTCTTAATGATATGGTCGCGAGCGGGGAACTGAGTGCACCGGTAGTAATCGGCAGGGACCATTTGGATTCAGGTTCGGTCGCTTCTCCGAACCGTGAAACCGAATCCATGCTGGACGGGTCTGATGCTGTTTCAGATTGGCCGATTCTCAATGCGCTCATCAATGCAGTTGGCGGCGCTACTTGGGTCTCCCTTCACCATGGAGGCGGAGTCGGGATGGGCTACTCCCAGCATTCGGGTGTAGTCATAGTTGCAGATGGCACGAAGGAAGCTGAAAAGCGCCTTGAAAGGGTGCTCACTACTGATCCCGGCATGGGAGTTGTCCGTCATGCTGATGCTGGATATGAATTGGCAAAGAAAACTGCGAGAGAAAAAGGTATTAGAATGCCAATGCTTGATAAGGGGAGTGACCAGGCATGAGCAGCAGGATCTTATGGATTAAAAATGCCTCTCAGCTTGCGACTCTCGCCTCAGGCGTGAAAGGTCCGCGCTCAAAAAGTGATATGTCAGAGCTCGGACTGATTGAAAACGGAAGCTTATTGATCAAGGGCAATAATATTTTGGCAGCAGCTTCAGCAGGGGAAATCGAAAAAAAATATGCTGCCATCCTGAAGGATGCAGAGATTATTGACGCTTCCGGCCGGCTTGTCACTCCGGGACTGATCGATCCCCACACTCATGCAGCATATGGCGGCAGCCGGGAACAGGAGTTTGAAATGCGCTTGGAAGGTGCCAGCTATATGGATATCATGAACAGCGGCGGCGGAATCCACGCAACAGCTAGAATGACAAGGGAGGCATCGGAAGAGGAGCTGCTGGAGCAGACTGCTGTCCGCCTTGATTCCTTCCTTGCTCATGGAGTTACAACAGTAGAAGGAAAAAGCGGTTATGGAATGGAGCTGGAAACCGAGCTGAAGCAGCTGCGGACGATGAAAAAACTGAATGAACAGCATCATGTTGATATTGTCCCGACCTTCATGGGGGCACATGCAGTGCCGCCGGAATACAAAGGAAGGGAAGATGAGTTCGTTGATTATATTATTGAAGTGATGCTGCCGGAGGTGTCTGCTGAAAAGCTCGCAGAGTTCAATGATGTATTCTGCGAAGTGGGAGTCTATACTCCTGAACAGGCAGAGCGGATTCTTGAGGCCGGGAAAAAGTTCGGGCTGCTTCCTAAGATACACGCAGATGAGATTGAGTCCTATGGCGGCGCAGAGCTGGCTGCCAAGATGGGAGCTGTTTCGGCAGAACATCTGCTGAAGGCTTCGGAAGCTGGCATTGAGGCGATGGCAAAGGCAGGTACAATTGCCTGCCTGCTGCCGGCAACGGCTCTTTATTTGCGGGAGGAAGCTGCCAAAGGGCGGATGATGATTGACAGAGGGGTGCCTGTAGCAATCTCAACAGACTGCAATCCTGGTTCATCGCCGACAACATCCATGCCCCTCGTCATGAATCTTGCCTGTATCCTGATGAGGATGACGCCGGCAGAGGCATTGACAGCTGCAACCTATAATGCAGCATGCGCCATCAGGAGAGAAGACCGGATAGGATCATTGGAAGAAGGCAAGCAGGCAGATATTGTCTTGTGGAATGTGAAGGACTACCGGGAACTGCAATATTTGTTCGGGGTCAATCATGTCCATTCCGTCTGGAAAAAAGGCATAAAGGTGGTGGGCTAGGATGGAGACTCGCTGGCTGACGAAACCCGGCTGGTCCTGGAATACGGCTGAAGGCAGCTCCCCTGAATTCGTCCATCAATGGATCCGTCCGCTGGAACAGACAGAAGGGGAACCCAATGTCATCATTTATGGAGCACCCTTATCAAGATCATCCATCAGTGTTTCAGGTGCATCCTTATACCCGGATGAATTCAGGAAAATGTGGAAAGGATACGCAGCCTATAATCTTGATGAAGATATCGATTTGACCTCTTTAACTGCTGCTGATGCAGGAGATGTACTTATGCATACAACTGATATCCCCCTTTCCCATAGCCGTATTCAGGAGACAGCCTGTTCACTGGCAAAAGGCTTCCCTGAATCTGTCAGCTGCCTGATCGGCGGGGACCATTCAGTCACTGCCTGCTCTGTCCGCGGAATTAAGGAAGCTTTTCCTGACGAAAGGATTGGGATCCTTCAGCTGGATACCCATCTGGATGTAAGGGACCCGAAGGAGCTCGGGCCTGCGAATGGCACACCGATCCGCCAGCTTATCGATGGCGGTGCTGTGAAGGGGGAAGATATAGTCAATATCGGACTTCATGGCTATTTCAATGCAAGGCCGCTGGTTCAATATGCAAAAGAACACAAGATCCGGATGGTGACCATGAAGAATGCCCGGAGGCAAGGGCTGATCCAAACAGTGCAGGAGTCTCTGGAAGATTTGGCAGCCAGGACAGACCGTGTTTATGTAACAGTGGATATGGATGTTCTGGACATCTCCGCAGCCCCGGGCGTGCCTGCGTCAACTCCGGGCGGTATGATGCCTGGCGAACTGTTTGATGTCCTGCTCGAAATTGGCAAATGTCCGCATGTTTTGCATATTGACTTTGTCTGTCTTGACCCGACAAAGGATTCCAACGTGTCAGAAACGGTAAAAGCGGGTGTCTATGCCTGGCTGCAATTTATGACCGGCTGCACAATGCGGAAAGAAGGATTGAACATTCACTGTTAAGGGAGCGATTGATATGGAAACCAATCTGCCAAAACAGCCCGGTACAGACATAAGCATCAAAACGCCATTTATGTGGAAATTCTTCGTTTACAGTTTCATAGGCGCGTTCATTTTCTTTGTCCCCATTACAATCGGCGAAAAGAAATC
The DNA here is from genome assembly GCF_030733525.1 of Bacillus sp. MMSF_3328. Taxonomy (NCBI): domain Bacteria; kingdom Bacillati; phylum Bacillota; class Bacilli; order Caryophanales; family Bacillaceae; genus Bacillus; species Bacillus sp. MMSF_3328. Next base: position 73,226 of record NZ_JASHIV010000016.1, on the reverse strand, counting down.
CATCCTGCTTGATCATTTTGTGACCTATATCCAAACGGCAGCGGAACCTGCCATCCCTTTTTATACTCTGTTCATTTTGGCTGCAGGAGCCATATATCCTTTTTGGACAGGGAAATGGAAGAAATCCGCTACAGATATAATTTTTTCTATGTTTAAAGTGGCTGGTCTGCTGACAGGCATAATGATTCTCCTGAATCAGGGTCCAGCCTGGCTGTTTGATCCGGATATGGGGCCGTTTTTATACAACAAGCTTGTAGTTCCCGTCGGACTGCTGGTGCCGATAGGGGCTGTATTCCTTTCTTTGCTGGTAGGCTACGGCCTTTTGGAATTCATCGGGGTCCTTGCAAGGCCAATCATGCGGCCCATTTGGAAAACGCCCGGGCGTTCTGCCATTGATGCTGTCGCTTCTTTTGTGGGCAGCTATTCGGTCGGCCTTTTAATAACCAACCGCATCTATAAAGAAGGCAAGTATAACGGCAAGGAAGCAAGCATCATTGCCACCGGCTTTTCAACTGTTTCTGCCACGTTCATGGTCATTGTGGCAAAGACCCTCGGGCTGATGGAAATGTGGAATCTGTATTTTTGGCTTACTTTCTTCGTAACCTTCCTTGTAACAGCGATTACGGTCAGAATCTGGCCGCTGTCGAAAATTAAAGAAGATTATTACGAAGGATCTGTTCCGCAGCCTGAAAAAAAGGTTCAAGGAAACCTTTTCGCTGCAGCATGGGCGGAGGCCAGGCAGACAGCGGAATATTCACCGCGCCTCTTGGAGAATATATGGGGCAACTTGAAAGATGGGCTGCTAATGGCTATGGCCATCCTGCCATCCATCCTGTCGATCGGACTGCTTGGCCTGGTTTTAGCTGAGTTCACTCCGGTTTTTGACTGGATTGGCTATATCTTTTATCCGTTCACATCCGTTCTGCAGCTGCCGGAGCCAATGCTTGCTGCTAAGGCAAGCGCACTTGGCATAGCAGAAATGTTTCTCCCTGCCTTGCTGGTCACTGAAGCTGCACTGGAACTGAAGGTTGTCATTGCTATTGTCTCTGTATCAGGTATCATCTTTTTTTCGGCGCTTGTGCCTTGTATTGTATCGACGGAAATTCCTCTTTCAATTCCCGTGCTGATCGTCATATGGATTGAAAGGGTGATCTTGACGCTGGTCATTGCTGCACCTTTAGTCTATTTGCTGCTCTAGAATGAGAACAGCACGGCTTCGGCCGTGCTGTTTTTCTATACGCCATTCATACTAACGCCGGACCAAATAATCTCAAGCCTTTTAAGGGAGTTTTCCCGGTAGTTTCAATTGAAAGGGTGACTGCTTTTGCAGGAATAAAAAGCTGATCGCCTTTTTTAACATATTGCTCCATCTCGCTGGCTTTAATGACTGCATTCCCTGACAGAATATATAACCCGAAAAATACGCCGTCTCCCCCTAATGTAACCTCTTTTTCCACTTCAATAAGAGTCATTCGGAAACATGGTGTTTGCTGATAGCCAATTATTTCGGTTTCTTTAAATCCTGCAGTTTGCAATAATACAGCAGGAGGTATTTTCCACTTTTCCAAGGTTTCTTCGCTCGTATAAGTTTCGTACCGGAATATATCAAACATTTTTTCGAATCCCAGTCCCTGGTGAAGCAAGTAGTCCTCCAGCTTTAATCCGGAAGGGGAGGACTTTTCCAGGCGGATTGTATAATCAGTGGGTTCCTGGATTTCAACCAGCAGGCAGCCCGCTCCAATGGCATGGGGGATACCAGCTTCAATCAAGAAGGTATCTCCAGGGCGGACATAATACTTGTGCATGCAATCCAGCATGGCTTCAATATCTTGTTCATTAAATAACTTTTTCCATTGTTCCTTTGTGACACCGGGTTTGAAGCCTAAGTAAACATAAGGAGGCTCCCCGTTGATTTCTCTGCCTCCAATAAAATGCCAGCATTCAGTCTTGCCATAAGCGGAATTAAATAATTGCCGGGCCTTTTCCTTGTCAGGGTGGGCCTGTATGATTAAGCGCTCAGCCGAATCGATTAACTTTACGAGTACACCAGTCTGCTTTCCAAGTTTCTCAACATGCAGTTTGCCTAAAAAGTCGATGGGGTGCTCATCTACCATTTCCTTTAAAGTAATATCTATGCCAGGCAGATCCAGTTTATTTAATCCGTCCGCTTCCCGGCCTTCTGTTCGGCTTGAAACAATTGATATGATCCATTCTTCCGGGAAATGGCTATCTTCTGTATCTTCTTTACCATGAATTTCATCAATTAGTTTTCCGCCCAGGTAGGTTCGCCATGATCGTGCTGGGGAGAGTTTTATGGGAGCTGAACCATTATCAATAATAGAATGTCTATTCAAATATATTCCTCCTTCTTTTTATTATTTGAAAGTCTGTCTTCAATAATAGTAAGTGAATGCGCTTCTATTAATAATTAAAGATTTTAAGATGAATGAGTAAAATTTTAAGAGAATCCTTCAGCCGCCAAATAATTCATTGAGAGGACGCAAAGATTGATTTACACTATCGTTACCAGCCGTATGGCAGTGCTAACAATATGTGGATGGAGGATGAGGAATGAAAAAATATGCTATTTGCGGTGTCAGCAATCGGGCTTTGGAAATGTTTATGCGGCCCATGATGAATGAATTTTCCAAAGAAACCGGGATTGCAGCGATATTGGATTCCGATCCTTATCGCTTTAAGGTCTGCAAAGAGAAATTTCCGATGCTTGAACATGTGCCGACGTATGATCCGGAGCAATTTGAAGAAATGATAGACCAGACAAAGCCTGATTATGTAATTGTCGCAGGCAGGGATGATACGCATGTTGACTACATTTTAAGGTCATTGAAGAAGCAGGTTGATGTCATAACTGAAAAACCGATGGTGACGAATGCGGCAGATGCCTACAAGGTCATGAAAGCTGAAGCGGAAAGCGAAGCTAAAGTGATTGTCACATTCAATTATCGATACAGTCCATTTCACCGGAAGATTAAGGAAATGATACTGGAAAGCAAGGTCGGCCGAATTACTTCTGTGGATTTGAATTGGTATATAGATACATTCCATGGGTCCAGTTATTTCAGAAGATGGAATCGTGACAGGAATTTTTCCGGAGGCTTATCAATCCATAAATCAACGCATCATTTTGATTTGGTGAATTGGTGGCTCGATCAAAAGCCAGAAGAGGTATTTGCATATGGAAGCCTTAATTATTTCGGGCCTGAAGGAGAATTAAATCCGCGAAAAGTACCGAGCCGCTATTGCGGAACATGTGCTGATCAAAGCAGTTGTACCTATTACAGGCGCTGGAATCCCCGCAGCGGAACCAGCACTGTAAAAGACGACCATCTGCTTGCTGGAGTATATGAAGAAGTGCCTTATACTAATTACAGGCCGGATGCCTGTATTTATGATGAAGAAATCAGCATTGAGGATACCTATGTGGCTTCAGTTAGATATGAGGGAGGAAGCTTACTGAGCTATTCTATAAATTTTTCCTCTCCTTATGAGGGTTACCGATTGGCAATCAATGGGACAAAGGGGAGGATAGAAACGGCAGAATATCATGAGCCCTCACGGATTCATTTCAAATATCCAGATCAAACCATTGATTATTTTCCCCTCTTTGGTGCGAAAGAAACAATAGAGGTTGTTAAAAACCCTGGGGGCCACGGCGGCGGCGATCCCATTCTGCTGGAAGATCTTTTCCTTGGCCCTGACCCTGCAAGGAACTATCCGATCCTGGCAGGCTCACAGGCTGGTGCTTATTCAATAGCGGTTGGAGAAGGTGTCTGGCGGTCAGTGCAGGAAAAAAAGCCAATTAATATAAATGGACTCCTATTTTCCAGCGAGCAAGCCATCATCTAATTAATTCTTTAAATCGAACCTGCCTAATCCTGTTAAGGAAAGGGCAGGTTTTTTGCTGGAACATCCAAGCCATTTTATTGGGATAAATTTCTGCTGAATGGTTTCCAATAAAATCGAATTAACTAAAATATCTTAAAATTTCAACTAATCATCTTAAAATCTTTGATTATTTTAGAAAACGTTTTCATTTACAATTAACTCAAGAGAAAGGGGGAAACTAGATGAGTTACTCGCCAGGGGTTCCTGAATCAGTAATCAACAGCAAAAAGGCAGTGGAAAAAAAGAAAATTAAAAAAGAGAAATTAATTCCATATCTGTTTATACTGCCATCTTTTCTTATCATCCTGGGATTTTTGTTTTACCCGATTGCGACTGTGTTCTATTATAGTCTGCAAAACTATGACATTTCAGCACCATATTATAATGGCTTTGCGGGGCTTGATAATTTCAAACACATCTTTACTCAGGACGAATTATTTATCCCCAGCTTAATTAATAGTGTGAAATGGGTTGTTTCTGAGGTCGGCCTGCAATTAATCTTTGGGATGATCCTGGCCCTCCTGCTAAACCAGACCTTCAAGTTCAGAGGCTTCGCCCGGGCAGTTGCTTTCATCCCTTGGGCAATCTCAGGGGTATTGGCATCGGTAATGTGGTCAATGATGTTCAACGAACATATGGGTGTAATTAATGACATGCTTATGAAGGTGGGGATCATTGACGAGCCAAAGGCTTTCTTAGCCAGCACATCCACCGCTTTCGGAGCTGTAGTGATTGCTGAGCTGTGGAGGGGGATTCCTTTCTTCGCGATCACACTTTTAGCTTCTCTGCAGAGTGTACCGGACGAATTATATGAAGCAGCAAGGGTGGACGGAGCAAACCGTTGGAAATCTTTTATCTATGTTACTCTGCCTCAACTGAAAAATACGATAGTGCTGACAACCTTGCTAAGGGTAGTATGGGAATTCAATAACGTTGACCTCCTGTTCAACTTAACGGGCGGCGGTCCTGCACATGCTACAACGACATTGACGATGTATATTGCAGATTTGGCTGTTCACGGAAGCAACTTTGGATATGGTTCGGCATTAACGGTTGTTTCATTTGGGATACTTCTAATCTTTGCCATCCTTTATTTGAGGCTATCCCGTTATGAAAAGGAGTGAGTTGATTGTTTTCAAAAAATAAGAAATTAGACAAAATCCTAACCTTATATCTACCTTTAGCCATGATGCTCAGTTTTACCATCTTTCCAATCTATTGGACAATCAACACTGCATTAAAGCCGGAAGGAGATATAGTAAAGAGGCCATTGCAGTATTTCCCAGCCAACCCGACTGTTGAAAACTTTGTTTATTCATGGACCAATATCGGATTTGCGACCTTTTTCAAGAACAGCTTGATTGTTGGCATCTGCACTGTCATTGTTGTTCTTATATGCTCAACCTTATCTGGATATGCTCTGGCAAGATACCAGTTCAAAGGAAAAAAAGGGTTCTTGCTGATGCTGTTATCCACGCAGTTTATACCAAGGGCCATGATGATTATCCCGTTGTTTGTCATTTTTAAGAATCTGGGATTAATCAGCCATCCGCTCGCTTTGATCATCACATATACGGCAGTAGAAATTCCATTTACGACCATCCTGATGAGCGGATTCATCGCAAATGTACCTAAGGAACTGGAAGAGGCTGCTATGATTGACGGCTGTACAAAATTGCAATCCTTGCGCCATGTAGTTTTTCCGTTATTGCTCCCAGGCATCGTGGCAACAGGCGTTTTTACTTTCATCTATACCTGGAATGAATTTCTGCTTGCGCTGATGCTGACCAATCAGAATTCGAAGTTTACGCTCCCGGTCGGATTAAGTACGATGCTGGGCGAATTCAATGTCAATTACGGGGCTCTGGCAGCCGGAAGTGTAATCGCTTTAATTCCTGCAGTGATATTATTTGCCTACGCACAGAAACACCTTGTCAATGGCATGGGTGGGGCTGTCAAAGGCTGATTAATACAAAAAATATTAGTTTCTAAAAGGGAGGAAATATGATGTTGAAGCAAAAATGGGGGACTTCGGCACTTGCTCTTTCAATGGCTGCCGGATTAGTCCTGACAGGCTGCTCTGGCGGAGATGAGGCTTCATCTGAAGGCAAAGATTCTGGCAGTAAATCCGATGGACCTGTAACTCTCCAATTCTGGGATGAAAACGCAGGACCGGCGCGTACACCTTATTGGGAAGAAGTGATCAAGCGGTTTGAGGAAAAGAATCCTGATATTGATGTTGAATATGTCGGGATACCGAATAAATCAGCAAAATCCAAGTATGATGCAGCGATAGCGGCCGATGATACACCGGACATCGGTTCTGTCCAGACAACCTGGCTGCCGGAGTTCTCAATCCGCGAAGCACTGGCGCCGCTTGATTCTTACTTTGAGTCATCAGATATCAGCGGAAAGCTGAACAGCAATGCAATAGAAGCCAATAAATCCATTACCCAGGATGGGAAACTTTATGGCATACCCTATGCGCAGAACCTAGATGCTCTATGGATCCGTTCAGACTGGTTTAAAGAAGCAGGCGCCGCCGAACCTAAAACATGGGATGATTTCTTTACAACCATTGAAAAGATGACGGATAAAGACAACGGCCGTTATGGCTTTACAATCCGCGGAGGTGCTGGTGCATCCTTTACCATTCAGCGTGCCATGTTTGCCTACAGCGGCCTGGATTACTTTAACGAAGATGGAACAACCAACATCAATGATCCAAAGCACGTAGACTTCGTTGAGAAATATGTTTCTTATTATGATAAATTCACTCCAAAAAGCGATATTACCAACGGATACAAAGAGATGATCGCCGGCTTTGATACTGGTGTTGTCGCGATGGTCCATCACAACCCAGGTTCTTATGGAGAACATAAAAAAGCTCTGGAAGATGGCACATATCAGCTGATCCCGCTTCCAGCCACAGATGATGGCCAATATGTTGCTGAAGGCGGAAATGCAGTTAATCTGGCCATGTTTAAATCATCCGAACATCAGGACGAAGCGTGGAAATTCATTGAGTTTGTCAACTCTGAAGAAGCACAAAGCTACTGGAATGAACAAACTGGCCAAATTCCAACCAATTCAGATGTATTAGATGACCAATGGGTACAGGATGCACAGCATATCAAGGTAGCATTTGACGTCTACAATAATGAGAATACAAAGCTTTATATGCCGCCATTCTATTTGCCGGATTACCGTTCTATACTTGATAACCTGGTAGACCCTGGATTCCAGGCAGTGATGACGGGCGACAAGTCAGCTAAAGATTTCTTGGATGAATGGGCAAAAGCCATTGAAGATTCAAAGAAGAAATATGACGACACTTTTAATAAGTAATCAAATGTATCTTATGCTTGCCGGGTCAATTGGGGTGTTGCTGCTGGTTTTCAATCAGGACAAAGCGGGTGTTTAAGTTATTAGCACCCTTTTTGTTTGATTGCCTCAAATATTACAGGAAAAGGAGACAGAAAAATGGGAAAAACAATTGATAAGATTACAACTGAAACACCATTGATGATGGCAGAAAAGGCTTGCCAGGCACTTATGCAGACATTTCGTGCAGAAGAGCTTCCGCCGGTTGGTGAATTCCATTATCACCAGGGGGTTTTTCTGTATGGCATGTATCGTGTCTATCAAGCAACTGGGAAAAAAGAGTATCTTGAGTATATAAAAGCCTATTTTGATAACTTGATTGATGAATATGGAAATGTCCGCTTTGAAAGGGACCAGCTTGACTCTACAATGGCGGGCATTCTTTTATTCCCGCTGTATGAAGAAACGAAAGATCAAAGGTATATGATTGCAGCGAAGCGTTTAAGAAGCGCGCTGGAGACGATTAACAGGACATCAGAGAATGGATTCTGGCATAAGGAAAAATATCCTTATCAAATGTGGCTGGATGGTCTTTTTATGGGAGGGCCCTTCATGCTGCTTTATGCTGAGCACTTCAATGAGGAAGAATTGATCCAGCATGTCCTGCTTCAGGAAAAGCTGATGAGAAAGCATATGACAGACGAAAAAACAGGTCTGCTTTACCACGCCTGGGATGAGAAAAAAGTCCAGCCATGGGCAGACCCTGAAACAGGCCTTTCACCAGAATTCTGGGGGCGTTCTGTCGGTTGGTATGGCACAGCATTGATCGACCTGCTGGAGATCCTTGGGGATAAGAAGCGGGGCCAGGAAGATTGGATCACTTCTCTTCAAGACTTCATCCCTGCGGTTGTTAATTTCCAGGATGAAAAAACAGGCCTGTGGTATAACATCATTGATAAAGGTGACCTTGAGGATAACTGGCTGGAATCATCATGTTCCTCATTATTCCTGTATTTTATTGCAAAAGGGATTCAGCATAGCTATGTTGATGACACATACCGCGAAAATTGTGATAAGGCATATAAAGGGCTGCTGGAGCATATGGTCGATGAAAAAGAGGAAGCAATTGACTTAAAGGGTATTGTGATCGGGACATCTGCAGGTGTTTATGACTACTATGCAGAACGTCCTACATCGGTCAATGACCTCCATGGGATGGGCGCCTTTATCTTGGGAAGCATGGCATACCATGATTTGCTGAAGGCATAGAAGAAAACTCCGGACATCGTTAAGTGTATGAAATGATAAAGAAATGAACCTTTTCTTAGCCGTAATCATGTGTTATAAGAAAAGGTTTCTTTTTTCAGGGTCTTCTGACTGAGCAGCACGCATTGAAAATAGAAGAATAAATATTTCGAATTAAGAAAAAACTCATTTACCGTTCATAGAATATTAGATATTGTTTAAGCAGGGGATCTAATCTTCTATTTCTTCTAAGGGGAACAAAAAAGATGGCTATGAAAATAAAAAACTTAATTCGCAAATACTTCCTTTTCTCTATAAAATCAACAATCAACACCCTCTATTTACCGATCATTATTATTTTTATATCCGTTTCCGGGCTGGTTTCTTCCTTGCTTGCAACCGCTCAGGTTGAAGAAAATGCATATAAAAATGTCAATGATACTATTTTTCAGACAAAGAATTCATTGGATTATATGCTCACTGATGTGTTTCAGCAGATTGTGGCTGTTTCGAATGATCCAATGGTTTTAAACTTAATTGGAATGGAACAGTCTGACATTAAACCGAAGTATTATGTGGAAATAGATAAAACATTGCAGCTTGTTTATTCCCGCTATAATATCATACTGGAGTCCGTCCTGATCGATCTCAATCAAGGAGAATTTTTGCTGTATCATAGTGATTACACAGCTAACCCAACAGTTTCCTATGATCAGTATTTTAATCATTATAAAGGCAGCAAAGAGGGATTTTACTGGAGGAATATACATCAGGATCAAATTTTTGATACCAATCATGAAGTGATGTCGGTATTCAGGCTCATTGAAAAGGAATACTATTCTGAAAAAGGAATTGTATTATTTAATCTTCGCGATGAATTCTTTGAGCAGGTGCTGAACAAATCACTTATCGGTGATAACGGCTATCTGACACTGATAAGCCCGAACGGCAAATATGAATCCAAAAACGTTAAAACGGAATACAAGCTGGATAACAAAACTCTTCGTTCCCTTCAGCAAACGGAGGAAGAGGACGGGCAGTTTTTTTATAAAAGCGCTTCCGGGGAAGATATGATCGTTATCTATGATACTGTCGAACCGAACAACTGGAAGCTGGCAGCTGTAGTCCCGCAGGATGAAATATTAAACAAGGTGAATTATATAAAGCATTCTACCGTTTTCTTCATCTTATTAATGATAGTCAGTGCTATATTCCTCACCTATCTGGTAGGGAAGTACATCTCAAAGCCTTTTGAGAACATGGCGGAGCAAATGCGGACCGTTAATAAGAAAAGCCTTGATTTTTATCATGAAACATCAGGCCCGGAGGAAATGAAAATTCTTCATACCGGGTTTAAAGAACTGCTCCTGCGAATTCAATCACTGATGGACCAGATCCGCCTGGAGCAGGAAGAGAAACGGCAGCTGGAGTTTGCTATTATGCATGCGCAAATTAATCCTCATTTCCTCTATAACACGCTGTATTCCATTAAGGGATTATGTGATATGGGGCTTAATAAGGATGCAAGCAGCATGGTGAGCGCACTGTCCAGTTTTTTCCGTATTGGGATCAGCAAAGGAAAAGAAATTATTCCTATTAAAGATGAATTAGAGCATATCGAACACTATTTATTCATTCAGGAGATGCGCTACGGTGATGACTTCTCCTACATGATCGATGTAGAAAAAGAAATCCTTTCCTATAATATTGTTAAGCTCTCTTTGCAGCCTCTTATTGAAAATGCCATATATCATGGTGTAAAGCAGAAAAGAGGGCAAGGGGAGATTATAATAAGAGGTTACCAGGATAAAGGGCTCATTCACTTAGAGGTTGCTGATAATGGCAATGGAATCGAAAAAGAAAAACTTCAGGATATTCTTAATGAAATGAAGTCTTCGTTTCAGGAAACCAAGAGCTTTATCGGGATTGGGCTAAAAAGCGTAAATGAACGGATTAAAATCCATTTTGGAAACGAGTATGGGTTAAGCATAGCCAGTGAACCAGGAAGCGGAACAGTGGCGAGCATCATTATTCCCAAGACAAAAGGGGAGTTCAGCGAGAATGTATAAGGTGATTGTTGTTGAAGATGACCGTATTATCCGCAGAGGGATCTGCGAGTCCATTAAATGGGGAGCGCATGGATTCGTGGTTGCAGGGGAAGCAGGAGACGGAGAGACGGCCCTGGGATTAATTGAAAAGGAGCAGCCCCAAGTTGTCATCTCGGATATAAATATGCCCTTTATGGACGGTTTGGAGATGGGGAAGAAAGTCAGGGAAATCAGCCCGGAAACCAGGATCATTTTTCTGACAGGATATGAAGAGTTTAAATATGCTCAGCAGGCCCTTAAAATGAAAGCGTTTGATTATTTGTTAAAGCCGGTAGATTCTGAGCATCTGCTCTTAAAAGCAAAGGAAGCAGCGGCAGACTGGGAACTGGAGGCCAGAAGAGAAATGAAAGTAACAGAGTCTCTCCCCTATCTTCAGCAAAAGTTCTTTCGGGAACTGATGAGAGAGGGTCATCAGCATGTGGATGTGGAGAAGGAATTGAATGAGCTGGGAGTTGGATTAGAGGGGCCAACCTTCGCTGCTGTTCTCGTTCATTCAACTGCCGGTCTCCATGAGAATACAATGAAAAGACTCAAAGAGGCGGCTTCCTCCCTTTTTACAGCGGGACAAATTATTGTCATGCATATAGATTCCAATGAGTGTGCAGTCCTTTTGTCACTTGATGATGAGAATGACTTAAGAAAAGGAAAGCTGGCCAATTTAATGCTTCATACACTTTATGAGCATGATGGACAGTCTGCAACAATAACGCTCGGAAGAACCTATCAGAATCTGTTTGAACTCGGAAAATCACTGCTGGAATCAAGGCTCGCGATGGATTTAAGGCATATCATGGGGAACGGGAAAGTTTTTTCTTTTGAAGATACCGTTTCAGGCGAGAAAGAAGCAAATGATTCTCTGCAAATGTTAGAGTCAGAATTAGAATGCCAAATCAAGCTCGGTATACCTGAAAAGGTTAGTGAAATCCTCGGCAGATTAAATAAGGCTATATTAGAGAGAAGAGCCCTCCCATTATCTGATTTAAAAGTTCTGGCGCTAAAATTCAGCACTTTGCTTTTCTTTGAATCTGAAAAGTGGAAAAAGGAAGAAAGCATAAGTTTTAATTCTTCAGACGTTTATGAGAGAATTATGGAAATGGAAACGCTAACCGAAATGATGGAGATTCTTCAATCACTGGTTTCACAGTGGGCAGATGCTTTGCATAGAAAACAAGACAAAAATCATTTCAGCCATGTTGACCAGGCGATAATTTACATGAAAGAACATTTTCATGACAGTACCCTGAGCCTGAAAAAAGTGGCTGAGATTATTCATGTCAGCACACCTTATTTAAGCAATTTATTCAAACTTGAAAAAGGGTTCAATTTTGGGGATTACCTGCTGGAACTCAGAATGAATAAAGCAATGGAAGAATTGCGCTTGGGGGATCTGAAAACGTATGAGATTTGTGAGAAGGTCGGCTACAGCAATCCCCAATATTTTAGTGTTTGCTTTAAAAAATATACAGGTTATACTCCTGCCGAATACAAGAAGCAGTTTGAATGAGCGATAATCCTGCCGGGCTGCTTATTAATGCCAATTCTCTGGAGCTCGTATTTTCATATAGTGTCTTCGTCCGGATTTTTGTATTATCTTCAGTAAAGAGCACCCCTGCAGACAAACAGGGGTGCTTTTTCATGAATCATTTATAAATCATCAAACCCATTATCCACTGTATTCACCTTCACATACTGCCTCGGCTTTTGTTCAAAAAAGTCCGATTTTCCAAGATCGACCTCTTCATAGGCCTTGATCCAGCGAAGGGGATTGGTCCTTGATCCTTCGAATGGGCGGTTAAAGCCCAGCTGGTTGGAGCGGACATTGGCATAGAATCTTATATATTCTTCCACATCCCCGATCAGGATGCCGCTTATTTTATCCCCGATGATGGATCGGGCCCATTCAATTTCAAGATAGGCCGCTTCCCTGAAAGTTGATTCTGCGAATTCCGCCAGCTCTTTTGTGTTCTGCTCAGGATATTCATCAAGGATTTCACGGAAAATTTTAACGAAAAGGTCGACATGCAGCTGTTCATCTCTATTAATATAGTTGATCATCGTGCTGGTAGCGACCATTTTCTGGTTTCTTGCCAGATGATAGAAAAAGGCGAAGCCGGAATAGAAGAACAGCCCCTCTAAAACAACATCAAATATGATGGACTTAAGAAGGCTGTCGACAGTGGGCGACTCTGCAAAATTTCTGTAGCCTGAAGCCACGAATTCATTCCGCTTTATTAGGGCAGGCTCGGTCCGCCAGAATTCAAATACCTCATCCTGCTTATTCTTATCAACAATACTTGAAAGCACATAAGAATAAGAATGGTTATGGATCACTTCCTGCTGGGCAAGGATGATCATCAGGGCGGAGAGGCTGGAATCTGTCAGGTAGTCAGCGACCTTACCGGCATAATCAGTCTGAATGCTGTCAAGCAGTGCCAGTAGGCCGATTATTTTTAAGAAAGCCTCCTTTTCTTCTTCTGATAAATCAGGAAACTGCTTGATGTCCTGTGACATATTGATTTCAAAAGGGGTCCAGAAATTGGCGAGCATCCGTTTATATTTAGGAAAGGCCCATTGAAACCTCACATCGTCCCAGTTCAGGATATTGGAACATTCTCCGTTGATGATTCCAGTAGAGCGGTTTGGTGCTGTTTTATTCATGATTTCTCTCTTATTGACAGGGGTTGTCATCGAATCACTCCTTTTCATTAGCTTGAGCAGGAATCGCAGTCTTCAAAGTCGGAAGAAGTAGAGCGGACATAGTATGTCGTCTTCAGTCCGTTTTTCCAGGCAGACAGATGCAAATCCAGCAGTTCCTTCGCTTTAATATTGTTCTGCACATATAAATTAAAAGAAATTGCCTGATCGATATGCTTCTGTCTTTTGCTGTTCTGCAGGATGCTCCAATGCTGGTCAATCACATAAGCCGATTTGTAATACCAGGTTGTATGCTCATTCAGGTCGGGTGCCGTTACCGGAATCTTATAATCTTTCTTTTCCTCAGAGTAGAATTTCCTGAATATCGGATCAATGCTCGGGCTGCTTCCTGCAATGATGCTAGTTGATGCATTTGGTGCTACAGCCATCAGATATCCATTTCGGATTCCATTTTTCCTGACAGCCTGCATCAATGAATCCCAATCATGCACAGAATCCAAACTGCTGTATCCCCGGGATGTAAAATATTCGCCTGAATGCCAGTCAGAGCCCTTGAAGCCCGGGTATGATCCTTTTTCCATTGCCAGATTCATGCTTGCTTTAATCGTCAGGAAGGCAATCTTTTCGTACAATTCATCTGCCAGCCGGACGGCTTCTTCGTTTTCCCACCTGAGCTTTTTCAAGGCGAGCAAATGGTGCCAGCCAAAGGTCCCGAGTCCGATTGCCCTGTATTTCCGGTTGGTGGCCACTCCCTGCAGGACGGGAATGGTATTCAAGTCAATCACATTATCAAGCATCCTGACCTGAATGGGAATCAATCTTTCCAATACATGGTCGGCTGCTGCCCTTGCCAGATTGATAGATGAAAGATTGCAGACGACAAAATCGCCGGGAATTTTCTCTATGATGATCCGGCCATCTTCCTCGCGCTGGTCTTTTGTGATCGTTGCGCTTTGATTCTGCACGATTTCAGTGCAGAGATTAGTGCAATAAATCATCCCCAAATGACGATTGGGGTTCTTCCTGTTTACCTCATCACGGTAAAACATGAATGGTGTGCCGGTTTCCAGCTGGCTGATCATAATCCTTTTCATAATATCGATTGCCGGAACTTTTTGCTTCGACAGCCGCGGGTTTGCGACGCATTCTTCATACTTAACCCTGAATGAACCTGCACCAGGCTTTTCATCATAAAAGTCTTCAAGGGAGAAGCCCATAACGCTGCGGACCTCATGGGGATCGAACAAATGCCAGTCCGCGCGGGCTTCTACTGTTTCCATGAATAGATCCGGCAGGCAGACCCCGGTGAATAAATCATGGGTGCGGTAGCGTTCATCACCGTTATTCAATTTGCTGTCCAGGAAGGAAAAGATATCTTTATGCCAGATGTCGAGATAGACGCTGACTGCCCCTTTGCGCTGGCCGAGCTGATCGACGCTGACAGCTGTGTTATTAAGCTGCTTCATCCATGGAAGGACCCCTGATGAAGCCCCTTTAAAGCCTTTTATATCACTGCCCCTGCTTCTGATTTTTCCCAGATAGACCCCGATGCCGCCGCCGTTCTTGGAAAGATTGGCGATATCTGTGTTGCTGTCATATATGCCCTGGAGACTGTCATCTACAGTATCAATAAAGCAGCTTGAAAGCTGTCCCCAATTTTTTCCTGCATTGGAAAGTGTAGGGGTTGCTGCTGTCATATACAGATTGCTTAAAGCCCAATAGGATTCCTTAATGAGGGACAATCTGCGTTCCTTTGGCTCTGAACGGTTCAAAGTCATGCTGATGATCATGAATCTTTCCTGAGGCAGCTCAAAAAGCCTCTTTTTCTTATCCCGGCTCAGGTAGCGGTCAGCCAGCATTTTCACTGCTATATATGTAAAAAGCCTGTCCTTTTCCGGGTCAATATAAGTCCCGATTATATCAATTTCTTCTTTTGTGTAGGATTCCAGCAGGACTGGGGAGTAGACGCCGGCATCGGTTAAATCGGTGATAAGCCCATACAGTGGGCCATAGCTTTCTCCGGCAGTGGAGCGCCGGTGCTCGGCAGCCTTCTCATAAAGACTTGATAAGTACAGGCGGGCGGCCACGTATGTCCAGTCAGGCTCAGCCTCGCTGATCATGGAAAGGGAATCAAGAATCAGCTGGTTTAGCAGTTCATCATTACTTGGAGTGTGATTATCCTGAAGCTGAGTCGCCCTTTTATAAAGCGGCTGAAAATCCAAATGCGGGAAATCAGAATCAATGGATGCCAATGGCAGCGGTTTTGCGGAAGAAATGTTCATAGTCGTACCTCCTGGGTTGATCAGTATTTTGACAATAAAAAAATCCGCCCACAATTTGGGCGGATCAAACGACGGCATAAAGGAAAATAAAACGATTTATACCATCGTTTCATCTTCCCAATCCCCGAAGAACCGAAACTCGTACAAGCATGGCAGGTCTCCTGGCTTGTGCTTCATCCTACTCTGAGCCCTTCCCATATATGCGCCTATTCAGCGTTCATATACAGTGGATGCTCATTTCGTACACACTTACAGTTGCGGGGACAGCTCCGGCGTTGAACCGGATTCCCTATTATGCCCTAAAAGGGCACCATCGCTTGCGGATTCTTATTCAATTGAAGGCTGGTGCCAAAAATCGGCAGCCAGGACGATTATTCGCTAAAATCCCCGGACTCTCTGCAAAAAAAATCGCTTCCCGAGTTTCAGAAGCGAAAAAGGAAAAAGAGACCATAAACAAAATTCATTCACAAGGACAACAATATGTAGTGCTGATTCCTGGTGGATTATCAATATGTTGTACCATGATTGTAGCATAGTTAAAAACCAACAGCAATCATAAAGCGATAAAATAATAAAAATATGGAAGGAGAAGCATGGCGCTCCCTGCAATTAGCAGAATCCGAGCCGTATTTGTCGAAAGCCTGCCGCTATTTTTCCATTTTTTATACCAGCTCCACCTCTGCAGATTTGTCTTATAAAGAAGAAAAAGAAGCATGCATAATGCAGCAGACTGAATATAGAATGGCAGACCGAACGCTTTGCCTGTTATATCTTCATCTGCCGGAACCGCAAGTTCAAGAATCTTTTCATGGAAAGACCCAAAAAGGGCAAACGCAGCAACAGCAATGATGATTACTTTAATCAATTCAAGATAAAAACCGCCAATATTTTTCACTGAGACACTCTCCAAAACATTTATATATTTTTGCTCTTTCATTATAGCCTCCCTTTAGACAGCTAACAAAACATAACGATTATCAAAATAATTAAAATAAAACAAAAACATTCATAAACAATCAAACATTGAATCTATTTGATTGTTTATGAGTGAAAATGATTGATTTTTGAAATCGATTCCATTACAATTGGCTTACATAATAAATCTTAAACTTCTAAGCCAAAAGCCATGAAGCGGCAATAATAAAGAGCTGGGAGGTGACAATCTTGCTGACGCCAGAGAGACATCAGCTCATTCTGCAAATGCTTAAAGAGAAGCATACAGTTAAAATACAGGAACTTGTAGAAATGACAGATTCCTCAGAATCAACCATCAGACGGGATTTATCACAGCTTGAAAATGATAAATTTTTAAAAAGGGTGCACGGAGGCGCTGCCAGGCTGCAGGGAAAGCTTCAAGAGCCGAGCATGGTTGAGAAATCATCCATAAACCGTCATGAGAAGAAGGATATTGCCAAGTATGCAGCAGGCCTTGTAGAAGAAGGAGATTGCCTATATCTGGATGCAGGGTCAACCGTTCAGGAAATGATTCCCTTTCTGCCTCTGAAAGACATTGTTGTCGTGACAAATGGCCTTATGCATATTCAAAGCCTTATGGAAAGAGGGATTAAGACCTTCCTTGTGGGCGGGTATGCAAAGCCGCACACAAATGCCATCATAGGCAGGGGGGCCTTAGCGAGCCTTGGGCAATACAGGTTTGATAAATGCTTTATGGGTGTTAATGGAATTCATCCGCAGTTCGGCTATACCACACCGGACCAGGAGGAAGCAATGATCAAGCAGACAGCTATTTCACTGTCGAGGGAAGCATATGTACTTTCGGATAGTTCGAAGTTTTCTGAAATCGCTTTCGCAAAAATTGCTGAGCTCCATGAAGCCTCCATTATCACAAATGAACTTGATGCAGACAGCAGGGAACAATTTATAAGTAAAACAAAAATTAAGGTTGTGACAGCATGATTTATACATTGACACTTAATCCTTCAGTTGATTATATTGTCGAGCTTGACAATGTCGAGATAGGCAGTTTGAACAGGACAAAAAATGAATCTAAATTTCCAGGAGGAAAAGGCATCAATGTTTCCCGGGTCCTGAAAAGGATGGGAGTTGACAGCGAAGCAATCGGTTTTGCCGGCGGATTCACCGGCAGATATATCACAGACTCTCTCCAGGAAGAGAATATTAGAACCCGTTTTGTCCAGGTAAAGGATGACACGAGAATCAATATCAAATTGAAAAGCGGTCAGGAAACTGAAATCAATGCCAGGGGGCCTGAAATCAGCAAGGAAGACTTGGATGCATTGACTTTTGAAATCAGCCGGCTGGGACAGGGAGATATGCTTGTGCTTGCAGGAAGCATCCCTTCCACAATGCCGGACAACACGTATGAAGCATTCGCGAAGATGTGCCATGAAGCAGGTGCAGGATTTGCAGCAGACGCAGAGGGCGAGCTGCTTAAAAAGGTTCTTCCGTACCGTCCTTTCCTGATCAAGCCGAATCACCATGAACTTGGAGAATTATTTGGCACAGAGATCCACACGTGCGAAGAAGTGCTTCCATACGCTAAGAAGCTTATCGAAATGGGTGCGCAAAACGTCATTATTTCACTGGCAGGGGAAGGTGCTGTATTCGTGAATGAAGATATGGCCATCGCGGCGACTGTTCCAAAGGGCATCTTGAGAAGCTCGGTGGGAGCAGGCGACTCTATGGTTGCCGGATTTCTTGCCGAATTCAGCCGAAGCGGCAGCTATGAGGCAGCATTTAAATACAGTGTAGCTTCCGGCAGTGCAACAGCCTTTTCTATTGGCCTGTGCACGATTGAAAAAGTAGAAGAGCTGCTGCCTCAGGTAGCGGTCAGAACAATATAAAGGGGAGAGCTTTATGAAAATTACAGAGCTGTTGACAAAAGATACAATCCTGCTCTCTATTAATGGCAGGGATAAGCGCGGAGCGATTGACCAGCTGGCAGAGACACTGGATAGAGCTGGAAAGCTTAATGATATTTCCGCTTTCAAAGAGGCCATTCTTAAAAGAGAAGAACAGAGCACTACGGGGATCGGGGACAGCATTGCGATTCCCCATGCGAAAACCGCGGCGGTTTCCAATGCTGCAATTGCGTTCGGCAAGTCAGCTGAAGGGGTGGATTATGATTCACTGGACGGACAGCCGTCACATCTATTCTTCATGATTGCTGCCCCTGAAGGTGCGAACAATACCCACCTTGAGGCACTTTCCCGCCTTTCTTCCATCCTTATGAGAGAAGAAGTGCGCAGGGAGCTTATGGAAGCGGATTCTGCGGAAACCGTTTTGAATATCATTAATGCACATGATGAAGAAGGCGAAGAAGAAGAGCAGAGCATGGAAAACAAAAAAGATTTCATCGTCGCCGTCACAGCCTGCCCTACAGGAATTGCACATACCTACATGGCAGCAGATTCCCTGAAAGCAAAAGCGGCTGAGCTGGGCATTGATATTAAGGTAGAGACCAATGGTTCCGGCGGAGCTAAAAATGTCCTCACCCGGGAAGAAATTGAAAACGCAGCTGCTGTTATTGTGGCAGCAGACACAAAAGTGGAAATGGAACGCTTCAAAGGGAAGCATGTCATTCAGACCGCTGTAGCAGACGGCATCCGAAAGCCTAAGGAGCTTATTGACAGGGCTGTTAAAAAAGATGCGCCGGTCTATCAGGGATCAGGCAATGCTTCATCTGAAGACAGCGGAAATAAGGAGAAAAAGGGCGGCATCTACAAGCATTTGATGAACGGTGTTTCCAATATGCTTCCGTTTGTTGTCGGCGGCGGAATCCTGATTGCGATTTCCTTTATGTTCGGCTATAACTCTGCGGATCCGAACGATCCTTCTTACAATGAATTTGCAGCGGCACTTATGACAATCGGCGGCGGCAATGCCTTTGGCCTGCTGGTTCCTGTGCTTGCCGGCTTCATTGCAATGAGCATCGCGGACCGTCCGGGCTTTGCACCTGGTATGGTCGGTGGTTTCATGGCAGCGAGCGGCGGGGCTGGATTCCTTGGCGGCTTGATCGCCGGATTCCTTGCCGGTTACATTGTTGTACTGCTTAAGAAGCTCCTATCCGGGCTTCCGGCTGCTCTTGAAGGAATAAAGACGATTCTGCTTTACCCGCTTCTTGGAATATTACTGACTGGCCTTGCCATGCTGTATGCAGTGAATGAGCCAGTCGGTGCACTGAATAATGCGATTACAGACTGGCTTGCCGGTCTCGGCACCGCCAATGCTGTACTGCTGGGTATTGTACTGGGCCTTATGATGGCCTTTGATATGGGAGGCCCTGTCAACAAGTCAGCATATGTATTTGGAACAGGCCTCCTGGCAAACGGCGTCTATGAGCCGATGGCTGCCATCATGGCGGCAGGTATGGTTCCGCCGCTTGCCATCGCTCTGGCTACTACTTTCTTTAAGAATAAATTCACGAAACAGGAAAGAGATGCAGGCACTGTCAACTATATCATGGGTGTATCTTTCATCACGGAAGGTGCCATCCCATTTGCGGCAGCAGATCCAATCAGGGTCATCCCATCTATCATGGCGGGTGCTGCCACAACCGGCGCTCTGTCCATGCTCTTTAACATCGGCCTCCGGGCACCTCACGGCGGAGTGTTTGTTTCCTTCCTAGTAGAAGGAAATGCGCTGCTGTATCTTTTGGCTATCCTGATTGGCTCGGTTGTATCTGCCGTCCTGTTGGGAATCTTTAAAAAACCTGCAGCACAAGTGAAGTAAAAATGACCGGAAAGCCTCTGTGCTTTCCGGTTTTTTCTTTTCTCAATAGTATCTCACCGATACCAGCCAGGGTTAAAATCAAGCTCCAGCACCTGGCCGAATTTAATGGCAAAGTCCACAAAGGCATTGCCCTTCGCTGTCAATATTCCCCTGTCAAACACATAAGGGGCGTCTACATATCTTTCTTCATTGAAAACCCCTAAGAACTCCCTGGACTGTTTGGAAATACCCGCTGTGTAAGAACGGTCATCCAGGATGCCGGATTTCGCCATAAGATAAGGCGCACTGGAAATTGCGGCAATGACGGCATCTTGTTTATATCCGCTCCGGATAAAGCTGAACAAGTCATCTTCCGCCAGCAGGTGCTTGAAATCATCAACACCTGGAAGTATCAGACTCTGGTATTGGGAAATCTCTGCCTCATTAAGAGAAATATCGGGATTGCACGAAAGCCCTGCTTCTCCTATTACAGGTTCATCATCAAGGCCGATGAAGACCTTTGGATGATTTGCCTGCGTCAATACAGAAATGACGGCTGATAATTCGTACTCGCTGAATCCGGGATACAGAATAATGGCTGTAGTCATCTTTCATACCTCCAATTCAAGGGAATTTACAATACTATTCGCCGCTCCTGCAGTAAACCCTTTTCAGTCCGTGCTTAATCCTGCTTCTTGGGCCAGGCATATTCTCAGTCAAGTTTAATATGAATGAGAGAAGAAGTTTTAACAGGGAGGGAAACATATGGCCAAAACATTCGAAGAAGCAGCAAAGGAAGAAAACGGATTCTGGCTGCAGATCCTCGGGGATCATGCGCGGTTCATCCATGATGCCCTGGCGCCGTCTGAAAAGGAAAATATCCGGACAGCGGAATATTTTATAACGGTCTTCGATGAATTGCTCGCACAGTCAGGAAGCGCAGATCCTATACAATTAGGCATACTGGCAGAAGGAGAGGCTGAAAAGCTGCGAGGCTTTAAGCTGAAGCTGATTGAAGAGCATCTGACCGGCAAAATCAAAATACATCTTGGCCCGACCTTCATCAACCATATGGTGAACGAGCTTGAGGAATACCTGCTTGTGCTTAGTTACTTAAAAAAAGGTGAAGCTCCGCCAGTATTTCATGAGCTTCATCATCATCTGATCTGGCTGCTTGATGCTGCGGGTCATGCTGGTGCGATATCAGACAATATGGACCGGATCGAGAAGATGATTAAAGAAAAAAGCGATGATTATACAAATCATTTTGAGGGCTTTTACTTAAAGGCTGTAGAGCTTACCGGATTTTTGAGGACGAATATCCAAAGCTTTCCGGCACTGGACCGGTTTAACAAAAACGTCAAGCTCGAGATGAAGTTATTTATGAATTTCCTGGATGAAATTGAAGAGCTTGAACTCTCAAACCAGGCCCTCGGAACGTTTGCTCCCCTGATGGCCGACCATATGTTCAGGGAAGAATGCTATTATTTGTCTAAGCTAGCCGAGGCACAGTCAGAAGGGAGGCCGGACTGTGATCCAGCGAAACCCCGGCTTCAGTATTAGCAAGCATTTCCCGGGCTGATAATATTACGCATTTTAACCTTCTCTAATGTGAACATACTAAAAAAGATCACATTTTGAGGAGGAATTCTTAGTGAAAAAAAGAGCAGCATCCATTCTGGCGATATTGTCCATTGTCCTGCCTTTGTCAGCCTGCGGGACAAACAACAATCAAATGAATGAGCCGGAAGAGATGAATTATACACCAATGCGCAATAATGGCGATGGTTTTGATAACGACCAGGTCAATCAGCCTAATAATGACAGCAACAGAGTTATTCCTTCCCGCTATGTTGATCCGGCTGACATGAGGCAGCTTGATGAACAAATTGAAGAGCAAAATGAAAGCAGCGAAGACTGGAGCGACCGGGGAATGCGAAACGACGAGACGCCGAAGACTGAAGACAAACCGGATCTTGGCGGAAATTTGTCTGGTGAAAGATAAAAGGAAAAAGCACAGCCGCAGAAATGCGGCTTTTTCTGTTTATGTGATAATCCCCATGGATTAGGGTAAAGGGTAAAAAACTAATCAGATTGCAGGGATTGTATGGACATTTTAAAATGGGGCTATATGCGGAGGGGGCAAAGAAAAGCAGTCTTTGATAAGTACCCGAATACCACTGTTATTTTCCGCCGGGTCAGGGGGTATTTCCTTGTTTACAGCATCGGATGGAATGAGAAAGACGGCGTTGTGGATCGAAGTGATATAGAACAGATGGAAATCCTTCTGAATAATGAGCTGGGACTGCTGGGAAATTACAAGGAAAGAGGCGGCAGGATCTAGCCAGCCGGTAAATCAAGGCAATCCGTTTCAGGTGCATGGCAGTTCTCTAATGCGAGCCATACTATTAAGGCAGCCAGGGATATGGCTGGAGACATTACGCAGCAGTAATGGCTGTCCAATCATGCTTCAGAAGGAGACTAAATTTCATGACTAAGCGCAATAGAAAAACGAAATCCGGCCTGCAAAGCGCCAAGAGCATAAACGATATGGAGTTTTCAAAGGATATGACAGCTTCAGAAAAGAAAGCTGAGAAACAGAGGCCTCACTGACTTTGGCCAGTTTTGAATATCGGTGCGGGAGGATTTTTTATGAAGAGATGGGGAGCGGGATTCCGTTAGTCTTCATTCACCCGCCTGGTATGGGAAGCGCGGTTTTTGAATGCCAAAAGCCCCTTTCTGGATGGTTCAGGGTTATTCTTCCAGATCTCAGCGGGCACGGCAGATCACCTGTCTGTCAGACAAACATATCTATTGGCGGGTATGCTAATGAAATAGCCGCTCTGCTGGATTCCCTGAAGATTGAAAGAGCAGCAGTTCTTGGATATTCTGCCGGGGGGCTGATCGCACAGGAATTTGCCCTCACTTATCCGGAGAGGGCTGCCGCGCTCATCCTGGCAAGCGGCTACCCGGAGGTCCAGTCAGCTGCATTTAAGTATGAACATCTTGCAGGCATGTATATGATCAAGCATCATCCGGATATCCTGATCCCGCTGCTTGCGGCAAGCCATACGCGAGATCATGCTTACCGGGCCAGGCTGGCGGAGCATATGGAGCTTGCAGACAAACAGATATGGTTCCAGTTCTACGGCCAGTCACTGCATTATAGTTGCACAGACAGGCTGAAAGAGCTCAAGGCTCCGCTGCTTCTGATGTACGGTTCCCGCGATTTTGCCAATCAGCATATCAGATCATACAAAAAGCACATTGATTGTCAATCAGCTGTCATTAAAAAAGTGGCCCATCAGCTGCCTACAAAAAAATGGCAAGCTTTTAACCAGGTTATACTTGGATTCCTTTTTTCGGAGGCAAAAATTTAGAACAGCCAGAGTGCTGTTCTTTTTAGCGTAAAAAAGCTTTTCTTAGGTATTATTTCCCATTATAATAAAGTTACTGAATTTATGCTGAGTAAATTTAGGAATAGATGATCAGGAGAATATATATGACAGATTACTTGGCTGACCTGCATAAAGGGAATCTATTGCTTGTCTATCTTTTATGGGCATGCGTGATACTTGGGGTTGCAGTAGCATCGGATACACCCAAAACAGTAGTGACCATATTGGCAGCGGGAGGGCCATTCTCCCTGTTTTGCAGCTTTATGATTTGGAGGAAAAAGGCC
This sequence comes from Bacillus sp. MMSF_3328, assembly GCF_030733525.1. NCBI lineage: Bacteria > Bacillati > Bacillota > Bacilli > Caryophanales > Bacillaceae > Bacillus > Bacillus sp. MMSF_3328. Next base: position 49,332 of record NZ_JASHIV010000016.1, on the reverse strand, counting down.
ATCCCTCTTATCATGTATTTTATATCAATAGGATTGGCAGTCGTTTCTTTCTTTTTTGTCCAATCGACTGCTGAATTCACAAATTTGCTTATTTTCTTTTTAGCGCTTGGGATCATATCCCTGTATCATAATTACCGGCCGCTTCTCTTGAATGGACTGATCGCACTGGTGATGATGAACTATTTCCTGGCTGTTAAACCGGATTATGGCGAGGTTGATAAACTGGCTGTTAATGCATTTTTCATTTTGGTGCTTTCGGCTCTTACCGCCCAAAGCGTGCTGGGGAGCGGGATGCTGAAAAAAGTTGAATCAGGCAGAAAGCAGTCAGAGCTCCAAAAGCAGAAAACGGAAGTGGTCCTGCAGGAAGTTCAAAGAACAATCGAGGTATTGGGAAAGTCAAACCGAGGATTGAATGAAAATGCAGAGGTAACGGGAAAAATTACAGGTGAGGTGGTCCTCGCTTTCCAGGAGCTTGCAGGAGGGATTGAATCTCAGGCTGCAAGTATTACAGATGTTAATTCCGCTATTCAGGATGTGTATGATGGAGTTCTGAAGGCAAATGAGGCATCAGGCATCATGGAAGCCTCTTCAACTGCTTCGGCTGAAATGACGCTGCAGGGTAAAGAAAAGATGGACAGGCTCTATGAAAAAATGAACAGGATTGGAATGATGGTTGAAACGACCAATTCTGTCATGGCGAAGGTCAATGAGGAAAACAAACAGATTGAGGGCATTGTCAAACTGATTGCCGGCATTGCAGATCAAACCAATCTATTATCACTGAACGCCGCAATTGAAGCAGCCCGGGCAGGCGAGCATGGCAAGGGGTTTGCCGTTGTGGCCGAGGAGGTCAGAAAGCTTGCCCAGCAGGCTCATGATGCTTCCGGCCGGATAACAGGGATTCTGGAAGGGATTCAAGGCACATTCAAGGAGGCAGCGGAGCTGATCGGGAACGGTATGGCAGAGGTCTCTGATGGAAGGCAGTCAGCGGAAGAGGCGGAGAACCTGTTCTCATCTATCCAGGAACAGTCTTCTGCTGTCTTGGGACAGGCGGAATATCTAAGGTCACTCAATGAGCAGCTCCAGGAGGCTGCAGCCAGCGTCCGGGAAGAAATGACTGCTGTTGCAGCCATCACCGAGCAGTCGGCAGCTTCCGTTGAAGAAGTGCTGGCAAGCGCAGAAGTGCAGGAACAGCGGGTAATGGGAATTGTTGAAAACATCCGCGAGCTGAACGAAATGACAGGAAGCCTGGAGAAAGCGATAAAATGACTTAAAGCCCGGCTATTTTGCCGGGCTTTTGGTTTGCCGATTCATTCTTTTCCGGAAGACCCGCTGTATGCTCCCCTACCCCTTTTTATCCGGCTTTATGGCAAACAGGACTGCCAGTGCAGCGAGAATGGAAACTCCGCATAATATATAAAACAAGAGCTGATCTGACTGCTTAACGATGATTGCGACAGCTGGCGGGCCTGCTGCTACGCCGATGAACCTCATCGAGCTGTACAGTGAGCTGATCGTCCCTCTTTCTTCCTTCTCAATGCCCTCAGTGATCAGGGCATCCAGGCAGGGCAGGCTGACACCGATTCCGATTCCCCCTACAGCAAACATGGCCATGAGAAACCAGAGATTGGTTGAGAATCCAAGGATTCCGACTGAGGCAGCCAGCAGGATGCTGCCGGAAAAAGTAATCCACTTCATCAGCGACTTATTCTCTTTGATCAGCTTTCCGGTAATATAGGACGATAAACATAGGGCGCCTAATGGAATGGCAAGAAACAGCCCTTTTTTCACATCTTTGATATCATACTGCTTTTCAAGGATATCAGAGAGGTGAAACAGCACTCCGAATAATACGAACATTAATATGATGCCTGCCACAAAAATGGCATAAAGCCATTTGCCATTATTTTTGAAGATTTCCTTGATTTTTTTGAAAAAAGCTTTAAAGGGAATAGGCTCTGTCCGCTTCTCAGGTGTTTTTACCAGCAAGACCATCAGAAGGATAGAGATGGCACAAAATACCGGAAAAGCAAAAAAAGGCAAAAACCATAGGAAACCTGCCAAAAAGGCGCCAAGAATCGGGCTTAATACCTTGCCAAAGGTGTTTGAAGTTTCTATCACTCCAAGAGAACTGCTGACTTCTTCCTCGTTCTTGAACATATCCCCCACCAAAGGCATGACAATAGGCGCCCCTCCAGCTGCGCCAATCCCCTGCAGTGATCTTCCAATAAGGATAAGCCAGTAGGGATCAGCCATCTTCCAGGATGCCCAGCCGGATATAAGACCGCCGACAGCAGCAATCAGGAGACTGGGAATGATAACCTTTTTCCTTCCGATATGGTCTGAAAGGTATCCGGCAAGCGGTATCAGAATAATGGCCACAATGCTGTACACCGTAATGATCATACTGGACTGGAAGGAAGAAATGCCAAGCTCCCGCTCCATGACAGGCAGAACTGGAATAAGCATGGAATTCCCCAGTGTCATAACTAGAGGGATTGAGGAAATAGAAAGGACAGCCCATTTTTGATTATGCGTGTCATTATTCTTCTGGCTTTTCTTTTCCTTTGCTTTTTTCTTGGATTTCTTTAAAACGACTTTCTCCACATGCTCCATTTGAAAACCTGCCTCCTGTGTTGATACTATTACTATTAGCAAACAGGCTGACTTCTTTCCCTGCTATTTTTTGGCAAAGAGAAGGGTTGGAACATTCCGCCAAAAGAGATAGAATAGGGAATAATGCCAGCGGGCAGACTAATTGGGTTCATGGAGGGGAAAAAAGCAATGAAAGGCCGGATTATTGAATTCAGCATAGGCAAACCAAAGCAATTTGACTGGAAAGGAAAAAAAGAAACTTCTGCAATAGGGAAAACTCCACTGGAGGAAGCCAGACTGGCGCCAGAGGGTTTTGCCGGCGACGGTGTCGCCAATCCTGATTTCCATGGCGGCCCTGACAGGGCAGTATGTTTGTATCCTTACGAGCATTACAGCATGTGGGAAAAAGAATTTGGAAAAGTATTTCAGCCCCCGGCATTCGGAGAGAATATCTGTGCAGAAAATATGAAGGAAGAAGATGTTTTCATCGGGGATATTTTCACACTGGGCGATGCGGTCATCCAAATCACCCAGGGGCGGGTGCCGTGCTCGACCATCTCTAAGTTCAATGAAGCAGATAAGCTGCTGGCAAGAATCGTGGAGACAGGATTTACAGGATATTTTTTCAGGGTGATCGAACCAGGCGTTGTCCGGAAAGATTCACCAATGATCCTTCTTGAACGGAAGCAGGAGGATATTTCGGTCTTGGAGGGAAATGAAATCTTTTTCCGGGGGCGGAAAGATGCCAAAGCAATGGAGAAGATGCTCAGTATAGAGGCGCTGGCGGATGTCTGGAAAACGAAGCTCCAAAAGGCTTTGTATAATATTACATAAATTTATATAAAAAATGATTTGACAAACGGATATATCCGATTTATCATAATAATCAATATATCGCACGGCAATGACGAAGAGTAGTAACTTTTGCAGATGCTTTAGAGAGCTGATGAATGGTGGGAATCAGTGCAGATGCAATCGTGAATGGACTTCCGAGCCTCCAAACCGAACCCTTTTGAGCAGTAGGCTTTGGCGAACAGTCTCATCGTTACAAGAGACAGATGGCAGGAATATTGTCCTGCTGTCTGTAAAGTGAGCTGATTGATCAGCTAATGAAGGTGGCACCACGGGTTTCTCGTCCTTTTTATAAGGATGAGGGACCCTTTTTGTGTTATACAAATAAGAATATAAAAATCGCTGAACAAGAGGAGTAGCAGAGCATTCGTTCGTTACAGAGAGCCGGGTGTGGTGGAAGCCGGCACGAACAGCATTGTGAATGGACTTGTGAGAGGCATCCTGAAAAAAGTAGGGATGCACGGGATTCCGCCGTTATCAGGATAGGGTCTGCAGGGCTGAAAGTCTTGCGCACCCGAAAAGAGAGAGCATTTCTTGCTCTAACCAGAGGTGGCACCGCGGTCCGGAATATCGTCCTCTATATGCACAATACCTGTGCGTATAGGGGACTTTTTTTATAGGAGCCGAGCCGAGAAAAGCATAGGAGGAAAAATAATGAGCAGAGCAGAGGCAGTACCAGGCATTCTGATTGAAGAACTGGAAGGTGATATACTGACGCCCATCAGCATTTATCAGCGGATCAGCGGGGAAAAAAAATTCCTGCTTGAAAGTTCGCTGAAGCATGAGCGCTCAGGAAGATATTCGTTTATCGGTGCAGATCCTGTATTTGAATTAAAGGGGAATGGCGGCAAAAGCATTCTGATCAAGGGAGGAGAAGAAACCGAATTGGAGGAGCCTGCCCTTGAAATGGTAAAAAAACTGCTTCCTGAAATACCCATGCATGCACCCTTTCCCCTAGCAGGAGGAGCGGTGGGCTATGTCGGGTACGACAGCATCAGGCAGTATGAGGATATCGGAAGTATCCCAAAAGATGAATTGGGAGTTCCGGATGTGCATCTGATGTTCTTTGAAATCATGGCTGTCTATGACCATGCTGAACAGAAAGTTTACCTGATCGGCACCTCTCTGACACCCGATACGACAGAAGAGAGCCTAAGGCACAGGATTGCCGGACGGAGAAAGGAAATAGAAGAAGGCTCTGCCGGTCCTTCTGACAGCGGTATAAAGATATCAAGGTACTCGGCTTCAGAAACGAAAGAGTCTTTTGTTGAAAAGGTAAAGAAAGCCAAAGAGTATATCATCCAGGGAGATATCTTCCAGGTGGTGCTTTCACAGCGTATGCAGGCAGACATTGAAGGAGATCCGTTCTCGTTCTACCGCAGGCTCCGTATTCAGAATCCTTCACCATATATGTATTTTCTGAATTTTGGTGAATATGCAGTCGCCGGTGCATCTCCGGAAAGCCTGATCAAGGCAGATTCTGACAAAGTAACCACGAACCCCATTGCCGGAACAAGGCCTAGGGGAAAGGACGAGGAAGAAGATGAAAGGCTGTCAGCCGACCTTTTGAACGATGAAAAAGAGCTTGCCGAGCACCGGATGCTCCTGGACCTTGGCAGAAATGACCTTGGCAGGGTTTGCGAATTCGGTTCAGTAAAGATAGAGAAATACATGCAAGCCGAGAAATTCAGGCATGTCATCCATTTGGTTTCTGAGGTATCCGGAAAGCTGAAGCCGGATTATTCACCCGCAGATTCACTTGCTGCCTGCCTGCCGGCAGGGACAGTATCAGGCGCACCGAAAATAAGGGCGATGGAAATTATTAATGAACTGGAGGAATACAAGCGGGGTGTTTATTCAGGGGCGATCGGCTATTTTTCTGCGGGAGGCAGTATGGACTTCGCGCTTGCGATCCGCACCATGCTGATAAAGGGGAATAAGGCCTACATCCAGGCTGGGGCAGGCATCGTACATGACTCGGTGCCCGAAAAAGAGTATGAAGAAACCATTCATAAATTAAGGGCATTTTTGGAGGATCAAGATGATTTTATTAATTGATAACTACGATTCATTTACGTATAACCTGTATCAGTATTTGGGAGAGCTTGGCGAAGAAATAAAGGTTGTCCGGAACGACAAGATCAGCCTTGATGAAATAGGCAGCATGAAACCTGAAGCCATTGTATTGTCTCCGGGTCCCGGCCGGCCGGAAAACGCAGGCATTTGCATAAATCTGATCCAGGAATTCTGCAGCAGAATCCCGATCCTCGGGATTTGCCTGGGACATCAGGCCATTGGCCAGGCATTCGGTGCCAGTATCGAGAAGGCTTCCAGAATTATGCATGGAAAAACATCAAAGCTTAAGCATACCGGCTCTTATTTGTTTCAATACATGGAGCAGCCCATCGATATCATGAGATATCACTCACTTGTCATCCAGACCGGAACGCTTCCGGCACAATTCAAGGTGCTGGCGAGATCGATGGATGATCAGGAAATCATGGCCATCAAACATGAAGACTACCCGCTCTTCGGCCTTCAGTTTCACCCGGAATCAGTCGGGACGATAAACGGAAAAAGGATGCTGGCAAACTTTTTATCGGAAATCAGGAAGGAGAATAGCTATGAGGCACATACTGGAACGCTTATCTGAACGGACGGAACTGACGGAATCAGAGATGATGGAGGCGATGGCCCACCTGCTGTCCGAAGAGGTGACAGACAGTGAAATTGCGGCTTTCCTGGTCGGGCTGAAAACAAAGGGAGAAACGGTTGCTGAAATCGCAGCGCTGGTGAAAGGCTTAAGGGGCAGAAGCCTTAGGTTTGAAAAGAAAATTCCCGGAGCCCTGGACAATTGCGGGACTGGCGGGGATGGATCAAAAAGCTTCAATATCAGCTCAACCAGTGCATTTGTCATCGCAGGAGCGGGAATCCCTGTTGCCAAGCATGGAAACAGGAGCGTGTCCAGTAAGACTGGGAGCGCTGATGTCCTGGAGCACTTGGGGATCAACCTGAACCTGGCGCCGGAGCGTCTTGAAGAAATCCTCCAGGAAATTGGCATTGCCTTTCTTTATGCACCGCATGTTCATCCTCAGATCAAAAGGATCATGAAGGTAAGGAAGGATTTAAGGATTCCGACGATTTTCAACCTGATTGGGCCTCTCACCAATCCGATGGAGCTTGATTCACAGCTTCTGGGGATCTACAGAAGGGATTTGCTTTCCATGTTTGCAGAGGTACTCAATGAACTGGGGCGTAAAAGAGCGGTTGTATTGAACGGTGCCGGATACATGGACGAAGCTTCCCTCCAGGGAGAGAACCATTTGGCTATCCTTGACAACGGGAAGATTACACAGCAAATCCTCCGGCCTGAAGAGACTGGGCTTGGCATATATAGTAATGAAGAAATACGTGGCGGAGATTCAAAGGAAAATGCGGAAATCCTGCGGAAGGTGCTCAGCGGCGAAAAAGGGGCATATCGTGATACTGTCCTGCTGAACAGCGGGATTGGCATTTTCGCCGGCGGAAAAGCGGATACCATCCAGGAGGGAATCAAGCTTGCTGCAGTAAGCATTGACAGCGGTGCTGCACTGGAGAAGCTTGAACTCCTGGTTAACGCCGGCAGCAAGTTCAAACAAGAGGTGATATAAGATGGCGACCATTTTAGATAAAATTATCGAAGAAAAAAAACGGGAAGTTGCAAGGCTGAAAGCTTTTGGGCTGCCTGAGATCCCTGAAACACCAAAACGGTCTTTCATTTCCAGACTTGAAGCAGCCGAACATTTGAGCATCATTGCCGAATTCAAGCGGGCTTCGCCTTCAAAAGGCGATATTAGCATGGATGCATCACCGGCCGAACAGGCTGCCAAATATGTTGAATATGGTGCCGATGCTATTTCCGTATTAACTGACACGTCCTTTTTTAAAGGAAGTTTTGAGGACCTGGCAGCAGTCAGAGGCGCTGTCGATGTCCCGATTCTCTGCAAGGATTTTATGATTGATAATATTCAAATTGCCAAAGCAAAAAGTGCAGGGGCCGATATCATTCTGTTGATCGCGGCAGCGCTTGGGGAAGGGCAGATGAATGAGCTGTACCAGTATGCTTCCAGTTTGGATCTTGAGGTACTGGTAGAGGTTCACAATGAGGGGGAAGCAGAAAGAGCGATAGCAGCAGGCAGCAGGCTGATAGGGGTTAACAACCGTGATTTGCGGACATTTAATGTAAATCTCTCTGTTACAGAAAGCCTCGCTCCGGCAATTAGAGAATCAGGTGCATTTCTGATCAGCGAAAGCGGCATGAAAACGGTCGAGGATGCTAAAAGAGCAGTCTCTGCAGGGGCAGGAGGCATCCTTGTCGGGGAAACCTTCATGAAAGCCTCTGATCTTGAATCATCGCTCAGCGGCATGAAGCTTCCTTTAAAGGAGGTGCGGATCCCATGAAGGTGAAAATCTGCGGCATCACTGATCTGGAGAACGGTCTTTATGCAGCCAAAAGCGGTGCCGATGCATTAGGATTTGTTTTTGCCGAAAGCAGGCGCCGCATCGCGCCTGAGGAAGCGGCCGAAATAATAGCAAAGCTTCCCGGCGGGCCCCTGAAGATTGGCGTCTTTGTTAATGAATCCAAAGAAATAATTGAAAAAACGGCGGAAATTGCCGGATTGGATATGGTCCAGCTTCATGGTGATGAGACTCCGGAATTCTGTGCAGGCATCAATCTGCCAGTCATTAAAGCCCTGAGTGTGCAAGGCGAGGAAGATCTTGCCCGGATTGCGGAATATCCTTGTGATTATATCCTCCTGGACAGCCCAAAGGGAAAATACAGGGGCGGGAACGGAATCGCCTTTGACTGGAGTATTCTTGAAGGCAGGGATTTTGGCGGTAAAAAAGTAATCCTTGCAGGCGGTTTGAATCCAGAAAATGCAAGAGAAGCAATCCGTAAGGCAGCGCCTTTTATGGCTGATGTCAGCAGCGGCGTGGAAAAGGACGGAAAAAAAGATCCCGCCCTGATTGCGGAATTTATAGCAGAAGCAAAAAATGCGCTCAAAAATGAGGAGGAAGCAAAATGACAGCAGTCTATACGATGCCAGATGAAAAAGGGCATTTCGGCATATACGGTGGAAGATATGTGCCCGAAACACTTATGCAGGCAGTTACAGAACTGGAGGAAGAATATAAAAAGGCCCTCCAGGATGAAAGCTTTACAAAGGAACTGAACAGTCTTCTGAAAGACTATGTTGGCCGGGAAACGCCGCTTTATTTTGCCGAAAACCTGACGAAGCATGCAGGAGGGGCTAAGATTTTCCTGAAAAGGGAGGATTTAAACCATACCGGCGCTCATAAAATCAATAATACGATCGGCCAGGCTTTATTGGCAGTCCGCATGGGGAAGAAGAAAATCGTTGCAGAAACTGGGGCAGGGCAGCATGGCGTAGCCACTGCAACCGTCTGTGCCCTGCTGAATCTTGAATGCGTCATTTATATGGGGGAAGAGGATATCAGAAGGCAGGCACTGAATGTATTCAGGATGGAACTACTGGGAGCGAAGGTCGTCGGTGTCAGCTCAGGCAGCAGCACATTGAAAGACGCAGTCAATGAAGCGCTGCGCTACTGGGTAGCCAATGTATCAGACACACACTATATACTCGGCTCTGTAATGGGGCCTCATCCATTCCCGATGATTGTTAGGGACTTCCAAAGCGTGATTGGGGCTGAAACGAAGCAGCAGTATCTTGAAAAAGAAGGAAAGCTCCCGGATGCGGTTGTAGCCTGCATCGGAGGGGGAAGCAATTCCATGGGGATGTTTTATCCTTTCATAAAAGACAAGAGTGTCCGCATGTATGGTGTGGAAGCAGCAGGCCTTGGGGTAGATACCGGAAACCATGCGGCATCATTGACTAAAGGAAAACCTGGTGTGCTCCACGGAGCCCTTATGTATCTGCTGCAGGATGAGGACGGCCAGATCCAGGAAGCACATTCCATCTCGGCAGGCCTCGATTATCCGGGAGTAGGACCTGAGCACAGCTATCTTAAGGATACTGGCAGGGCAGTCTATGAATCTATCACAGATGAGGAAGCTCTTGAAGCGCTTAAGCTGCTGTGCAGGCTAGAAGGAATCATTCCGGCACTCGAAAGCGCCCATGCTGTAGCTTTTGCCTTAAAGCTTGCAGGGACGATGAATAATAGTGAAGGAATTGCCGTCTGCCTGTCAGGGCGGGGGGACAAGGACGTAGAAACGGTGAAAGCCAGATTAGGAGGGAAGAAGGATGAATAGAATTGAAAAAGTGTTCCGCCTTTTGAAAGAAAGAGAGGAAAAGGCCTTTATCCCTTATATTATGGCAGGAGATGGCGGGCTTGCCACACTGGGGGACAAAATCACGTTTCTTGAAAAATGCGGTGCCACAGCTGTAGAAGTGGGCATTCCCTTTTCGGACCCGGTAGCGGACGGCCCGGTCATCGAAAAGGCGGGAATCCGCTCGCTGAAAGAAGGGACTACGCTTAAAACAGTCCTTGAAACCTTGAAAACGATCAGGCCGATCGTCCATATCCCTATCATTATCATGACTTATGTAAATCCTGTCATGGCTTATGGAATCGAACGGTTTACAATGGAAGCAAGCAAGGCTGGTGTAGACGGCCTGATCCTTCCAGATCTCCCTCCTGAAGAAGAAGATCTGATTGCACCCCATGCAGAAAGGGACGGCCTTGAAATCATCAGGCTTGCTACATTGACAAGCCCGATTGAGCGGATACAGCAAATTTCGGAAAAGGGGAATGGCTTTTTATATGCGGTCACAGTCAAAGGGACAACGGGTGCAAGGAGAGATTTTTCCGGAGAGCTTCAGGAGCATTTGCAAAAGGTAAAGAGTGTAAGCAGGCTGCCCGTGCTCGCTGGATTCGGCATCTCGACCCCCGAACATGTCAAGGCTATGAATCAAATCTGCGACGGTGTGATCGTCGGAAGCAAAATCGTCCAGCTTTTTGAAGAAAATAATCTTGAAGAAATCGAGAAGCTCATTAAAGCTTCCAAAAAGGAAAATGCCTTTCAGCCATAATGAAAAGCCTCTCCCGATTAAGGGGGAGGCTTATTTTTTTCCATTCTCCAGCTGCTGAAATACTCTGCCATGCTTGGTTTATGCCGTTAATTTATTATGGGTTTTAAATTTATTCTGAAAGCTTGACATGCCCGGTGAATACATTATAATTACATACTATATCCGAGTATTATAATAAGATTTCTTAGAATAGGTGGTTTTCTGTGTTTATTGATGTTCAATCTGTAAATAAACAGTATTTTGATAAAAACGGCATGGCCGCAGATGTGCTGAAGGATATAAACCTGAGCATTGAAAAAGGCCAGTTTATATCGATCCTCGGTCCTTCCGGCTGCGGTAAATCAACACTTCTGAATATTGTGGCAGGCCTTACCTCAGCGACGAGCGGCAGTGTCCTGATCGATCAGCAGAAGGTGACAAAGCCGGGCAGGGACAGGGGGATGGTTTTCCAGCAGGCCGCATTATTTCCATGGCTGAATGTACTGGAAAATGTGACATTCCCGTTGAAAAAGGAAATGTCAAAGAGTGCGGCTAAGGAGACAGCACTCAGATATCTGCAGATGGTTCAGCTCGGCAAATATCCCGGCCATTATCCGCATGAACTGTCCGGCGGCATGCAGCAAAGGGTCTCAATTGCGCGGGCCCTGGCCATGAATCCTGAGATCCTGCTCATGGATGAACCCTTTGGGGCCCTAGATGAACAAACAAGATCAAGGCTTCACCAGCAGCTTGAAAAGATCTGGATGGAGACAAAGAAAACGATTCTCTTTGTGACCCACAGCATCTCCGAATCTATTAAGCTCTCTGACCGCATCATAGTGATGGGCACCAAGCCGGGAACGATCCTCCAGGACATCACGGTGGATCTCCCCCGGCCAAGAGACCAATATAAAAAGGAAATGCTTGAAATAGAAGATCATATTATGAGCTATCTAAAAAAGGAAATCGATAAAGTCGTAAGCGAGGAATTAGCCAATGAAACCAGCAATTAAACGAATCATCTTCTTTGCAATCGTCATTGGCTTATGGGAGCTGGGCTCAAGGATGGGCCTGTGGCTGCCGACCATCCTTCCATCGCCGACTGATGTGTTCCAATCACTCGTGACAGGAATCAGTGATAAAACACTTCTTTATGATCTTGCGGCCAGCTTCAGGAGACTGCTTATTGGCCTTGGCATCAGTCTAGTGCTGGGCTCGGCCCTCGGGATTCTGCTTGCCAAATCAAAGACGGCCGATGAAACACTGGGCACCGTCATCCTTGCGCTCCAAAGCGTACCGAGCATCGTCTGGCTGCCGCTTGCGATCATGTGGTTCGGCTTAAATGAAGTGTCTGTCATCTTTGTTGTCATTCTTGGCGGCACTTTTGTCATGACCCTGAATATGAGGGTCGGAATCAAGAATGTTTCACCATTGTTCATTCGTGCGGCACAGACAATGGGCTCCTCAGGGATCGACTTGTTCACAAGGGTCATCTTCCCAGCCTCAATCCCATATGTCGTGACAGGGGCAAGGCTTGCATGGGCATTCGCATGGCGTGCATTGATGGCAGGGGAACTGCTCAGCACGGGTCCGGGACTCGGGTATACGCTGAGATATGCTTCTGATTTCGGGGACATGAGCCTTGTAATCGCCGTCATGATTATTATCGGGGTCATTGGTTCCATTGTGGACCAGCTGATTTTCCAGCGTATTGAAAAATCGGTACTTGAAAGATGGGGACTTGAAAATAACAAATAGGGGGAAATAAAATGAAAAAGAAAGCCTTTATCTTCATGGCGTCATTATTGACAGCTGCTGGGATCCTCTCAGGCTGCGGATCCTCAGAAAACAGCTCGGGCTCTAAAGAAAAAATCGTTATCGGCTACTTCCCGAATATCAACCATGTGCCTGCGATGGTTGCAAAGGACCAGGGCTTCTTCCAGAAGCGCCTTGGAGATGGAACAACGATCGAATATAAGACTTTTGCGGATGGTGGCCAGTTTATGACTGCGCTCAAAACAGGTGATTTGGATGCCGGTCTGGTCGGTCCCGGACCTGCGATGAATAATTATTCTACTGGAGCAGATGTTAAGCTGATTGCCGGAGCTTCTACAGGCGGCACAGTTGTTCTGGCAAGTAAAGACAGCGGCATCAAGACAGCAGCTGATTTTGCGGGGAAAACGTATATTACGCCTGCAGTCGGATGTACACATGATGTTCAATACGAAACTTACCTGGAAGAGTCCGGCATCACATCCGAAAGGATCGGCGGAACAATGAAACACCTGACTGGAAATCCGGCACAATATGCCAATATGCTGAAATCCGGCAAGATTGATGTAGCGGTTGCTCCTGAACCATGGGCTGCAGTAATTGAAGAAGAAACCGATGCTAATGTTGTCATAGGCTGGGATGAAGTTGCTTTCGGGGAAACCCTGCCGGCGTCTGTCATGGTAACATCAGGAAAAGCAATTGAAGATAATCCTGAAGTTATCCAAAAGATTGTCGAAGCCCACAAGGATGCTGTGAAATATATTACAGAGAATCCAGAGCAGGCAAAGGAAATCACAATCAAGGATATTAAAGAGGTTACTGGCCAGGAGCTGGAAAAGTCAGTTGTAGACAAAGCCTGGGAACGCATTGGCTTTACTTATGAAGTGGATGAGGATACAGTCCAGGCATTTGCAGACTCTTCTTATGCATTAAAGTTCCTGAAAGAGAAACCTGATTTCTCGAACTTTATTGATAAGGAATTTATCAACTAAGAAAAGCTGAGGGAGATTATCGAGCGCCAAGGACGCGACTTGGATATCGACGAAGTATGCTTGAAACCCGGAAAAATATTTACCGATAAAAGGAGCATCAGGCTTTCGGGCCTGATGCTTTTTTATCGGAATTTTCTTGCTATTCCTGCAGATTTTACTAAGAGTCCTTTTATGTTAAGATTATTTGTGGATTTTAACAAAATAAGAGAAGAGCAGTTTTATAGAAGCTATAAATTTGCCTTATCATCAGGGAGTAGTGAGAGAAAGATGGAACGGCTACAGCAAGCGGCCGCCAGGCTTCCGCAATGGTTGCCGGGGGTCATTTTGGCTATTGCGATTGCAGCAGCGGCAAAATTTCTGGGCGGCATTTTTCCTTTGGTCGGCGGAATATTATTTGCCATCCTGATAGGGGCTGCCCTTCGCAACACAGCAGGCATAAACCCGGTTTTTGAACAGGGGCTTACACTGACGGTTAAAAGGCTTCTCAAAGCCGCAGTCGTATTGCTCGGGGCCGGGCTGAATATTTTTGATATTTTTGAAATAGGGAGGCAATCCCTGCTCATTATTTTTGTATCTGTTTGCTCAGGCATACTTCTGACACTTTGGTTCGGGCATTTTCTGAAGCTTGGTAAGACCTTATCACTATTGATCGGGGTGGGGGCAAGCATTTGCGGAGCAACGGCCATTTCAGCTGTAAAAGGTCTCCTGGGGGCAAAGGACGATGAAACCGCATACGCCATCTCGACAATCGTTTTTTTCAACCTGATTGCCTTTTTTCTATATCCGATCATCGGTCATGTATTTCATATGAACGAGCAGGCTTTCGGAATATGGGCAGGTACGGCAGTCCATGATACCTCCTCTGCAATTGCAGTCGGATATGTTTATGGAAATGAAGCAGGGGAAGTTGCGACCACGGTCAAGCTGGGAAGGACAATATTCCTTCTGCCGCTGATACTCATCCTCCCTATCCTGATGGGAACGGCAGATAAAAGCAGCCGGGCAGGTTCTTTCAAAAAAGCCTTTCCCTGGTTCATCGTCTGGTTTCTGGCTGTCAGCATGCTCAATTCATTCGGAGCATTTCCAGCTGCAGTCCAAGATCTGCTGAGCAGCATTTCAAAGTTTGTCATTATAATGGTCATGGCGGCTGTCGGCCTGCAGACAGACCTTAAACAGTTTGCCAAACTCGGCGTAATGCCGCTACTTACAGGACTATTTGCATCGGCTGCGGTATCGCTCATCAGCTTTGGGCTGGTCTATTGGCTGATTCTGTGATTCTAAATATAAGAAATGAAAAAATGGAGCCCTTCACTGAAGGAGCTCCATTTTTAAAAGTATGCTTATTCTTGCGATCGAAGTTTGATTTCAGCCGTTTTTATTGCCTGCCTTTTTTGGCGGTCACACATACAGCCAGTACAGGCTGCACATCCTTAAAGGATGCCTGTATTTCTTCGTAGCCTGCAGAGGCCAGATCTGCTTCAATGACTTTTGCCAGATTTTTTGTAATAAGGGTGTCAGCATCTTTCTCGCGCGGCTGTACAGTTATGGCAATTTCTCCGCCGGCCTCCGTAATTTCATAAAGCATGCCCAGGGTTTCCCTTGGTTTAGTCCAAAGGGGATAATTGTTTATTGAAACAATTTTATGATAGGTGTCCAGGTCTGATGCAATGCTGTGTATATCTCCTGTAAACAGCCTGACCCTTCCTTCATCTATCCATTCATTATTCCTCTTTTCCGCAGATGCTGCCATGTCTGGTGAGAGATCAACTCCATCGATATAGACACAGCGGAATCGGTTCATAATATATTTTATGCAATAACCGGGACCGTATCCGACTTCAAGGATGCGGTCCTTGTTCTTAATATTAAGCTTCTTGGCCGTCCAGCTGTTGATGGTCCGATTTTCGCTGTACATAATTTTGCCTGCCAGCTTGCCGAGCATTCCCTTAGGGTTTTCAAATTGTCTTGCAAGTATATTGAACATGGGGTTCACCTCTAGAAAGAATATTTATATATAAACCACATCCGGCTGCCTGTTAAACCTTTCTATCGAAAAAAAACAAAAAAACGGGGATAGTAAGAATAATTCTTCAGTAGGAGGCACGAAATGGAACAGCAAAAAACATATGTCGAGAAACACAGGATTGCAGAAAATGTATACGTTTATAGAACGGCAATTGCGAATATCGTTTTTTTAACTGGGCTGGGCCCTAAAGGGAGAGATTGGATTCTTGTCGATGCAGGCGTGCCTTTATCCGGCGGTTTCATCATCAGGTTTGCAGAGAAGATGTTCGGGAGGGAATCCAGGCCTCTTGCCGTCCTGATGACACACGCTCATTTTGATCATATAGGCGGGTTGAGGGCAATACTTTCTAAATGGGATGTTCCCGTCTATGCACACAGAGCTGAGCTTCCGTATCTGACAGGAAAAGAAACCTATCCGCCGGCAGACCCTGCTGTCGGGAGAGGATTAATGGCCCTGATATCGCCTTTATATCCCAGAAGGCCGATCGATATCGGGGAGAGCGCTAAGGAACTCCCTGAGGATGCTTCCTTGCCCGGTCTCCCGGGATGGAGGTGGATACATACTCCGGGCCATACTCCCGGGCATGTATCTTTTTTCCGGGATGACGACGGTGTTCTGCTTGCAGGCGATGCCTTTATTACTGTTAAGCAGGAGTCACTGATGGCTGTAATGAGCCAGGCTAAGGAGATACATGGGCCGCCGGCATATTTTACACCTGATTGGGACACCGCAGGACAATCGATCCGCAAGCTGGCTGCTCTTAATCCGAAAGCGGCATTAACGGGGCACGGTCAGCCATTTTATGGAAAAGAACTCACGGAAGGGCTGGAAAAGCTTACAAAAGGTCATGAAACGTTTGTGGTGCCCAAGCAGGGGAAATATGTTCATTAACACACAACTGTTAAAAGGATGGATAGCGTGAAATATAGCGAAAAGCATTATAGAAGTGACCTTGCCCGCTATTTCCGCGATATAGAAGGACAGCTGGGGACGGTCGAGACTACGATGAAAGAGCTGGACTGCTGTATACTGACAGAGTTCGAAAAGCTGCAAAAGCTCGTAGCAGATGCCCAGAACCTGGCTTCAACCTATTATCTCCAGACCTTCCTCTCTCCGTTCAGCAAAGAGTATGCCGGCATTTCGCTTGCTGCCCAAAGGCTGTCAGAGAAAAGGCATGGAGCCCTTATTGTCGTGCAGCGGGAAGAATCGCTTGCAGCATTCCTCCATAATGGCGTCCCGGTTACGGCCAATGTCAGCCCGATTTTGATTGAAACGATCTTCTATCCGGGCAACCCGCTTCATGACGGCGCCATGCTGATTGAAAAGGATAAGATCATTTCAGCAGGCAATATCCTTCCTGTGGCGGATACGGAGCTTCAAGGCAAGAAGGTCGGAACGAGGCACCGTGCTGCCATGGGGCTGTCTGCACAGACAGACGCTTTGGTCATTGTTGTTTCTGAGGAAACCGGCCGGATTTCCTTCTCGGTGAAAGGAAAATTATACAGTATAAAAAACTGATTCCAATAGGGGTCAGTTTTTTTCAGCCCAATTTGATGGGTAATTACCATTGTACGTGCAATATTGGCTGATTATTCCATAAATATATAAGGGCTGATATCACGGAATGTACAATTCCAGATATATAGAGGGAATTTGAGGAGGGTATTTATGTTTTATCATATTAAAGAGCTTCAGTATCAGGCAAAGCCGGATCGGCCGGATCCCCTATTTGCTAAAAAGCTTCAGGAAGTATTGGGGGGGCAATTCGGTGAAATTTCTGTAGCACTTCAATATCTCTTTCAAGGCTGGAGTGTGAGAGGAAATGGAAAATATAAAGACTTGCTAATGGATACGGGCACAGAAGAACTAGCCCATATTGAAATGCTCGCAACGATGATTGCCCGTTTGCTTGATGGTGCTCCTGTTGGTGATCTGGAAGATGCAGCCAAGGATCCAATCATGGCGGCCATCCTTGGCGGAATGAATCCTCAGCATGCCATCGTCTCAGGCTTGGGGGCAATGCCGGCAGACAGTGTAGGCAACAGGTGGACAGCAGATTATATCATAGCGAGCGGAAATCTTCTCGCCGATTTCAGGGCCAACCTGAATGCGGAGTCGCAGGGACGTCTTCAGGCTGTAAGGCTGTATGAGACTACAAACGACAGAGGCGTAAAGGATATGCTGTCATTCCTGATTGCCAGGGATACGATGCACCAGAACCAATGGATAGCAGCTATTAAGGAATTAGAAGCTGCTGAAGGCGGAATCGTAGTTCCTGTTTCTTTCCCGAAAGAATTGGAAAAGCGCCAGGTCAGCTATACGCTGTTTAATTTCTCCCAAGGAAATCAGAGCGCTGAAGGCCGCTGGGCGCAGGGTGTCAGCATGGATTGCCAGGGAACCTTTAATTATGTGGAAAACCCGCAGCCGTTTGGCAAGGCGCCGAAGCTGAAGCCGGCACCTCCATATATACACGACACACCGCCGGCTGCGCTTAAAGCGAATCCAGCAAATATTCCACCAAGCATGTGCTGAAGGACACCGGAGAACCTTCGAATGCGATTAAAATAAGGCCCAATGCCTCAATATAAATAATTGTCCTTCTTAGTAAAGCAAGCTGCTTTACAAAGAAGGGCTTACATAACACTGGTATGATAGAAAGACTCTTTGCCGATCCGATTGCTGCTGCCAAATCTCCAAGAGGCCTGGAAGGGCTATTTTTGAATATTTGGCAGCTTTATAAACAAAATATTAGGACTAACTGCCTTATATCTGGTTAAATAGATATTAGGTACACATTAAAAATGTGCATATAAACCAGACAACCTGTCTATACGGACAAAGCATACGAGCATATGATACAGTAACCACTAACCACTAGTACCCATTAACACCTTCCTTTTCAGCGGGGGATCTTCCTCCGCTGCTTTTGCTTGCCCTTGAGCAGTTTCCTGGGCAGAAGGAAATCCAGACAGAAAGCGGGATGATCTTTTTGTGCGGCAGGTTTACTTTAACAGAAGGAATACATGAGCTTCAGTCACAATTCAATTTTTCCTTCGAAGGGGAAATATCACCAAGATACAATATTGCTCCAAGCCAAAATATCCTGGCAGTAGCTGCTGGAAAAGGCGGAAGGAAAGCTGCTGAATTGCGATGGGGGCTTATACCATTCTGGGCGAAAGATCCGAAAATCGGCTATAAAATGATCAATGCCCGTTCAGAAGGGATTGAAAGCAAACCAAGCTTCAGGGATGCATTCAAACAAAGGCGCTGCCTGATTCTGGCTGATGGATTTTACGAATGGAAGAAAACGGCGGATGGGAAGCAGCCTTACCGTTTCATTTTGAAGGAGGGCAAGCCTTTTGCCTTTGCCGGGCTGTGGGAAAGATGGGAAGGGCCGGATGCACCTGTTTTCTCCTGCACGATCATTACAACCGAACCAAACAGCGTAACAGAAGAAGTTCATGACCGGATGCCTGTCATCCTGAAAAGCAGTGATTATGATACATGGCTGAATCCCAGAGAAAAAGACCTTGGGAAACTCAAAGAGCTTCTTGTACCTTATCCTGCGGAGGAAATGGAATCTTATCCGGTATCAACGCTTGTGAATTCACCCAAGAATGAGCTGGCTGAGCTGATATCGCCGCTCAACAGCCAATAAAAGTGCAACTTTAAATAAATTGAGGATTGGTGAAGAGTAACAATGACGAAAGAATACATAAGAATGCTTGAAGAAAAGGTAAAGGAATATGAAGAAGTAATATCGCTGATGTCTGCACCGATCATTCCATCCATTATTCCCAGTACAATCCTTGTTCCGATAACAGGTTTGCTGGTTGCTGAAAGGTTTGAGAAAATCCGGGGGAAGATCATGCAGTATATCCAGAAAAATGAAGTGGAAACGGCTATTATCGATTTTACGGATATTACAATCGACCGGATCGAGCAGATGAGCCTGTCAGAGCTGGGCATTGAAATCGATCAGCTGACAAAGTCGGTGCGCCTCATGGGGGTTGAACCTTACTTTGTCGGACTTTCCCCGGTTCTTATCCGTGAGGTTGTTCTGACTGGCATCAATCTTCAGGCAGAAACTTTTTCTGATTTCCAGGCAGCTCTGAAATATCTGATGAAAAAAAAGGGACTTTCCTTCTCAGCATCTGATAACTGATAGAAAATGGGGGAGTAAGGATGGCTATAGTGGAGCAATTAGCAGAAAGGCAGCTTGAAGCCTATAATCGCCAGAATCTTGAAGAATTCCTTGAAGTGTATAGTGAAGATGTTGAAATCCGCAGCTTTCCTTCACAGGAACTGCTTTATGCAGGAAAAGAGGAAATGCGCAAAGTGTATAAGAGATTGTTTGAAAGCAATCCCCGCCAGAAGGCAGTCCTTTTATCCAGAATAATAAAAGGCAGCATCTGCATCGACCATGAGAGTGTGAAGGGAAGGGCAAGCGGAGAAGAAACAGAAGCAGTTGCCATGTACGAGGCGGAAGCTGGCAGGATCAAAAAGGTATGGTTTGTTTTATGATCACCTTGTAAAGCGGCGTGGAACCACGCCGCTTTTCCTGTGAAAGGCACAATAAAAGCTCCAAGCTGCAAAAATCCTTCTTGCTGGCAGAATATTCTTTTTATATAATAGATTCAATGTATTTCGATTATAGAAATAAAAAATGGGGGAATCAGCTTGGGACAGCATATGGAAGAGATTGAAGGAATATACAGTGAAGTGCATGATGCACAGACGCAGTACGGGCGTCTCCTTTGGACACAATATACAGCCGGATACGATTTCGGCCTAAAAGACCAGTACCAGAAAATAACCAGCCTTCTGAAGAATGAGAAAAGCTATGAATTGGTGAGGGAAGCACTGGAAACAGAGCAGGACCCACTGAACAAAAGAAAACTGCAGCTGGTTGACAATCTATTCAAACCTTACCATTTGTCACAGTCGCTGAATGAACTGGATGAGGAAATCCAGGGGAAAGTCAGTGACCTGTCCAAGTTGTTGAACCAGTTTCGATACACCTTTCAGGGCAAGGAGGTTTCCTCTGTTGAACTTGGCCAGGTAATGAGCCGGGATGAGGATAAGAACAGGAGAAGGGAGGCTTTCTTTGCCAAAAATCAGATCAACCAGCCCATGATTGATGCAGGATTCCTCGATCTTATCAGCCTGAGGAAAACGTATGCCAAAGAATATGGATCAGCCAATTACATAGCGCATCAGCTTGAGATGAATGAATTGGACGAAGACATCTTCAGCAATTGGCTCCCTGAGCTCCATCAGTCCCTGCCTGCCATGGAGAAGGCGAGGGCCGGATTTGCAGAGCAGTTCCTCCATGAAGACAGGATCCTGCCCTGGGATGAGCAGTATATCGATGCAAAGATTGCCCCTCTGCTGAATCAGGAAGTGGATATGTCCGATTATTTCGGGAATATCAATAAATTATTTTCTCTATTCGGGTTTGATATTAGCAGCTATAATATTACGTATGACATTTTTCCGAGAAAAAACAAATCGGAATGGGGCTATAACTTCCCGATTGAAACGGCAAAGGATTCACGGATACTGGCTAATGTGAAAAATAAATTTCATGAGTATGGTGTGCTTCTCCATGAAACAGGCCATGCCGTCCATTCCTTTCTGCTGGATCCGGAGGAATTGATATTGAATACAGGCGTGAGCGGGATCATCAGTGAAGGGATTGCCAACTTATTTCAGGGATTTCTTTACAGCCCGCAGTTTTCCGGGAGCTTTTTCAGCGGGTCTGATGGCGCGGCAGAGCAATTTTCCAGGCTGAAGGAATACCGGAAGACAAACTCGCTGCGAGCCATCAGCCGGATCTTTTTTGATCACAGCTTTTATCTCAATGAAGCCTCTTCACTGGATGACGTGTATCAGCTTTACTGGAAGAACCACAGGGAAGTGCTGCAGGAGGAGCCGTTTGGTGATGAGCCGCCATGGGCTTTCACGATTCATTATACTACCCATCCGATTTATCTTCACAATTATTTCATGGGCGATGTGACTTGTGAAATGCTTAAGGGGGTTTTTGAAAAGAAGCATGGAAATGGCCTGCTCGCAGACCCTGAAGCTTTCGGCAGCTTCCTTCTGAATGAAGTCATCAGGCCCTCAGGCAGTCTGAAGTTCGGGGAACTGTTCAAAAGGATAAGCGGGGAAGAATTTTCTTTGAAATTCATGAGATCATAATAGATTGCGCAATGCTGCGGCGCTGGCAGATCCTGCTCCGCAGCATGCTGTATTTGAAGATGCACCACGAAAAGGAGAAAAAGAAAGATGCTAAAACGCTTTTTTTCATATTATATACCTCATAAAAAACTATTTACGCTCGATTTCAGTTCGGCCGTCATAGTCGCCCTTCTGGAGCTTGCCTTCCCCCTTGCTGTACAATGGTTTATCGATAAGCTCCTGCCAAGCGGCAACTGGTCGATGATAGTTTCAGTCAGTGCAGGTCTGCTGGCTTTATATATAGCGAGCACTTTCCTGCAGTATATCGTCAATTACTGGGGCCATAAGCTGGGCATCAACATTGAAACAGATATGCGCCATCAGCTGTTCACACATGTCCAAAGGCAGTCTTTCCGATTTTTTGACAACACCAAAACAGGGCATATTATGAGCCGGATAACGAATGACCTTTTCGATATCGGCGAGCTTGCCCATCATGGGCCGGAGGATCTGTTCATTGCCATCATGACCTTTGTCGGGGCCTTCTGGATCATGCTGACCATCAATGTGAAGCTTGCTCTCGTAACGATCCTGATCGTGCCATTCCTCGTATGGCTGATCACTTTCTGCAATATCAGGATGAACAAAGCCTGGAAGCAGATGTACAGCGACATAGCTGATGTCAATGCCAGGGTAGAGGACAGTGTCTCCGGAGTCCGCGTTGTCCAGTCATTCACCAACGAAGACTTTGAAATCTCCCGCTTCTCTGTCAATAACCGGAAATTCCGTAAAGCAAAGCTTGCCGCATATAAAATCATGTCCTACAGCTCATCAGGCATTTATATGATGACAAGGATGATGGTGCTTATCGTCCTTGTTCTCGGGGCATGGCTTAGCTACCAAAACCAGCTGTCCTATGGCGAGCTCGTCGGATTTGTTCTGTATGTGAATGTCCTTTTCAAGCCGATTGATAAAATCAGTGCCCTGATGGAGCTTTATCCGAAAGGGATGGCAGGATTCAAGCGGTTCATGGAACTCCTGGATACAGAACCGGAAATAAAGGATGCTCCCGACGCTATTGAAGTGGCTTCCCTTAAGGGGAATATCGCTTTGGACAATGTTTCGTTCAGCTATGATGACAGCAAACAGGTGCTGAAAGACATCGACCTTACCATTAGGGCAGGGGAAACGGTGGCTTTTGTCGGGCCTTCAGGGGCGGGGAAAACAACCATTTGCTCGCTGATCCCGAGATTTTATGATGTGAATGGAGGAAGCATCACCATTGACGGCATGGATATCCGGGATATGACCCAATCATCCTTGCGGAAGCAGATCGGGATCGTCCAGCAGGATGTATTTCTCTTCACCGGAACTTTAAAGGAGAATATCGCTTATGGCATGCTGGATGCATCTGAGGAGCAGATCCGGTCAGCCGCCAAGCGTGCCCATCTGGAAGGATTTATCCATTCCCTGCCTGACGGGTATGAAACTCAGATCGGCGAACGGGGACTCAAATTATCCGGCGGGCAAAAGCAAAGGATTGCGATAGCAAGGATGTTCCTGAAGAATCCGCCAATCCTGATTTTGGACGAAGCCACATCGGCCCTTGATACTGAAACGGAAATGATCATTCAGAAGGCCCTTTCAGAGCTTGCACAAAATCGGACGACGCTCGTAATCGCACACCGTTTGGCAACCATCCGCAATGCAGACCGGATCGTTGTTGTGACAGAAGACGGGATTGCGGAGCAGGGAGGGCATGATGAACTGCTCGCGAAAGGCGGCATTTTCGCCGGCCTTCATCAGGTTCAGTACCAGCAGTAATCAGATCTTCATAAAAAAGAAGCAGCCAAGCGCATAGCCGGCTGCTTCTTTTTCGTTTTCTATATTATCCGCGCTTTCTTTCCTCCAAACTCTCTTTCGATTTCTGCGGCAGGCTTCGGCGGGCTGAAATAATAGCCCTGGATTTCATGGCAATCCATCCTGGACAGCATATCGGCCTGCTCTTTCGTTTCTACACCCTCAGCAATAAGATGCAGCTTTAAAAAGGAAGACATGGAAATGATGGCAGACACCATCGAATGCCCGTTTCCATTATCGCCAAGCCTGTCTATGAAAGACTTATCGATTTTAATGGTATCGATGGGAAGTTTATCAATATAGCTTAAAGAGCTGTAGCCGGTCCCAAAATCATCGAGGCTGATTTTCATTCCGTATTTTTTCAGGAACTGAAGCTTTTCTATTGTTTCCTTCTCGTTGAACATGGCAAGACTCTCAGTGATCTCGATTTCGAGAAGGGAAGGGTCGATGCCTGCCTGTTCAGTGCAGCGGGTAATGCTTTTAACCAATCCGGGATTCGAAAAAGATTTTTGTGATAGATTAATTGAAACCGGGAGCCCCATGAGTTCTGTGCTGTGCCATCGCTTCAGCTGAAAGCATGCTTCTCTCAGCACCCAAAGCTCAAGCGCGGCAATCAGTCCTGACTGTTCGGCAACCGGTATGAAAACACCCGGAGGGAGAATGCCCTTTTGTGGATGCTTCCACCTTACAAGCGCTTCAAACCCGGTTAGGCATTCTTTTAAAACATTATATTTCGGCTGGTAGTAAAGCATCAGCTCGTCACTTTCAATGGCTTTTTTCAGTTCATTCTCAATAACGATCTTTTCCAGGCTGTGCTGGTTCTGTTTTCTTTCATAGAGCGCAAAAAAAGCATGATCATTTTTGCTTACCGTCCTCTTGGCGTTTTCGGCATTCCGCAGCAATTCGGACGCTTCTTTGCCATGATCCGGAAAAATGGCAGCGCCAATCGAACACTCAAGGAAGATTTCATGATCATCCACCGTGAAGGGTTCGGCAAAGGCTCTTTCAATTAGCCCTGCTGCTTTCTCGAGGTCCAGATTTTCCCTGATCAGGAGAGCGAACTCATCGCCATTCAGCCTGCCGAACAGGGCGCTCTCGCCAAAGGCATTCTTCAGCCTTGAAGATGCCTCTCTTAGGAGCCCGTCGCCCTCCTTTATCCCAAAAACCTCCCTGATACTCCTGATGCGGCCGATTTCAATGCTGAGGATTGAGACAGGACTCCCTTCTGCAATGACCTTGTCTGCTTCATAAATGAACTTTCTGGAATTATAGTGGTCCGTCAATTCATCATGATTGACAAGATACCGGATCCTTTCCTGGCTTTGAATGATTTCCGTTATATCCTTAGCAATTCCATATACGCCAATGACTTCTTTTTGCAGAACGATAGGAACAGCAATAATCCTTACAATAGCGGAGATTCCATCTTTCCGCTGCATAGTGACCTCAAACTCAGAAGGAATTCCCTCCTTCGCTTGCAAAAAGTAATCCAGCGTCCTGGAGATATCCTTTTCAAAGATCAATGGAATGAAAGTCATTTGAAGCAGCTCCGCTTCTGTATAGCCGGTCAGTTTTTCCGCCATTTTATTAACCGAAATAAAGCGGCCCTCCAGATTGATGGAGAATACTGAATCGGGATTGGAATCAAACAGCGAGCTGAAATGCTGCTCGCTTTTCTCAAGCCTCGTTTCGTTGACGGTGTTCCTGTATTCGCCGAACAGGTCCGGTACTATGGCGAGCGTAGTCATTGCCAGGATCTCCACTGCATATGGGAATAAGAACAGCTCATTAAAATAACCGCTCTGGATGCCAACAGCCGAAATAGCAGTCAGATACGGGATGCCGGACAGTGCCAGGCCAGCTGCCAGGCTTCCGATCAGCTCCCACCGCCTGCTACTGCTGTTTTCAGGCTCCTTGCTCAGCTGCAGGAGGAAGCGGAGGGATGAAAAGGATATCCCTAGAGTGATTAGGCCGGTCATTAAAACGAGCGGCAGATTCAAATGTAAATCATGGTGAAACAGAATAAAAACGGCAGAATAATCAGCGAGCAGTATGATACTGGTAATCATAAAGCCGGCAAGCAGATACAAACCCGTTCCCAGCTGTTTCTTGATGCCCATCTTAATGGCCAGGAAACTGCCTCCGATACAGCTGAAAAGGAAATATAGAAAATAAAAAAAGAAATCGACTGCATCGACTTTGGCATTCAAAGCAAGAACAACAAACAAGTTTGTCAGGAAAAAGGTAATGCCAATGATTGAGGCATCTCTCAGAAGATGATCTGATGTATTGCCCTTCGAATGCGAGGATTTCCTGACTGAGCGGAGTAAAAGAGAACAATTAATGATGGAAAAAATAATTCCGAGCAGAGCATAAAAATATTGCAGGTTATTAAGCGAGACCAAGATGCCCCTCCTCCAGATATAGTTACTACATTTAGGTATATTTTATTATATCAGGTAAAAGAGCGCCGGGACGATTGGCACAGGACTTTTATTGAAAATAATAGAGATGTATTCTGCAGAGCCTTCAACAGGTGGAGAAGAAGGATAGTTACAGAGAAGTAACCAACTTACTTCAAAGTGAGTACTTGTTAAAAATCAAAAAATATTCCATAATCAAAAAGATAGTGCAGCGTGCACTAGCCCATCAATTTTTAGGGGGTTTTTTTTATGAAATTAAGAGTTTCTGCAATTCAATACCACCTGCATACTATTCGTTCATTCCAGGACTTTGCTGACCAGTGTGAACATTATATAAAAACAGCACAGGAATATGGATCAGAGTTCGTCCTGTTTCCAGAGTTTTTCACAACGCAGCTTCTGTCAATCGGGAGTGAGCAGGGAACAAGGCTGACCATCAATGAACTCCCAGGGTTTACGGATCAATACAGGGAGCTGTTTTCCCGTTTCGCAATTGAAACAGGGATGCATATCATCGGAGGCACCCATGTTGTCAGCCGAAATGGAAAATTATACAATGTGGCCCACCTGTTCTATCCGGACGGCAGGATAGGGGAGCAGGCAAAGCTCCATATTACACCGACAGAGGTACATGAATGGAATATGTCCCAGGGAGACGGCCTCAGTGTCTTTGATACAGATAAGGGGCGCATTGCGGTCCTCACTTGCTATGATATTGAGTTTCCTGAAATCGTCAGGATGGCGAAAGCGAAAGGGGCGGATGTGATTTTCTGTCCTTCCTGCACAGATGACCGCCATGGCTTCCACCGTGTCCGCTATACCAGCCATGCAAGGGCGATTGAAAACCAGGTATATGTAGTTGTGACTGGCACTGTCGGATCTCTTCCTACAGTTGACTTCATGCGCGCCAACTTCGGGCAGGCCGCAGTGCTGACGCCTAATGATATTCCGTTTCCGCCTAAGGGTATCATGGCTGAAGGCGAGCTTAATAATGACATGATCGTAACTGCTGACCTTGATTTGAGCCTGCTTTACGAAGTGAGGGAAAGAGGTTCAGTGACAACCTGGCGCGACAGGCGCAGTGACCTGTATACAGACTGGGAAAATACCGGGATAGAAGGCTGAGAGTATGGGATACGAAAGCCGTTTCTATGTTCGAGATGGTGAAAAGATGCTGCAGGCGGCAGTCAGGAACTATCAAAGAAAAGATTTTCCTGAGCTGATCAGCATCCAGGCGGAATGCTTTCCGCCTCCTTTTCCAGAAGAACTGTGGTGGAACAGGGAACAGCTGGAAAACCATGTTTCTCTCTTTCCGGAAGGTGCGCTCTGCATAGAGGTTGATGGCGAGCTTGCCGGCTCAATGACAGGGCTTCTCGTGCAGTTCGACCCTTCTTCACCTTCCCACACATGGGAAGAAGTGACAGACGGAGGGTATATCCGCAATCATAACCCGAATGGAAATACTTTATATATCGTGGATATCAGCATCCGGCCAAAATACCGTAAGCTCGGCCTGGGCAAGATTCTGATGCAGGCTATGTATCATACGGTCATTGGCCTTGGGCTGGAGCGGCTGCTTGGGGGAGGGCGCATGCCGGGCTATATTAAGCATGCAGCGCTCATGAGCCCTGAAGAATATGTCCGGAAGGTTACAGCAGGAGAACTGAAGGACCCGGTCCTTTCATTTCTCCTGGGATGCGGGCGGGTCCCGATTGCTCTGGTGTCCGGTTACCTGGAGGACGGGGAGTCCTTGAATTATGCCTGCCTGATGGAATGGAGAAATCCTTTTTTACAGGAGAATAAATAACTATTTTTGGAGTGTGTCAGATGGAGTATATCCGCATTACAAGTATTGAAGATCCATTATTTGTCAAGATGCATAATTTAATGAAGGACGTTTTCCCTCCGGAAGAGGTGCTGGAATATGAATTGTGGAAAGAACCGCTCGAGGATCCCGGCATCAGGGTGTTTATTGCCCTTGAAGACGGCGAAGCCGTAGGCGCAACAGAATACCGCTATTATCCTGACTGGAATATCGCCATGACCGATTTTACCATCATCGGCAAGCCGGGCCTGAGCATCGGGCGCTTTCTTGCAGTTAACAGGCAGAAAGACCTTGAAGGGCTTGCAAGGGAAAATGGCAAAGAGCTTTTTGGGATGTTTGCAGAAATTTATGACCCTTATCAGGCCGGCAGCCATGAGTTTGGCGGAGTGAAGGCGATGAATCCGTTTGTCCGCCGGGAAGTGCTCTCACATCTGGGCTACAGACGTCTGAGTTTTGAATATGTACACCCATCATGGAAGAATGACGGTGAAGCGGTGAAAGGTCTTGATCTATGCTTCATGCCGGCAAATGAAGAAACGCAGGGAATACCTGCAGCCCTTGCTGCAGATTTTCTTGAAACTTATTACAGCGTCCTTTCCAACAAGCCTGCCGAATGGCTCGCAATGGTTGAAGGATTGAAGAATAAAGAAACAATCGAACTGCTGCCATTGTAAAAGCAGCACTAAAAAATAGAGAAAGCCCGCGGCAGCGGGCTTTTTTTTCAATTGCGGGTGACAGGCACCAATACCACTCCTATACCACTTCCAAGAAGATTTCTGCACTTACCTTAACATCCATTTTCAATCAGATATTAGGTTTCCTCAGCTGTTCTGAGCCATTCGGAGCAATTCATGGGCACGTTCACCTGCAAGTTCGGCGAGCACTTCCCAGATCTCATCACGGAGCAGATCCAGTTCTATGATTTTCTTCGCAAGTTCGGCTGCTTCTCTTTCCATCCATTTCCCCTCCGGTTCAACTTTTGTCCAGACCCTTTTCTCTTTGCAGTTTCTTATATTCTCCCTCAAGTTCTGTCAGCGTCAATGATTTTACATAAGAATCGAGCAAACCGCCTTTAACGAGCAACTGAATGAAATACTTCTTCTTTTTCTCAACTGCCTCGCGAAGAAATGGCACCGGCCCTCATCCTTTCTTTCGTTTTTTATAGTGTAGAAAAAAACATGAGAAATTTCATTTGCTTTGTAAGAAAATCTTCCTGTTTTTTCATAAAAGGGTTAATTAATGTCAGATTTTCTTACATAACTCTGTGAAAATCTGTTTCTGCATATATATAATGGAACAAAGATAAAGCCATCGGGGTGAGTGTATGAAAGAAGAACCTTCGTACAAGAACAGAAAAGTCATTTCCATTGGGGTGGTAAGCGAGCTGACAGGATTGAGTGAAAGGCAGATTAGATATTATGAAGAAAGAAGCCTCATTTTTCCCGAAAGAACTGAAAAGGGGAGCAGGAAATATTCCTTCTCAGATGTTGAACAGCTCATTGATATTGCCAACAAAAGAGAAGAAGGGGTCAGAACAGACGAAATCAGGAGCGATTATCTGAAAAAAAATAATACCAAAGATGAGAAACTCCGCGAGCAGATGCTAAAAGGGCAGATTAATGCCCGCTTTGGGATCCGGAGGAAATAATAGTTATTCACTGAATTTTATAAATTTTTCCGCCTTTGAAAGATATACTGGCCTAAGAGAATACAACATGATTTCATCCAAATGGCGTCCCATCCACACATCCTGCCTATGCTTCAAAGTGTTACCGTGAGAAAGACCATTGGGCTTGTGAAAAATAATGATTAGAGTTCTCCTCTATGGAGGGCTTTTTTGATCCTGTATCAATTAAAGGGCCAAATATGCCATGCAAAAAGGACCCCCGCTCAAAACTGGAGCGGGGGTCCCGGGCATTTAGTAGTTTGATAAAATGATATGCTAGTCTCCAACAACCTCGAATTGAGTTACCTTTGGAATGACAGAGGCGAGCTCCTGGTCTGGGTATTTCTTTTCAAGATCATGGATTTCCTTGAATTGGGCGCTTTTTACCCAATTTAAATAGCTTTCCTTCGTATCCCATTCCATATGGACGGTAATGTCCCCTGGTCGTTTGCTGTTCTGGAGCAGAAGGAATTTTTTGAAGCCTTCGGACTGATCTACTTTCCGTGAGCGGTTATGGTAGATTTCTATTACCTCTGCAGCCTTTTCAGCCGGCACGGTAAAGGTAGAATGGACAATATACATATTAAGCACTCCAACACTTTTTTTGTCTATCATAACATGGAGGAGTCCTGCTTACAATGAAGCAGCAAAGCATCTTTCACCTTCTGCACTGCTCAAAAATGATAGAACAGGGAAAAGGCGTTATAATATAAATAATAAATATATCGCAAGTGAGGTATTCCATGTCTTTTATTAATGGCGGGCTTGTCATGCTTTCCGAAATGCTGGGAAAGCTGCCTCCTTCAGAGAAAAAAATAGCATCCTTCATCCTGGAAAATCCAAAGGAAGCGATCGCATTGACAGCCAGTGAACTGGGCAAGCGGAGCTCCACAAGCAGTGCGGCCGTAATCAGGCTCTGCAAATCACTTGGGCTGAAAGGCTACCAGGAATTGAAGCTTAGGATTGCCGGTGATCTGCAAAAAACTGACCACCCCGGATTCCGTGATATTGAACCGAATGAATCACAGCATTCCATCATTGAGAAAATGTCGAGCAACAGCATCCAGACAATCAGGGAAACTGCCGATCTGCTGAGCACAGAAGAGCTTTCCAAAGCTGTCGAAGCCATCCAGAAGGCGGAAACAGTGCATTTCTTTGGGGTAGGCGCCTCCAGCATCATCGCCCAGGACGCCCAGCAGAAATTCCTCCGCATCAATAAGCATGCTACAGCCTTTGCTGATATCCATATGACTGCTACACTGGTCGCGAATGTTAAGCCGGATGATGTGGTTTTCGGGATATCTTTTTCAGGCAAGACATTTGAGGTCGCCAAGATACTTGAGCTTGCCAATAAGCGGGGCGCTGTAACAATCTCTCTTACAAAGTACGGAAGCTCCCTCGTTTCAGATCAAGCGGATATCAGGCTGTTCACATCTTCCACAAAAGAGCCAACATTCAGGAGCGGTGCAACTTCCTCGAGGATCGCACAGCTTCATGTTATTGATATTCTTTTCATGTGCGCCGCTTCCAGACAGTATGATGAAAGCGTTGCCTATCTTGATGAAACGAGGAGTGCCATTGATTTTCTGCGCGAGAATGTTAAGTCGAAGCATTTGAAGTAGTTTGGACCGGGTGATCTGCCCGGTCCTTTTACTTTGGAGAAAAGTGCAATCTTTTGCCGCTTCCCAGCCGCCCTAGTAAAATATAAGAATCAAAGCCATATATGGCGGTTAAGGAAGGTAATGGTATGAAAGGCTCCAGATATGAAAATTATGATGGTGTGAAAAACGAACATGGGTTCATGGATATGCTGCGCTGGTCGAGGGAGAGGCGGAGGAATAAGAAAGATCTTAATGTGCAGATAGCTCAGGCTGAAGAGAAGGAAGCAGAGAAGCTTAAGAAAAACCGGGAGTCCATGTCAGTGACTTGGATAGGGCATTCGACCTTTCTTATACAGATGGGCGGATTGAATATGATCACTGACCCTGTGTGGGCTTTAAGAATGGGGGTTCAAAAGAGACTGACGGAGCCTGGACTGCCAATCACTTCCCTTCCTCCCATTGATTTGGTCCTGATTTCGCATGGCCATTATGATCATCTTGACTTTCCTTCAATCAAAAAGCTTGGGGGAGATCCGGCTTTCTATGTGCCGGCAGGCTTGAAGGGAGTTTTTACAAAGAGGGGCTATAAGAATATCCACGAGGCAGACTGGTGGGACAGTTTTGAAGCGGGCACCCTTAAGCTTACCTTTGTCCCTGCCCAGCATTGGACAAGGCGGGGCCTGAATGACACCAATACTTCCCATTGGGGAGGCTGGATCATAGAGAATCCTGAAGATGAACAATCAGTTTATTTTGCAGGGGATACGGGCTATTTCAGGGGATTCAAGGAGATAGCGGAAAAGCACAAGCTTGATATTGTCCTGATGCCGATTGGAGCGTATGAACCCGAATGGTTTATGTCTGTTTCCCATATCAATCCCGAGGATGCAATAAAAGCCTTTCTGGAGCTTAAAGGAGAGCGGTTCATTCCCATGCATTATGGTGCATACCGCCTTGCAGATGATACAGGGCCTGAAGCCTTGGAGAGGCTGGAAAAAGAATGGGACAGGCTTGCATTGCCCAAGGAACAGCTAAAGGTCCTGAAGCTCGGCGGGACATTCTGGCCTGGAGGACAATTGTAAAGTTTATGCTAAGATTGGCTGTCAGAGCTTCTTCCCGGTGCAGAATATATATAGGATAAAAAAGAGCGGGGAAGTCTATCATTGGATAGACATGCCATTTTTTTATTATAATAAAATAGACATAATTCGAGAGAGGACTGAGCCGCGTTGCAAAACAGAGAAGAAAGTCCAGAAATTAAACTGATTGCATTGGACATGGACGGAACATTATTGAATGAAAAAGGCGAAGTATCGGATGGGAACCGTAAAGCTGTAAAGGAAGCCATTGAAGCAGGCATCAAAGTGGTGTTAAGCACTGGCAGGACAAGGCTTACCTGCAGGGATCACGCAGATTCCCTGGAGCTTGACTCCTATCTTGTGACAATCAACGGAGGGGAGATATGGGGACCGGACGGGAGCCTTGTGGAAAGGAATCCGGTTTCTGCAGAGCTGATCAGCTGGATGTGGGATTTGTCAAAAGAGCATAAAGCCGGCTTCTGGGCAGTTAACAGCGAGAAGGTGTTCCGAGATGAGATGCCGGAAGATCTGCTGTCAAACGAATGGCTGAAGTTCGGTTTTAACATCGAGGACGATGCCGCAAGGGAAACGGTTCTGCAGACATTGGCAGAACGGGGAGAGCTGGAAATAACGAACAGCGCCCTGACCAATATCGAAGTCAATGCACTGGGAGTCAATAAGGCTAATGGCATTAAGAGGGTCTGCGAACTTCTTGGCTTAACGATGGATCAGGTGATGGCTGTCGGGGACAGCCTGAATGATATTTCAATGATCAGGGAATGCGGCTGGGGTGTAGCGATGGGAAATGCCCAGGAGACAGTAAAGGAAGCAGCCGACGCAGTGACCGCTGCCAACACTGAAGATGGAGTAGCAGCAGCTATCAGAAAGTTTGCCCTCAAAAAGCAGCTAAGCTAGTTGAATTGAAGAATAAGGCACTCTTTTATGTTCAAAAAATGCCCGGGATATCTGAGGCGGCCACATTATGTGGTATCGTTCAGTTTCCCGGGCATTTTTTTGTTATTCAGCTTTTTTTATATCCGTATAAAGTGAAATTTCCACATTTCCTTTTACAGCCCTTGAAATCATACAGGATCCCTCCGCTTTTTGGGCAAGCCGTTCGGCAAGCTGGAGGTCGCGGTCTGACGCGTCCGATTTCAAAATAATCTGAGGGCGGTGGATAATTTCTTTATAGGTTATGACACCGTTAGTAACATCGACTATCCCTGTCGATTCTATCGTTAAGTCCTCTTTTTCGAGCCTGCTTCTCTCCATCATGGCAGCCAGTGTAATGATATAGCATGTCGCGGCTGCACCGAGGAGCATTTCATCCGGATTAGTGCCGACGCCAGGCCCGTCCATTTCCGGCGGGATGGATATTTTCGTAGAGAGACCTTTTGTTTCCAGTGTTCCAGAATCATTGCGCAATCCTGGCCAGTGGGCTTTTAGTTCAAATCGGTGTTCCGCCATTATGCATCCTCCTGACAATAAAAGAGACCAGATCAGCCTCCAATATGGGACATTTCAACTTTTTTCCGGGAAGCGCCGCTGCTTTTCAGCTCATCCCTCGTCTCTGAATACCGGTCATCCCTGGCATTCCAGATACCAGTGATGATGCTTTCAAGTTCATCATCGGTTTTTCCTGCACGGAGCGGCTCTTTGAGGTTATGCCCGGCAGAAGAAAACAGGCATGTATACAGTTTGCCTTCAGCAGAAAGCCTTGCTCTGTTGCATGATGAGCAAAAAGCATCAGTGACGGAAGAAATAATCCCAAATTCAGATTCTGAGCCTTCATATACATATCTTTTTGCAACTTCCCCCGGATAATTCGGCGGGGCAGGCTGGAAGGGCAGGACTTCCGCTATATCGCGGAGGATATCTTTCTTTGTATAAACGGTATCCATATTCCACTGGTTTGTGTTCCCGACATCCATGAATTCAATGAATCTAAGAGCATGGCCTTTCTCTTTGAAAAATTTGGCCATTGGGATAACATGATGATCATTTACGCCTTTCTGGACAACCATGTTAATTTTTACTTTCAAGCCGGCTTCAGCTGCTGCGTCAATTCCTTTCAGCACTTGATCAACTTTGATTCCGCGGCCGTTTATTTTTCCGAACAGCTCATCATCCAGTGAATCGAGGCTGATGGAAACCCTGCGCAATCCTGCAGATTTCAGTTCTTTTGCATAGCGGGGCAGCAGTATTCCATTAGTGGTCATGGCTATATCATCAACCCCGGGGATGCTGGACAATTTCTCAACAAGCTGGGGGAGATCTTTGCGCATTAAAGGCTCACCCCCGGTGAGCCTGAATTTTTGGATTCCAAATGCCTTCGCAAAAACGGACGCAAGCTTCTCTATTTCCTCAAACGAAAGGAGCTGGTCCTTCGGCAGGAAGGCATATCCGGGGCCAAAAATTTCCGCCGGCATGCAGTAGGTGCAGCGCAGATTGCATTTATCGGTAACGGAGATGCGCAGATCCCGCAGATTTCTGTCTAGTTTATCTATGAGCATGGGATGGCCTCCTTTAAATTTAAATTTCTGTTATCCGTTCCGGGCAGGAGTATACATTAAAGGAATTTCCCCTGATAAATCCTGCTGCAGTAATGTTCAAATCTTCCGCAAGATCAATCGCAAGGCCGGTCGGGGCAGACTTGGACAATAAGATGCCGACCCCGATTTTGGCGGCCTTCAGAAGCACTTCAGAGGAAATCCTTCCGCTGAACGCAATCGCTTTATCCCGTACAGGTATCTTATTTATTATACAGTATCCCAGAATTTTATCTAAAGCATTATGCCTGCCAATATCTGTACGGCTGATGATCATCCTGTCGCCATGGAATAAAGCTGCATTGTGGACACCGCCGGTCTGCCGGAAATCAACACTGGCTTCCTGCAGCTGCTTCATCGCTGATAGGCATTCTTGGGCTGTTAATGAAGCTGTTGAAGTGGAGGTCTTTGCTGTCTTCACATCACTGAGGAGATAAAACTGCCGGCTTTTGCCGCAGCAGGAGCCGATGAATCTTTTGGAATGGGCCGGTTTTAAGGCTGGGGTGTAACTGCTTACCTCGGCATAAGCGAAGCCCTTGCTGCTGTCTACCTGGAGGCTTGTCAGCTCTCTGCTGCTGCGGATGACTCCTTCAGAAGCAAGGAATCCGACCGCAAGCTCTTCCAGTCCGTCCGGGGAACAAACCATTGTAGCGAATTCCTCGCCATTTATAAAGATGGTGAGAGGGAATTCCTCTGCTATCAGGTCTGCACCCTCTTTAAGCTTTCCATCCTGAAATTGGACTATTTTTCTTTCTTTGCTTATATTCATTCTTTTCACCCGTTCTCTTGAATTACCACAAATATTAGCACATATATGAGAGAAAGCAAGAATTTAAGCCGTGGTATATTGCTGCTGTTTATCCAGCGCCGAATACAGGGCATCGCCTTGCCATTCTCTAAAAAACATCTAAATATTATGACTATTCTGTTTGGAGTGAAGCTTTTAAGGGAATATAGCAATGCTTGTTATGAAAGGGTTTTCTAATTAGAGGAGGGAGATGGAGTGATGGAAAAAACCAAAAACAGGTGGCTGATCGCGGCCTCGGCAGTGGGAATCCATATATCGATCGGGTCTGTATATGCCTGGAGTGTCTTCACCAAGCCGATTGTCAGCGAGTTTGGCTGGGATTTGACAGAGGTCAGCTTTACTTTCAGCCTGGCAATTTTATTCCTGGGCCTATCAGCTGCATTCCTGGGCCACTTTGTAGAAAGATATGGTCCGCGCAAAGCGGGGATATTGGCTGCCGTTTTTTTCGGCGCAGGAATAACCGGATCAGGGCTTGCGATCCAAATGGAATCTTTAATGCTATTATACATCTCTTATGGAGTACTTGGAGGCATTGGTCTGGGTGTGGGCTATATTGCTCCTGTTTCAACTCTCGTAAAGTGGTTCCCTGACCGCCGCGGACTTGCGACGGGGCTTGCTATCATGGGATTCGGTTTTGCTGCCCTTATCAGCAGCCCGATCATGCAGAGCCTCATCAATTCCGTGGGGATTGCAAGCACCTTCTATATCCTTGGGATCTCCTACTTTATTATTATGATCGCTGCCTCTCTCTATTTGGCTCCGCCAAAAGAAGGCTGGGTGCCGAAAGGGTTTGAAGGAAAAGGGGATGGCAAGGGTGGGGGAAGGGAAGATTTATCGCAGCTCACAGCCAATGAGGCAGTGAAAACGAAAAGATTCTACTTTCTCTGGATCATGCTTTTCATCAATGTCACCTGCGGCATAGCCATTATTTCTGCTGCTTCTCCTCTCGCACAGGAAAGCATCGGACTTACAGCAGCAGCGGCAGCAGCCCTTGTCGGTGTTCTGGGCGCTTTTAATGGATTAGGAAGGATCGGGTGGGCTTCGATCTCCGATTATATCGGCAGGCCCAATACCTATACGCTCTTTTTCCTGATCCAGATCATTGCTTTTCCGCTTGTCACCATGGTTGATAATCCGCTGCTGTTTCAGATCATCCTTGCCATCATATACACATGCTATGGCGGAGGCTTTGCCTCCATCCCGGCATACATCGGGGATTTGTTTGGGACAAAACAGCTGGGCGCCATCCACGGATATATTTTAACAGCGTGGGCTGCGGCCGGCCTGGCCGGACCGATGTTCGCTTCTTGGGTAAGGGAAACGACAGGGAGCTATTCTCAAAGCCTCTATGTTTTCACAGGGCTCTTTGCCGTTGCACTTACTGTTTCATTATTGATCCGCCTTGATATTAAAAGGCTCAGAGAGAAGAAAGCAGATAAAAAGTCAGTAGCCGTCTAGTTATAAAAAGGGCGTTTTACGGAAGACAGGCTGGCCGCCAAAACAGTTGATCGCTGTGTATGGCGGCTATTTGACGTTTGCTGAAACAAAAACAGCATGCTTTTCAAAAGGGGAAATAATCTTGTGGCCGGCATAACCTTTGGCAAAGAACCGATTGTGAACCAGCAAAAAAGCCGATGTTTTCTATTCATCGGCTTAATAAATGCTGTTAGTGGGGGGCCTTTGGCAGCGCCGCCCAATTTGCCTGTGAGATTCCTGGATACGAAGATACCATTTCTGGACAGTCAGCCTGCCAATCACCCTACAGCAGAATTGCCGGCAAAAAAGACTAACCGCCTGGTTCAGACTCTCTCCCCGTTGATATAAGTTTCCTCAACGGAGGAACGCAAGTCAAATGGATCCCCGCTCCAGATGACAAAGTCGGCGTCCTTGCCAGGTTCGAGCGATCCGACACGATCCTCGACTCCGAGATGCCTTGCCGCATTAATCGTAATCGCTTCTAGTGCCTGCTCTTCACTCAGGCCGTTTTTGACAGCCAGAATGGCGCTGGTCATCAGGTGCTCGATTCCTACGACAGGGTGGTCAGTGGTAAGGGAAAATGCTATTCCCTCTTCTGCAAGGGCAGGAAGTGTATGCCAGCCTTTATCCGCAAGCTCAACTTTGGATCGGGAGGACATGGTCGGGCCAACGGAAACCCGGACATCATGTTTGGCAATGAATGGGGCAATCAGGTGGCCTTCTGTGCAATGCTCGATGGTCAGGTCAAAGCCGAATTCCCTTTTAAGCCTTAAGATGGTAATAATGTCATCGGCCCGGTGCGCATGGACGCGAAGCGGGATTTCTTTATTAAGCACCTTAGCAATGTTCTCAAGTTCTAGTTTCCTGTCTGCTTTTCCGGCTTTGCGGTTTTCGATGTAGCTTTGTGCCTCAATGAATTTTTCGCGCAGAATCGCGGCCACTCCCATCCTGGTAGTCGGCATGATGCCTTTTCCGCCATGGAATCTTTTCGGGTTTTCTCCGGTTGCCGCTTTCAGGCCGGAAGGGTTTCTGATAACCATATCATCAATGATTTGCCCGGCAGTTTTCAGGACGATCATCTCTCCGCCAATGACATTGGCGCTGCCCGGCATTACCTGAACCGTAGTGATCCCAAAGCGCCTTGCATCCTCAAAGCCTTTCTCCATCGGGTTGATCCCATCGATGGCTCTTACCTGGGCAGTGGCAGCAGCACTTGTTT
This sequence comes from Bacillus sp. MMSF_3328, assembly GCF_030733525.1. Taxonomy (NCBI): domain Bacteria; kingdom Bacillati; phylum Bacillota; class Bacilli; order Caryophanales; family Bacillaceae; genus Bacillus; species Bacillus sp. MMSF_3328. The sequence goes on along the minus strand of NZ_JASHIV010000016.1, from coordinate 11,374 downwards.
CATTGAAATCCTGCCCCTCTTTACCCACACCTTCTTCATGCACCCCCAGATGAGTATGTACGTCAATCAAACCTGGAGTGACAATTTTGCCTGCTGCATCAATGACTGTATATTCTTCCCCGATTTCAAGATCTTCTCCTAATCTTTGAATTTTCCCGTCCTGAATAAGAAGATTGGCATTTTCATATTTTTTCCCTGTTCCATCAAAAATTTTTGCGTTTGTAATCGCTAACATGATTTTTTCGCTCCTTTTTTAATAAAAAATGTTGATTTCTGAAAATTCTTTTTCTATAATTACCCTTAATTCCTTTTTTCGATAATAAAATATTTTTTAAATATTGTAAATGGTACATATATTGAATTTGCATTTCCGTTTTTCTTACTTATATTAAAATCTCATACCGAAAGGAGGTAATTTATGAAATACGAAATTGATGAGCTGGACAGGGGTATTATCAAGCTGCTCTCCAAAGACGGAAGAATGTCATTTACAGAGATCGCCGGCAAAATGAATGTGACCGAAAAAACAGTCAGGCTGCGCTATAAGAATCTGATTGACAATCACATCCTTGAAGTGGTCGGGGTAGTGAACCCAATCGCCCTTGGATTAAAGGCAGGCGCGATCATTCAGCTGAAAGTTAGGCCGCAGAGCATACATAAAGTGATTGACGAACTGAAAACCTTCCGGGAAATCAGGTATGTTACCTTGACATCCGGACAATATTCGCTTCTAGTCCAGATTGCGGTGCCGAGCCAGGATGAGATAACAGATCTGCTGCTCAGGCTGAATGGCCTGGAGGATATCACAGAAGTGAACAGCATTGTCCAGCTTGAAGTGTTTAAAAATACCTTTGAATTCATTTGAAAGCCAAATAGATTAGGAGAGATATTATGCTGGAGATTTTAAAAAAGTTGACGTCACTATCCGGTCCATGCGGGTACGAGCATTCTGTGTCCTATTTTTTAAAAGAATACCTTGAAGATAAAACGGATTCCGTCACCATTGATCCGATCGGCAATGTGATTGCCAGGAAAAAAGGGGACAAACCGGGTCCAACAATTGTTTTGACAGCCCATATCGATGAAGTGGGATTTATCGTCAAAAAAATTGAACAAAACGGCCTTCTCCGCTTCGAGAAGCTTGGCGGCAATGATGACCGCATCATGCTTGCCCAGCCTGTCAGGGTGATGGGAAGCAAAGGGGAAGTGAGCGGTGTGATAGGCACGATTTCTGCTCACTATGCAAAATTTGACGACCCTGGGAAGGTAAGGAAGCATACGCAGATGTACATTGACATTGGCGCTTCTACACCTGAGGAAGCAGCAGAAATGGGAGTCGGGATCGGCACACCGGTAACCTGGGGAACAGAATTCCAGGTGTTTGGGCCGGAAAAAAAGCAGCGGGTGCGCTCCAAGGCACTGGATGACAGGGCAGGCTGCGCTGTATTGCTTGAATCTCTGGAAGAGGTCAAGGATGGTTCCTTTGCCGGTGAGCTTATTTTCCTTTTTGCTGTCCAGGAGGAAGTCGGGCTCAGGGGGGCAAAAACAGCTTCTGAGCATCTGCAGGCTGACGCGGCTATAGCAGTTGATACTACCGCAGTCAGTGATACGCCGGAAGAAACAATGGATGGAAGCCTCGGACTTGGAAGAGGCACTGGCATCAAGGTCATGGATTTCAGCCTGATTGTACATAAGACGGTGAAAGACCTGTTAGTAAGACTGGCTGAAGAAAACAAGATTCCGTACCAGCTTGAAGTATTTCCGGGCATAGGAACAGATGGAGGAGCGGTCAATTATGCCAATAAGGGAATCCCGACTGGCGTCCTTTCCATTCCATCCCGCTATGCACACTCACCTGTTGAGGTTGCAGATATCGGCGACCTGATTGCAACTAAAGATCTTGTCACAGCATTTATCAGGAATCTGACTGAAGATCAGACCTTCCCTTTTTAAGAGGGAAGGCTGACTTGCCTAAAACCCAGTTTAAAAAGACTGAAAAATTAAAATAATGAATGATTATTCATTTAGGAGGATATTTAATGAAGATATTTATTTCGGCAGACATGGAAGGCATCTCAGGAGTAGCGACAAACCAGCAGCTAAAAACAAACTCAGAATACCAGCGGTTCAGGAAGCTTATGACAGCCGATGTGAACGCAGCAATTGAAGGAGCTTTCAATGGAGGGGCAGAGGAAGTGGTCGTGGCAGACGGCCATGGCAATATGTCTAATATCATTATTGAAGAAATGGATCCGCGTGCCCGCCTTGTTTCAGGGAACAACCGGGTCATGTGCCAGCTGGAAGGCCTGGATGGGACGTTCAGCGGAATCATGTTCGTCGGCCACCATGGCAGGGAAGGCGGTTCTGATCTGACAGTCATTTCTCATACACTTGCAGGCATTTGTGTGAACGAAATGAAAATCAACGGAAAAATTGTCGGTGAAACAGAAATGAACACAATGGTGGCAGGAGCATTCGGCGTCCCGGCAATCTTTGTTTCCGGTGATGACGCTTATGTAAAAGAAGTGCAGGAAACACTTCCACATGTAGAAGGGGCCGTGACGAAGAGGGCTGTTGACAGGTTCGCGGCCGAACTGATCCATCCTGAGAAAGCAAGAGAAGAAATCAGGGCCAAGGCTGAGGCAGCCGTTAAAAAGGCAAAGGACCAGCAGGCCGTCGAGACGGAAGGGCCGGTAACATTTGAAATCGAAATGAAGGGGCCGCAGCAGGCAAAAATGACAACAACCCTCCCGACAGTTGAATTGATAGGGCCAAAGAGAATCAAGTTTACTTGCGATGATATGGTCACTGCCTATAAGCATATGTGGGGCTGCGTCATCATAGCAATGACTGCTACCAATGGAGTCCTGGGCCAGGTAAATGCGTAAAAAGAAAAAGGAGCTCTACTGCTCCTTCAATGCTGTGGAGGTGAGCAAATGTACATAGTCAAACGATTCCTCATCATGCTCTTAACGATTTGGGTAATCGCTACACTGACATTCGTCATAATGAAATTCATACCCGGGGATCCATTTGCTTCAGACGGCGATGTGCTGCCTGAGGAAGTTCTCCAGAATATCAGGGCCAAATACAATTTGGATGAACCGCTGCCTGTACAATATGCTCTGTTTATGAAAAATCTTGCGATAGGTGACCTTGGACCGTCCATCCAGTCGGAAACGAGGAGCGTCAATTCAATCATCGCAGAAGGAGCGCCGGCTTCAGCACTCCTGGGTATTCAGTCCATCACAATCGCTTTGATATTCGGGCTGTCGCTTGGGATCATAGCGGCACTGAATCATAATAGGTTCATTGATTATGCGAGCATGATGGTTGCCATCATCGGCATCTCTGTCCCAAGCTTCATCCTGGCGCCGCTCCTGATTAAATATTTTGCGGTGGATTGGAGGCTGCTGCCTGTTGCTTCATGGGGAACATGGCAGCATACAATCCTCCCGTCACTCGCACTGGCTGCGACCCCGCTTGCAGTCATCGCAAGATTCATGCGTTCGAGCATGCTTGAGGTCATGAACCAGAACTATATAAAGACCGCCAATGCAAAGGGGCTTTCCACGTTCCAGCTTGTACTTAAGCACGGTATCCGGAATGCCATCATGCCGGTCGTTTCCTTTATCGGCCCACTATTTGTTGCGCTGATCACCGGTACCTTTGTTATTGAAAAAATCTTTGCCATACCTGGAATCGGCCGCTATTTCGTTGACAGTATCTTCAACAGGGATTATCCCGTTATCCTGGGGACAACGATTTTCTTCAGCGCCATTCTTGTCATCACCCTGTTTTTAATTGATATTTCCTACAGGCTGATCGACCCACGAATAAAACTATCGAGCGGAGGGGAATAAACATGCAGCCGAAACAATCAGAAGAGCTCCTGTTCAGGCCTGTATCGCCCGATAAAAAGAGCCATGATGAAATCCAGAGGCCGTCCTTGAGCGTCTGGAAGGAAACGGCACTGAATATTGTAAGAAATAAATTGGCATTGCTTGGCTTCAGCCTCCTTTTGGTTATCATCCTCCTTGCGGCTTTCGGACCATCATTTGTCCCGTACAGCCCTTCTGACCAGGATCTGACTAAAGGCAATCTTGCCCCATCTTCAGAGCATTGGTTCGGGACAGATGATCTGGGGAGGGATATGTGGACGCGTACCTGGTACGGAGCAAGGGTGTCCTTGACTATCGGTTTTGCCGCAGCCATCATCGACCTGATCCTCGGTGTAGCGGTAGGCGGGATCAGCGGCTATATGGCCGGGAGAGGGAAGTTCGGAGACCGGGTGGACAGCCTGCTTATGAGGCTTGTTGAGATTCTTTACGGCATCCCTTATCTGCTCGTCGTCATCCTGCTTATGGTCATCATGGAACCTGGCGTCACAACCATTATCATTGCCCTGTCTGTCACAGGCTGGGTCGGGATGGCCAGGATCATCAGGGGTCAGATCCTTCAGCTGAAGTCACAGGAATATGTCATGGCAGCAGAAAAATTGGGGACCTCCCACGGGAAAATCATCATGCGCCATCTGCTGCCAAATACGATGGGCATCATAATCGTCAATCTGACATTTACAATCCCGCAGGCCATCTTTGCCGAATCTTTTCTCAGCTTCCTTGGATTGGGTGTTCAAGCCCCATTTGCAAGCTGGGGGACGATGGCCAATGATGCATTGGGTGTCATCCTGAGCGGACAATGGTGGAGGCTGTTTTTCCCGGGGCTGATGATTTCCCTGACAATGTTTGCATTCAATGCATTCGGTGACGGACTTCAGGACGCGCTGGATCCAAGAGTACGGAAATAGGAGGCATGACAGATGAGCCATTTACTGGAAGTGAAAAACCTCGAAGTTAATTTCAAGACATACGGAGGAGAGGTAAAGGCAGTCCGGGACGTTTCCTTTCATATCGATAAAGGCGAGGTACTGGCAATCGTAGGAGAAAGCGGAAGCGGAAAAAGCGTGACTGTCCAGACAATCATGGGGCTGATACCCACTCCTCCCGGAAAAGTAAAGAATGGGCAAGTACTTTTTCAGGATAAGGATTTGCTGAAAATCTCCAAAAGGGAAATGCAAAAAATCAAAGGCTCGAAGATCAGCATGGTCTTCCAGGATCCAATGACTTCCTTAAATCCGACAATGAAAATAGGCAAGCAGATAGAAGAAGGCCTTCTCATCCATCAAAAGCTGGGAAAAACAGAAGCAAAAGAAAAGGCAATCGAGATGATCAAACTCGTCGGCATCCCAAATCCTGAAGAGCGGTACAGCCAGTATCCGCACGAATTCAGCGGGGGGATGAGGCAGCGTGCCATGATAGCCATTGCCCTTGCCTGCAATCCGGAGCTTCTGATCGCAGATGAGCCTACCACTGCACTTGATGTAACGATCCAGGCCCAGGTCCTGGATCTGATGAAGGATCTGCAGAAAAAAACAAATACTTCTATTATATTAATCACGCATGATTTGGGAGTGGTCGCTGAAACGGCCCAGCGTGTGATTGTCATGTATGCAGGGATGATGATCGAGAGCGGGACTGTCGCTGAAATTTTCGAGAATCCTAAGCATCCCTACACCTGGGGACTTCTTGAGTCGATTCCGGACACAGACTCTCCTGATAAGAAAAGGCTCGTGCCGATTGAAGGCTCCCCGCCGGATTTATTTTCGCCTCCAAAGGGATGTCCTTTTGCACCAAGATGCAAATATGCAATGGAAATCTGCCTGCAGCAAATGCCGCCAGCATTTGGAGAGGAAAATGGGCATCAGGCCAAATGCTGGCTGAATGACCCAAGGGCCCCTAAGGCCGAAGACTTCGTTGCAGCAGGGAGGGAATGAAAATGGCTGATACACTTTTAGAAATAGAAGCTATGAAAAAATATTTCAAAATTAAAAAAGACCAGACGGTAAAGTCAGTCGATGATATTACGATTTCCATAAAAAAAGGCGAAACCTTCGGCCTTGTCGGTGAAAGCGGAAGCGGAAAATCAACGCTCGGCAAAACCATCGTCGGACTTCAGAAGCCAACAGAGGGGAAAATCATTTATAACGGCAGGGACGTAGAGTCGCTTGATAAAAAGGCGATGCAGGCGGTCAACAGGGAAATGCAGATCATTTTCCAGGATCCCCATGCTTCCCTTAATCCGCGTATGAGAGTCGGCGATATTATCGCCGAAGGCATGGATGCCCACAAACTGGCCAAGGGAAAAGAGCGCCAGGAAAGGATTTATGACCTTCTTGAAAGGGTAGGCCTGCGCCCGGAACATGCCAAACGTTATCCCCATGAGTTCAGCGGCGGGCAGCGCCAGCGCATCGGCATTGCCAGGGCGCTTGCTGTCGACCCGAAATTCATTGTTGCCGATGAGCCGATCTCGGCGCTTGATGTCAGTATCCAGGCACAGGTTATCAATCTTCTGGAGGACCTGAAAAAGGAGCAGGGGCTGACATACTTATTCATCGCCCATGACCTGGGGATGGTCAAGCATATCAGCGACCGGATCGGTGTCATGTATCTAGGGAAGATGATGGAGCTGGCCGAGAGCCGCGAGCTTTTTGCCGAACCGCTCCATCCATACACACAGGCTCTTCTTTCGGCAATCCCGGTGGCAAACCCTGCCGCTGCAAAGAGGGAGCGCATCACACTTCAGGGTGATCCTCCAAGTCCTGTTAATCCGCCGAGCGGCTGCCGTTTCCGGACGCGCTGTCCGCACGCAATGGACATCTGTGCCCAGAAAGTGCCGGAATGGAAGGAAGTAAAGCCTGGCCACTGGACAGCCTGCCACTTGTACAACATTTGATCTTCACCTCTTTGCAGGATTGAGAGAGGATAAGATAAATAAATTAGATGAGAGGGGAATGGAATATGAAGAAATGGCTATCAGGCATTGCCGCAGCCCTTTTTGTCTCTTCAGCTTTAGCGGGCTGCAGCGGCGGTGAAGGAGCTTCCGGCAGCGGAAGCGGGGAAGATGTTAAACAGGAGATTGTGCTGAATGCAATGAGCGAGCCGCCAGATTTGGATCCGGCTCTTGCAACAGATACAACATCAGGCTGGATTCTGGATCATATTTTTGAAGGCCTCTATACAAAGGACAAGGATGGCAAGCCGGTACTTGGCACAGCGAAGGACGCCCAAGTATCTGATGATGGAAAAACATACACTTTCACCCTGCGTGATGATGCGAAATGGTCAGACGGGACACCAGTAACAGCCGGTGATTTCGAATACGCATGGAAACGCGTTCTGAATCCTGACACAGGCAGTTCCTTTGCATTTTATCTTTATTATCTTAAAGGTGCAGAGGACTATAACAAAGGAAATGGAAGCGCAGAAGAAGTCGGCGTCACAGCTAAGGATGACAAAACACTTGTTGTAGAGCTGAATGCGCCGCTGGGATATTTCGATGAGCTCCTGACAATGTGGACTTTCTATCCGGTTAAGCAAGAGCTTGCTGAAGGAAACAAAAATTGGGCTGCCGATGCTGAAGGATATGTGAGCAACGGACCGTTCAAATTTACTTCATGGAAGCATGACAGCGAAGCCGTCGCAGAAAAGAACGAGAACTATTGGGATAACAAGACGGTAAGTCTTGAGAAGGTTACCTGGAAAATGGTCAATGATGCAACCACATACTATCAGATGTATAAAACTGGTGAACTTGATCTGATCCAGACACTTCCGACAGATGCACTTGCCCAGGAAAAAGAAAACGAGGAATATCAGGAAGTCCCTTATTTCGGAACATATATGTATATGTTCAATGTAGAAAAAGAGCCATTCACCAATGCTAAAGTCCGCCGTGCGTTTGCCATGGCCATAAACCGTGAAGCTATCTCGGAGAATATCACAAAAGCAGGCGAGACTCCAGCCTTTGCTTTCGTGCCGCCTGGTGTTGAAACACCTGACGGAGATTTCCGTGAAGCCGGCGGAGAATATTTCGACGAAAATGCAGATGAAGCGAAAAAGCTTCTTGAAGAAGGAATGAAAGAAGAAGGCTGGACAACCCTTCCTGAAGTCACTCTTCTTTACAACACAGCCGAAAACCATAAGAAAATCGGTGAAGCTGTTCAGGAAATGGTCAAAAAGAATCTCGGCGTTAACATCAAGCTGGCCAACCAGGAATGGAAGACATACCTTGATACAACAAAGCAGCATAATTTCCAAATGGCCCGCATGGGCTGGATCGGTGTCCTTCTTGATCCTGTTGTCATCCTCGACTATTACCTGGGAGACAGCCCTAACAACCGTACACAATGGGTCAACGAAGAATACGATTCACTGATTGCCCAGGCAAAAGTGGAGCAGGATGAAGCCAAGCGCTATCAGCTACTGCATGATGCTGAAAAAATCCTGATGGAAGAAATGCCATTCATGCCGGTATATCATTACACAAATACGTACCTGACATCACCTAAATTTGAAGGAGTCGTATATCCCTTCAACCGTTATCCGGCTCTCAAGTGGACAAAGAAAGTTTCAGAATAAAGAGGGAAGGCGAAAGCTGCCAGCTTCTGCAAGTTCCTGCTATAATGATAGAAAAACAGTCTGGGGGACATCTTATGAAATGGAAGATAACAGGTTTTCTGCTGATAGCCTGCATTTGGATCAGTATTCGGGTGACGGGAATCCTGCCCCTGCTTGACTGGATCAATCTATCATTCATCGCAGGTATAGCGGGGCTTTCTGCAGCCGTCATCATCATCATCTTTAAAACTGGATTTCTATCACTGTTCTTCAGCGGATTCCGCGCAATCGGGACAAGCCTATTTCCCCGTTCCAACGCCATGGAACGAACTGACAGCATGGTAAGCAGTGACTATAAATGGCAGGAATTTAAGGCTGGCGCTTCAACAGTACTGCTTTATGCCTTTTTGGTTGCTGGATTGAGTTCGATGGCCGTATCGCTTGTGGGATTGTTCTTTTATTAGGAAAAGATTAGAAGGAGGCTCCTGGCCGGGGCCTTCTTTTCTTATTTTTTCAAAGAGATATATGTATAATAAAGGATGGAAAAAGGAAGGAAGAGTATTATGGCCATAACTTTAACGATGCTGCTGATGGGCATGCTGCTGGGATTTATCGGGGCCGGCGGGGCCGGCTTTATCATCGCTATCCTGACGCTGGTGTTTGATGTGCCGATCCATATAGCTTTAGGAACATCACTAACGGCAATGATTTTCACAAGTTTGTCAGGAGCCTACAGCCATTACAGAGAAGGGAATATGGCGGTCAAAGCAGGGCTTGTGACAGGGATCGCCGGTGCTTTTGGTGCATACGGGGGCTCACAGCTCGCTGCAGGAATACCTGTGGAATCACTCCATTGGCTGACGGCAGGCATGCTGTTCCTGTCCTCCATATTGCTCATGGTCAGATTGTACATAACCAAGAATCTCACTGACCACGAAGCAGGAAGGGACAAGCTGTCTGTTCAGCTGGCTGTAAAAGCGGTCATCCTGGGGCTTATAACCGGCGTATTATCGGGGACCTTCGGGATCGGTTCAACACCCTTCATCCAGCTTGGCCTGCTGATCATGCTCGGCCTTACAATCAGGCAGTCGATTAGGTACAACGATGCTTGTTATACTGCCTATTGCGGCAGGAGGAGGACTCGGGTATCAGTCTGAAGGCTATCTCGACTACCTGTTGCTTCTGCAAGTGCTTCTCGGCACCATGACAGGCGCTTATATCGGTGCAAAATTCACAGGCTATGCCCCAAAAAACGTACTGAAGGCATCAATGATATTGACGCCAGCTGCTGCCGGGCTGCTGCTGCTCTTTCCGCAGTAGCGGCCAGGTGTGTTTTTTATGGCTTTTTTTTGAAATGGTGCTGTAATAAAATGGAATGGAAAGGAGGAGGAGATGTTTGAGAAAAGAGCGTGTGGAGTCAACTAAATTGAAGATTTTGAAGTCCCTTGGTGCCCGGGTTCAACTTGATGTCCCGGACGCAAAGCAGCTCGATATACTGCTGAAGGGCTGGAAGGGGGAAGAGGAGTTTGACCGGTGGGTTAATACCATTGATGAGGAGTGGCATATTTTAAATGATCTCTTGCTGAACCATCAAGGAACAATTTTTCAAGTCGACTCTTTAATTTTCTCCGGAACAACGCTTTACCTGTTTGAAATTAAAAACTACCAGGGTGACTACTATATTCAAGGCGATGCCTGGTACACTTTTTCCGGCAATGAAATCAAGAATCCGATTCTTCAGCTGAAGCGCACAGAAAATCTTATGAGGCAGCTTTTGAAGGAACATGCTTTTGACGTAAGAATTGAAGCAAATTTAATTTTTGTAAATCCGGAATTCTGCCTCTTTCAAGCCCCCAGAAATCTCCCCATCATCCTGCCCGGCCAAATGCCGCGTTTTCGGGAAAAAATGCTGAATCAAACCTCCCCTATAAAACATTCACACTCTAATTTAGCCAAGAAGCTTGTATCCCTTCATATGAAGGAAGACCCTTTTCCGAGAAACTATTATTACCCCTATGAACAATTAGAAAAAGGTTTGGTTTGCCCGCAATGCAAGGAGTTTTATCATACTGTTAAACATTCCTTAGTGGTCTGTGAACTTTGCGGGGGAAGGGAAACTCTTGAAGATGCAGTGGTAGGGGCTGTGGAGGAAATTACGATGCTTTTTCCTCGGAGGACGATCACCACTCCTTTGCTTATTGATTGGTGCAGGATTATTAAGGATAAAAGAACGATTCAGCGGGTGCTCAAGAAACATTATGATTTCAAAGGGAGAGGGAAGTATGCGAGATATACGAATCGCGGCAATACTCAGAGTCCCGGCGGGCAGCCAACCCCTTTGAAAGTCTAGCAGATCAGGCTGGAATTTGGCCTGATTTGTATCTGAAGGGGAGTGCGGGATACATGAGTGAGGATGAATAGGAGGAGTCATGTATCCGAGGGGGAGTGCGGGATACATGAGTGAGATGAAAAAGGAGCAGTCATGTATCCCGGGAGGAGTGCGGGATACATGATTGGATCAAAAAAGGAGCAGTCATGTATCCCGGGAGGAGTGCAGGATACATGATTGGATCAAAAAAGGAGCAGTCATGTATCCCGGGAGGAGTGCGGGATACATGATTGGGATGGAAAAGGAGCAGTCATGTGTCCCGGGAGGAGTGCGGGATACATGAGTGAGAAGAAAAAGGAGCAGTCATGTATCCCGGGGGGAGTGCGGGATACATGAGTGAGAAGAAAAAGGAGCAGTCATGTATCCCGGGAGGAGTGCGGGATACATGAGTGAGATGGAAAAGGAGCAGTCATGTATCCCGGGAGGAGTGCGGGATACATGAGTGAGATGAAAAAGGAGCAGTCATGTATCCCGGGAGGAGTGCAGGATACATGAGTGAGATGAAAAAGGAGCAGTCATGTATCCC
>NZ_JASHIV010000015.1:0-115462 GCF_030733525.1 Bacillus sp. MMSF_3328 | reverse complement strand
AACATATTATTCATGACCAATATATTTAACACCTAGTTATTATTAAGTTTTTTTAAATTTAGTCTTGATAAGATGGTTCCTTTCGGCAGCTTGCATACCATTTTAAAGCGCAGGGGAGAATGTGCTTTTAAATACTTCAATTCTTTAATCTGATAAGGAAGAGATCTTCTATTAAGCTCCGATAAAAGAGCATTCTTCACCCGGTCATCCAGGTGGCTGGGATGCTCAAGACTAAGCTGCGGCAGTGAGAACTGATCCGATTCGGCTATTTCCAGCAGGATATGCGGTTTAAGCTTTGCTTCTTCAATCTGGCTGCCTGTAATAGCAAGGAAGCCTTCCCCCTCCAGGTAACCTTTTAGGGCTTCCAGGAAAGCATTATCCACACCTGATGAAGGAGGTGCTAAAAGAATGGATTCCAGCTTTCTTCCTGAAGCGATGTGAAGCTTTCTCTCAGTCTCCTCCCATTTAGCGGTATACCCATGTTCTTCACAAAAAAGCGTGATGCTCATCAATGAAGACAGCAAAGCATCTCCCATTGGCTTCTCTTCCAAAAAAACAGATAGGTTCATGGCGCATACTCCTTTATATCGGCTTTAGTCCAAAATATGAAAATATGAAATCAACCCAAGATCATCATACTGAAAAAACAGGCTCGTTGATTAGAACCATTTATCCCAAATATCCATATGATGAATTGAATACACAACCTATTAGAAAGGATGATTTAGTTGAAGCGTCATAAGAGACCGCAACTGACCCCTAATAACGTTCAAGAAGAATGTATTCGGGTTTCCAAGGTATATGACTGGGTATTTGATGCTATTACTACTGATACAGGAATTACCTTGCCGCCCGAATGTGCAGCCGCAGTTGCACTGGCAGTAGCAGAAGGGAGAACCCCGCTTGATGTAACATGCTGCGTTCCCGATGTAGGAGGATTTTTCCCGCTTGATCCTCCAGATACAGATGGAAATGCAACCTGTACAGTGTCTTCCAGAATTGAAAGGCGCAAAATTCCGGTAAACGGAGTCATGACAGACCTGGCTATTGTGAAGGTCATCTTCACAATCAGGCCGCTTGTTACAATCTATGATAGCACTGGCGCTGTCATTTGCAGCTTCCGTCCAACTATCAGCGAATCGCGCCGCCTCGTTGTCTGTGCTCCTGAGCCATTTACAAGCGACAACGTATTCTGCCGCCTGATTTCATTGAACTGTGAAACAAACTTCATTGAAACTGGTATTCCTGATCTTGGCCTGCAAATCATGCTTGATATCTGCTTTGAGATTCAGGTTGAGGCTGATGTAAAGCTGGAAGTCCTGGCGAAATTCTGCTTCCCGCGTCCAAACGATATTGTCATTCCTCCTGGTGGGGTTTGCCCGCCGTTTGAATGGCCGGAGCAATGCGACTTCTTCCCTCGCGACAATTGTGACTGCCAGGCGTTTGTGGATACAGACCCTATTACAGGCCCTGTACCAATCGCATTTGACCCGATTATTTTTGCAGAAGCCCTTGCTGCAGGAACTTATACGACAGAATTGAGAGCTGAAATCTGCGACAACTGCCAACTGACAGGAAGCACCCTGCAATGGATTGTCGAAGATTTTGTTGTACCGACTGGTACGGGGACTCTTGCTGTCGACCAAAGCTTTGTCTTCACTGCAGAAGAATTCAATATGCCAACATGCACGACTGTCCTTGGCATTACTACACTGACAGTTACTGGGGCGGGCACAATTGTATTTGCTGACCCGAGCGTGCCTGACCGCACCGTATTGTTTACATTGACACTGGTTGAAAATATCGGTACGGATCTGGATGGATATTCCATTGTTCTTACTGATGTAGCGGGACTTCCGTTAGTGACCTTTGCTGGCGCAGGAGCTGCGTTCGTGCCGGATGAAGACCTCATTATTCAGGATTGCGTAACATTCCCGAATCTATTGAATGGTCAGCCGCTATAAAAAGCATTGTTTAAAAGAAGGGGAAACCCTTCTTTTTTTCTTTTCCAGGCAGCTTATTTCTTTATTTGCTTTAATTCAGTAATCATATTAATGAAGTTGGCAGCATAATCTCCGGGAGAAAAATTCTGCTGTATATGCTGAGCTGCCCTTTGCCTGATTGCTTCCCGTAAAGGAGCATTTGTCAAAAGATCCTGCCCCTCCTTGACGGCATGCTGGATATTGCCTAAAGTAAAAAACTTGCCAGTAGTATTATGGATGATAAAATGCCGCACCCCATCTGAATCTGTTGAAAGGACGGGGCATTTGCAGACCATTGCCTCCAGGACGGCATAGCCGAAGCCTTCTACCTTAGAGGTAGAACAGAGAAACCCGCCTGAATCCCCGATCATGGAATAGTGGTCTGCCATCCGGTCATGTGGAAGATTGGCAAATACAGTCAGGTGGGATTGGAGATTAAGCTGTTTAATAACTGTTTCAAACGCTGTCCTTTGATCCGCCGGAGCAAGGGTACTGTCCTCAAACATCCATAATTTGATCGAAGGGTTCTGCCTGATCAGTTTGGCTCCGATCATGAGGAAGTCTTTCCAATTCTTATTTTCTTCAAGCCTTCCGACCCAGCCTATAATTGGATGTGGCCTTTTCGGCAAATGCCGGTAATGGAAATCTTTTGTGTTAAAGCAATTGTGAAAAGAGTATTTTTTCTTAGATGGAAAATAAGTTTCAAACGCTTTAATAAGATGAGGTGCCTTGGGATAGAGAATTGCATCACAATACGGATTGATAATAGGCATGGCATTGGCTTTCAAGAACTTTTCAGCATAATCTTTATCCTGTCCAAGGCCCTGGCTTTCAAAAATCAGAATTCCCTGATATCCCAGGGACCTGAGACGCTGAAGCATGGCAAGATCGGAGCCGACAACAATCGCTTCATAGCTCCCTTTTTGAAGGATTTCCTTGATGCCTAAATCGGTATTGGTCACATATAATGTGGCATCCGTTTTGTTCTGAAGCCCTGTACCGCTCTGTGTATAAAGGAAATGGCAGTTGATGCCAACCTGGCTGAGTGCCTGTAATCTCTGCCGGTTCAATGTTTCGACACCACCGCTTGGGACATAAAAGGTAAAAAGTATATTCAGATTGCGGTCATTCATTCTTCATTTCACCTCATTCCTTTTATAAAAATCAGTTCAAATCAGGCACCATTGCAGGCTCAGCAATCTATAATATCAGGAGGCCTTACGGACACCTCTTTAAATAAGGGGAAAATTCACTTTAAGTACAGGAAGGGGAATACGTGATGCTGCTCCCGGACTCCATTTCAAATCAACAGGATCTTGTAACAATCATTATCCCATTCTATAACTGCAGCTATGTTGGCAAGAGCATCTCAAGTGCATTGCAGCAAACCTATAAAAATATCGAAATCATTCTAGTGGATGACGGCTCAACACTTCATGATCAGCTTCTTAAGCCTTTCTTAAACCGGATTGTTTATATGAAAAAATCAAATGGAGGGACAGCCTCCGCTTTAAATAAAGGCTTCAAAAGGGCGAAAGGCGAGTATATTGTCTGGCTGAGTTCTGATGACATCATTATTCCTGAAAAAATTGAAAAGCAGCTCAGTTTTATGAAAAGGGAGAATGCAAAATTCTCTTTTACTGATTACAAGCTTATCAATGACAAGAACGAAATTCTGACAGGATCTGGTGTTCTCTCAAACTACAGCAAGGAATCTCTGCTTGATGGGTTGAAAACAAGCTGTACGATTAATGGATCTACAATCATGATGAAAAGAGAACTGCTTGCCAGTGCAGGAATTTTTGATCTTTCTTATCGGTATGCGCATGATTATGAATACTGGATAAGGGTGTGCTTAAAACATAACCCTGCTTTTCTTCAAGAGCCGCTGACTCTTTATAGAATCCACAATAAAATGGGGACGAAAAAGCATTTAAGAGAAATTAGTGAGGAAACGGATCGTATAAAGAAAAAATATGGTCCGGCCCTTAATAATTTTCAAGGATGGAAAGGGGCGAAATGAACGCCCCTCATTCATTTTATGGCCGGCAGCGCCTGGCCTATTCCTAAAACATGCCTTGATATCTTTCTTCTAAAATAATGGACAAGTAAAAGTAAATACTAGGGACTGTGCCAGACTGCAGCTGCGAGACTGGCTGCAGTGTATTCCTTGGCTTAAATTTAATCAGGATCCATTGAATAGGACAATTTTCGTACCAGTCACCGATGAATCTGAGTTTCCAAAATAGTAATTGGATGCCCCGTCAAGTGTCAGGTTTCCAGTCCAGGTAATTGTGCCAAACTGGGTGCCGAAAATTCCAATTGGCGGTACATCAGTTGCCGGATTTGCAGTAACATTTCCGCCAATAAAAGAGTTTAGGATGTTACTGTACACAGCTATCTGCATTGTGCTGTCTGAGCGGCTGTCCACCATCCGCTGCAGCCTTAGTCCATTGTGGATTACTGTTCCTGCGAACCAGCTGTTGTAAGCATATGTGTTCAGCTGGCCCATGTGGCCAGATTGAACGACATTCCCATTGATTTTTGCATTGTGAAGCTGGAATTCGATTGTAGTAAATGGATCGCCAAGTGATACATTCTGGAATATCACATTGCCGCTGATAATGGCGCCATTCGTATAATTGGTATGGGTACTGACGGATGTACCATTATCAAATGTTCCGATTACCGTTACTGGACGGGCATCAAAGGCAGGGCCTTGGATGAGGTATACATTCTCTGCTGCCTGGCTTGTTTGAATGGTTACATTTCTCGGAGTCGAAGATCCAAAGTTTGCAAGGTCTGCATTTCCAAGAACCCACGGGCCAAGACCCAGCAGCTGGACATGCCTTGCAGGCGGTATGACAATATCCTCATCGAATACTGAATTGGCTGCAATCAGGATTACCAGCCTTGCCCGCATCCCGAATGTAACAGCCAATGGGCTGTTTACAGCAGCGGTAACAGCGGCCTGCAGGGAGTTGAACGGGTTGAGAGGAGAGCCGTCACCAGGTCCGGGAGCACTTGAATCTGCCCAGAATATCGTTTCTTGTCCCCATAGGAAATCGCTTGGGCCTTGTTCTCCCTGAGGGCCTTGTTCACCTTGGGGACCCTCTGCACCAGGAGAACCAGTTGCTCCCTGCGGACCCTGGCTTCCAGCAGCCCCAGTTACACCCTGAGGACCTTGAGGGCCCTGAGCTCCAGTAACGCCGGTAGAGCCTTGAGGACCTTGAGTGCCCTGTGCACCGGCAGAACCTGTGGTTCCCTGTGGACCCTGAGGGCCTTGAGCACCTGAAACGCCGGTCGGCCCTTGAGGACCTTGAGCTCCCGCAGAGCCAGTGACTCCTTGAGGACCTTGAGCTCCCGCAGAGCCAGTGACTCCTTGAGGACCTTGTCCTCCTTGGGCACCAGTGTTGCCTTGAGGACCCTGAGCGCCTGTGTTGCCTTGAGGACCCTGTGCTCCTGTATTGCCTTGAGGACCCTGAGGGCCTTGAGCACCCGATCCTTGAGGCCCTTGCTCACCTTGCGGACCCTGAACGCCAGTATTGCCTTGAGGACCCTGAGGGCCCTGAGCACCCGATCCTTGAGGACCCTGCTCTCCCTGCGATCCTGTATTGCCTTGAGGACCTTGTGGCCCCTGAACACCGGTACCTTGAGGGCCCTGAGGACCTTGAGCGCCAGTGGCGCCAGTATTGCCTTGAGGGCCTTGAGCACCAGTGGCGCCAGTGCTCCCTTGAGGACCTTGAGAACCAGTGGCGCCGGTACTGCCTTGAGGACCTTGAGCGCCAGTGGCGCCGGTACTGCCTTGAGGACCTTGAGCACCAGTGGCACCTGTACTGCCTTGAGGACCTTGAGCGCCAGTGGCGCCAGTATTGCCTTGAGGACCTTGAACACCAGTGGCACCGGTACTGCCTTGAGGACCTTGAACACCTGTGCTGCCTTGAGGA
Organism: Bacillus sp. MMSF_3328; assembly: GCF_030733525.1. Classification (NCBI taxonomy): domain Bacteria; kingdom Bacillati; phylum Bacillota; class Bacilli; order Caryophanales; family Bacillaceae; genus Bacillus; species Bacillus sp. MMSF_3328. Next base: position 109,533 of record NZ_JASHIV010000015.1, on the reverse strand, counting down.
CCCTGCGGACCTTGAGCACCCTGATTAGATCCGAGAAGCTCGTCAGATACTACCCGGTGTGCAGCAACTAGCTGGCCGGAGACATCTCTGCCCCAAACTGATATTTGTGTGCTGGCTTCGGCAGGGCCGCCTGTAGTAAAAACAAATTCAAAAGCATCGAAATTAGCAGTCAGGTTCCTGGTAATAACCTGGTTTGGCCCGACGTTAATGGTTTCAAGGGCAAATAAAATCCTGGAGCCATTCAATCTATATCCCTGCAGCTGTACGGTTGAAGAATTCACTGAATCTCTGTTGTCAATTTTAATATTGACGGTCCTGGTTATCCTGTTTCCTCCTACAGGCGGATTGGAAATAGGTCCAGTAGATAAAACTGCCATAGTTATCCTCCTAACACTTTGGTCTGAAACTAAAGTCTCATAAACTACTCGTTCTCTTATTTATTTTATTTATTGATCTTAAGATTGATTGTGAGTTTGTCCATTTATGGGAGCGGATTTTAAGATTGCAATCTTTATAGAATAGTAGACGGTATGAGGAGGGATGCGGATATTAAACCAATAATTGAATAGCTTTATATATAAAAAGCCTGCAGTCTCAGAAACTGAGTCTGCAGGCAGTTTTTCAAAAGTAGCTGTTAAGCAGCAGGATACCATCTGTGAAGGCCTATGGAGCCGCAGGACCCTGTTCGCCCTGAGGTCCCTGAGGACCCTGAGCGCCGGCTGCCCCAGTTGAACCTTGAGGACCTTGGGCGCCCTGTGCACCAGTAACCCCTGTAGGACCTTGAGGACCTTGAACACCAAATGGACCTTGAGGGCCTTGAGAACCAGTAGCCCCTTGAGCACCGGTAGAACCTTGAGGACCTTGAACGCCTTGAGAACCAGTAACCCCTTGAGGTCCTTGTGCGCCTTGGGAACCAGTAGCCCCTTGAGGGCCTTGAGCTCCTTGCTCGCCTGTAGCTCCTTGGGAACCAGTAACCCCTTGAGGACCCTGGGCGCCTTGAGCGCCAGTTACTCCGGTAGGACCTTGAGGCCCCTGAGCACCGGTACCGCCAGTAACTCCTTGAGGTCCTTGAATTCCTTGAGGACCTTGTTCTCCAGTACCCTGAGGACCTTGTGCGCCTTGAGAACCAGTAGCCCCCTGAGCCCCGGTAGGACCCTGAGGACCTTGTGCACCAGTGCCCTGTGGCCCCTGAGCCCCAGTATTGCCCTGAGGACCTTGGCTGCCTTGAGGACCCTGAGCTCCAGTACCTTGGGGACCTTGGGACCCTTGAGCCCCAGTATTGCCTTGAGGACCTTGCTGGCCTTGAGGGCCACGATCTGAACCCAGCAGTTCATCCGAAACGATGCGGTGTGCTGCTACCAATCCTCCGGCTGCATCACGACCCCAAACAGAAACCTGGATATCCGCTTCAGCAGCTCCGCCAGTTGTAAAGTCAAATTCGAAGCTATCGAAATTCGCAAAGTAGTTTCTTGTAAGGACAGCGTTTGCCGGAACGTTCACCAGCTCAGACACATATATAGTGCGCGAACCATTCAGCTGATAACCTTGAATCACTACTGTTCCTGGGCTTGCTCCATTTCTATTGTCCACTTTAATTGTGACCGTTCTCGTTGGTCTTGAACCGCCTACCGCAGGATTCAGGATCGGGCCGGTTGACAATAGTGCCATATAATTACCTCCTTCCAGCATATAGTTAAATCAATACGGTTAAAGTGAAGCTGCCGTATTTCAATATATAGTATTTCAGAGTAGTATGTTTGCCAGTAAGTTTGTCCCGGCACAGCAGGAAATTTAAAAAAATAGATAAACTGCCTTCTTACAATAAAAAGGCCGCTCCCGGAACTCAATCCGGAAAGCGGCTGGCAGATTAAAAGAAAATATTAAACTTGGTGAAAAACCAATCATCATCATATTTGCGCCTTGCAAGATAACTTTTCTTTTTTTCCAATGCCCCGTTTGCAAGCACTCTATTTTCGATTTCCTTCTGGTTTCCATTTATAAGCATTTTCCGGACTTTATAAATCCTCGCAGAATTGAAATGGAGGTAAGACAGCCTGAGCAGATTATAGAAATAATCGTCAAGTTCAACTCTATAAGGCTGTACCTTCCTGAATAAGTGAAGCACTTTAGCTTTTGGCTGGACATGGCATTTATATCCGAACAGCCAAAGCTTGATTGAAATCTCCACATCCTCATATCCCCAAACTGGAAACCCAGTCTCAAAACCTCCCGCATCCTCAAAGACCGATCGATTGATGGCAAAGCAGCCTCCCGGCAGAATGGCAGTCTCAAAAAGATCGTCCTGTTTGACATTCCAGTGTGTCCGGATCTTTGAAGATCTCTCATTTACCCATAATGTCTGGCCATAGCCGGTGAAATGGGGGTTGCCGATGGCCCCGATGGCAGGTGTGACAGCATCGGTCAGGCCTTTTAGAAGAGGCTCGATCAGAAGGTCCAGCCAATAGTCTTCAAACTCCAGATGGGCATCACAGAAGACAAGCACTTCTCCTCTTGCTAGCTTGGCTCCTTCATTCCTCGCGTTGGCGGCTCCCACACCGTCTGTAGTGACGAGAATAATGTTTTTATCCAAGTACTCAGTTTTTAAAAATTCACAGCATTGATCATTTGATTGATCATCAACAATAATCAATTCATAGGGCTGGCCAATTGATGCCGAGAAGAATGATTCCAGAGTTTTTTTAACATTTTCGCCTTCGTTTTTCACTGGGAAGATAATAGAAGCGATTGCGGATTCTGCCATTTTACTCACTCTCCTTAAAGCCTGATTGCGTAATTATTCAAAAGACCGGGAAGATCCTTTTTTCAGCTTCTTCAAGCGTTATCTGTCCAGCCAAATAGCTGCAAATGAGCGAATAATTGAAGTGAATGCAGAATAAGTTCCTGTCACGCGAATCGGCAGCAGCTTTAAGATGGATATAAGGCGGGAGGATATAGGCGGTGATTGTCTTCGTGTCTTCAGCCAATTTCTTCATATCGCCCTGGGCGATGATGAATTTCCTTGAAATAGGGGGATAGGATAGCAGAATGATATCTTTGTTTTCAGCATCTGCGGGGAATTTTTCTATATCTGATTTCCGGCTGAGCTTTTCTGCCAGATCCTCAGGCAAGGCGGTCTTCTGTATCTGCTCTCTTTCTATCAAGTACAGGAGTTTCGGGATATTCCATTTGATCTGATAATATTCCGCATTATTTAACGGAATTTCTGCCATTACTATTTCATCCTCATTTACTATATAAGGGGCTTCATTCCCGGAATCGAGTTTATTCTTATAATACAGCAGTGTTTTTTTTAGATCTTTCGGAGGCTTGTTGACAAGGCTGAACCCGTTTCTTACTACAAGCTGTTCCATATAATCCACAGTCAGAAAGCGGTCAAGCAGAAAGCTTTTTTTCAATTAGATCACCCCTGCATATACATATTGCCGATCCATCTTTTCGTGCCTGTATAGTGTAACGGAGAAGTAAAATTCACATATAGATAAATAAGATAAATGCCTCAGAAGGAGGGGATGCAATGAAAAAGGATGCACATCATTCAACACCGGAGGAACTTGAAGGATTAGAGTCATGGGAGCCGGGAAGCATTATCAATTTTTTGGATACCTCCAGGCATAATTTAAACAGCATAAAGAAAACGCTGCTTTTATACAATGGGCAAACAAAAGCGCTTCTGTCAGATATCGCATTGATAGAGCAGGAGACACCAGCGGTCCCGGCCCCGGCAATTGACCGGCCAGAACAAGAAGAAAAGGAAGCAGTTTCCGGCCATGAGAATGACTTCAGGGCAGATGAGCTGCTAAAGGACATTTTAACAAAAATTAATCAGATCCAGGCGGAAGATCAAGAACTCAGGCGGGATATACAAAAGAAAGATCAAACCATTAATGAATATGCCCGGCAGAGAATGAATATGTACAATCAAATTACCAATCTTGAGTTTTTATTGACTTCCTCCGCAAAGAGAAGCCAAGAGCTGGAGAAAGAGCTAAGCCGAAGGAAAATGGAGTACAAAAGGAAGCTGAAGGATAACCGAAAACTCGCTGAAGAAATGGCCATTAAGCTGGATGAAGAAAGCCAAAAACTTTCCAGCCTTGTCTCGAAGGCGGGTGATCTCAGCAGCAATAAATATCATGATGACAGAAGAATTATCCTCGTGCATCTCCAGTCCAGCCTGGCAGGGATGATGACTATAAGGGAAGAACAAACCAAATGGTTCGGAGAAATGAAAGGCACCTTTCAAAATATTACAGAAAAATGGGTGACTGATGGATTCACATTGCCTACTCCAGAAGAGCAAGACGTGAATACTATAAAAAGAGGGAGCTGGATACATTTGCTAAGGTCTTGGTGGAATAATGAAAGTCAGACGCAAAGTTTAGCAAAGCTTGAGGAGCTTCAGGATAAAATCAAGGAACTGCATTCTCTTTTAAGCTCATATGAAAATCTGCTAAGCGATATGAACGGGCATTTTGAGCGTTATGAAGAAAATGAACTGCAATATACAAGCGAAATGAAAGAGCTGAAAGAACAGATCCGCGATTTCATCAAAAGGGATGAGGAATACCTCCAGAAAACGAAAGAACTGGAGGCTGAACTTGCCGATTATAAAGAACAGAATTTGAAGCTTGGCGGCAAAGTGAAAGAAATGGAGCAGCGTGATAAAGAACTCAAGACCAAAGTGGAAACCATGAAAAAGAGATCTGCAGGCAAAATCCAGCAGGCAAAAAATGCCGCTTCCCACAGGCAGGACCAGGATAAAATGCAACCGCGGCAAAACCAGGATTTAATGGGAAATTCCCAGAGAAGCGCAGCAATGATGATGCCGCCAAGAAAGCCCGAATCCGCAAGAGATCAGACAGCAGAAATGGCTGAGGCACTTATCAGAAGGGCCAGGGACAAAGCAAGGAATGATAAAAACCAGAACCAGGACAACAAGATGGAGCTGATTCAGAAATATTATCCCCAAGCAAAATCCCAATCAAGTGTTTTCAATCCATTTAAGAATTGATCGCCAACCGGGTAAAATAATCAGGGAGTGAGAGAAATGGAACAGGCCAGAAAATTCTATGAAAGCTTCAAAAAAGGAAAGAAGTTTCCTGCCGGAAAGATTACCGGCGAAGCCAAAAAGAAAAATTTGCTGGAAAATAAAAACCAGCTGCTTCCCAGCGGGGACAGCACAACATATGTCTCAGGCGCTGCCGGCGGTACACGCCCCCGCCGCAGAACCTGCTGCGGCCGTTAAACAGAATAATCATTTGTCCTTCCTGCTTCACGCATTAACATCAAAGCCACAGGAATAGTAAGCCGGCTGCACAGCAGATGATGCAGCATTATCGGATAGACTGCAGACAAAGCGTACCCGCTTCTGGTCTTTCTATCTGCCATAAGCATATAAGCATACATCCCTGTTGGCTCAAACTTTGCGCTGACCAGCACACTAGTACAGTTATAGCCAAAAATAAAGTTTCACATAATATAGAGTTAGTGACAGATCCTTTCTAATATAAGAATAAGTTGTGTAAAAGAGCGTATAAGAAAGGCTCCTGGATACGGGAAATCCAGGAGTCTTTTTCGTGTCTTGATTCAGGAGACAGTACCGATATGCTTTACCTTTCAAAACAGAGCCCCTTAAGCGTACAGATTATATGAGTTTATGGAACGTACCTTGCGGTTTTGTTTATATTATGTTAATTTTCAAAATAGTGTAACACTATTTTTACGGAAGGGGTAATCTATTGAATAGGTTGACGGAGATTTTACATATCAAGTATCCGATCATACAAGGAGGCATGGGAAATATCAGCAGCAGCCGGCTTGCAGCCGCGGTTTCCAATGCCGGAGGGCTTGGCACCATAGGGATAGGGACTATGCTCCCTAAAGAAATTGAAGCTAAGCTGCTTGCGCTGAGGAACCTGACAAGCAGGCCATTCGCTGTCAATATTCCCATCACCGTGTCCCCTTTTGCGGAAGAGGCAATGGAGCTTGCTGAAAAATACGGCGCAGCAGCTGTATCGCTTTCAGCTGGAAATCCCGCACCATATATAAGCCGGCTGAAGTCTAAAGGAATCAAAACCATTGCTGTCACTGCATCGGTCAGACAGGCTGAAAAGGCGGAAGCTTCAGGAGCGGACATTATTTCTGCTGAAGGCTATGAAGCAGCAGGCATCAATTCCAGGCTGGAAACGACAACGCTTTCTCTTATCCCCCAGATCTGCAGCAGGGTCAACATTCCGGTGGCGGCAGCAGGCGGGATCAGCGATGGAAGAGGAATGGCTTCTGTATTCATGCTAGGTGCAAGCGGCGTGCAGATCGGCACGCGCCTCATCGCAGTCAAAGAGGCACCTTTCCACGAAAATTACAAAAATGCTCTGCTTGATGCCAGCGATGCAAGCACGATCATAGTCGGCAGAAGTGCAGGGCAGATCCGAAGAATACTGCATACAGAGTATGCTGATTTTCTGCTTCAGAAAGAAACAGAAAATCCTTCTGAATACAGCTTATTTACTAATGAAGATTATCATAAAAAAGGAGCTCTTGAAGGAGATGGGGTGAGAGGGTTCATGAATGCCGGGCAGACCGCCGGGCTTATTGCAGATATTCCGGCGGTTGCCGATCTGTTCAAGCGGATGATGGAAGAGGCGGAAGAAGCTATCGAAAAAACAGCAGGCCAGTTTAGAGTTTTCAGTAAAGCCCGGCAGCAATAAGCAAGTTGAAGATTAATAGTTTTAATTAACTAAATCTTTAGAATATTATTGACATATTTTAAAACCAGGTGATAATATAACGGTGTAAAAACGCTGATGAGATAATTTATCATATTTTATGTAAGCGATTACATAAATGCAGCAGAAGAGAGAGTCAGTGTGAGATGCCAATAATTTTGCAAGGGGGATTGTCATGAAAAAATCGATCAAAGCTGCTTCTTTACTGCTGGCAGGAAGCCTGCTCCTGTCTGGCTGCGGGAGCGATGAGGCTACAGGCGGTAATAGCAAAAATGGGGACAAGAAGATTTATCAGATCGGATTGACTCAATTTGCCGAGCATCCTTCACTGGATGCAGCAACTGAAGGCTTCAAAAAGGCGCTAGAGGAAGCAGGCTTCAAAGAAGGCGATAATGTTGAATATGACTTCCAGAATGCCCAGGCAGATATGAATAACACACAGACCATTGCCAATAATTTCGCGGGTGACCAGGTGGACCTCATTTTTGCCAATGCCACGCCAAGTGCGGTCAGTGCATTGAATGCGACAAAGGATATTCCCATCGTATTTACCTCAGTAACAGATCCTGTCGGTGCCGGGCTTGTGAAGTCATTTGATGAACCGGGCGATAATATCACCGGCACGACAGATAATCATCCTGATGCTACAGGCAAAACGATTGATTTCATGACAAAGGAAGCAGGTGCCAGGAAGATTGGCGTCATCTTTAACGCCGGAGAGCAGAACTCTGAAGTACAGGTCGAGAAAGTCAAAGAACTGGCAGAAAAAAATGGGGCCGAGGTGGTAGAGGCGTCCGTCTCCACTTCCGCAGAAGTCAAGCAGGCTGCAGAGTCTTTAGTAGGAAGGGCAGATGCCATCTATGTCCCGACAGACAATACGGTCGTTTCCGCACTTGAATCGGTCATAGCTGTAGCACAAAGCAAAAAAATCCCTCTTTTTGTGGGTGAGCTCGATTCCCTTAAGCGGGGCGGGGTAGCGGCAAGCGGGTTTGATTATTTCGAGATTGGCTATCAGACTGGCAAAATGGCCGCAGACATCCTCAAGGGAGATAAGAAGCCAAGTGAAATCCCGGTAGGACTGCCTGAAAATATCAAACTCGTGTTCAATCCAAAAGCTGCGGAAGAACAAGGACTTGAGATCAAGGAAGAATGGAAGGATCTAGCCGAGTTTTATGAAGAATAGCGAAGGGCGTGGTCTTTAGATGTTTACAGCAATCTTCGGAGCATTTGAGTCAGGCATCATCTATAGTATCATGGCGCTCGGTGTCTATCTTTCTTTCAGGGTGCTGGATTTTCCGGATCTTACAGTGGACGGCAGCTTTGTGACGGGTGCTGCCGTTGCAGCAACCCTGATCGTAAGCGGCGTCAATCCTTTTATCGCTACAGCTGCTGCCCTTATAGCAGGGTTTGCCGCCGGCTGCCTTACCGGAATCCTGCACGCTTATGGAAAAATAAACAGCCTGCTGTCCGGCATCCTGATGATGATCGCTTTGTATTCCATTAATTTAAGGATCATGGGAAAGTCCAATGTACCTCTTCTCAATACAGAGACAGCCATGACTGGCATCAGGGATGCATGGGATAAAACAGGGATCGATCCCATGCTGAATGGCATTCTTGCAGCCGTAGGGCTGGGGGACAGCCTTCCAAGGACATGGGGGATCCTCATAATGATGCTGTTAACTGCATTTGCCATTAAGCTTCTGGCGGATCAGTTCCTGAAAACGGAGATAGGCCTTGCTTTAAGGGCAACCGGCGACAATAAAAGGATGATCAGAAGCCTCTCAGCAGATACAAATCTGATGGTCATACTCGGCCTGGGGCTGTCTAACAGCCTTGTCGCTTTCTCTGGCGCATTGATTGCCCAGCAGGGTGGATTTGCTGATGTCGGGATGGGCATCGGGATGATCATAATCGGACTGGCATCGGTCATCATCGGGGAAGCTATATTTGGCACAAAAACCATAGCAAGGACAACTCTTGCCGTAATTGGCGGAGCAATCATCTACAGGATCGTCGTCACACTTGCCCTGCGTGTAGATTTCCTTGAACCGGGGGACATGAAGCTCATTACAGCGGTCATTGTCATCATTGCTCTGATCATGCCTAAAACACTTGATCGGATAAGGGAAGGAAGAAGAAAGGCCAAGAGGCTTCGCACTCAGCCCGGTGAAGGCTATCTTTCCGGAGAAAGGGAGGTGGATCAGCGTGCTGCAGCTAAATAATATCAGCAAAATCTTCAATGAAGGGACGCCTGATGAGAAAAATGCTCTTGACAGTGTGAGCCTTTCTTTAACTGCGGGCGATTTTGTCACTGTCATCGGTTCAAATGGGGCGGGGAAGTCGACACTGATGAATATCATTTCAGGCGTCATGATTCCAGATGCAGGAAGCGTGCTGATTAATGGTAAAAATGTGGCGATGATGCCTGAGCATAAAAGGTCATTTCTGATCGGGAGGGTTTTTCAGGATCCAATGGCAGGAACGGCCCCAAGCATGACGATAGAAGAAAATCTGGCTATGGCCTATTCCCGCAATAAAGGCAGGACTTTTAAAAGGGGCGTCACTAAAAAGCGGAGGGAAAATTTCAGGGAAGTCCTTGAGGCCCTTCATCTCGGTCTTGAAAATAGGCTGAATGCCAAGGTTGGACTGTTATCCGGAGGTGAAAGGCAGGCTTTATCCCTGCTTATGGCCACCTTCACAGAGCCTTCCATCCTCCTGCTTGATGAACACACTGCGGCCCTTGATCCTGCCAGGGCCGAGCTGATCACCCGCCTCACAAAGGAGATTGTCAGCAATTACAAGCTGACTACCATCATGGTCACCCATAATATGCAGCAGGCTTTGGATCTCGGGAATCGGCTTATCATGATGGATAAAGGACAAATCATCCTGGAGATTGAAGAAGATAAAAAGAATAAATTAGGGATTGAAGATTTGCTCAGCGAGTTCCAGCGAATCCGCGGCCGGCAGCTGGCAAGCGACAGGGCTCTTCTCTCGTAGATGAATGAAGGAAAAGGATTAAGGAGGCAGCACTATGCCTTATGTTAATCCTTTTTCTTTTGCTGGATGATTTAAGAAAATTTGCAATTGATTGACTATTCGTTTGTCATAATGTTATTATAACGTTAAAAATACGTCATACATATTTGAGGGTGTTGTTCAGTGAAGCCGGGTTTAAAAGAAGGAGCGGCTGCATCCATCCATCTGACAGTCGGATCCGAGATGTTTGCGCAATTCGGGGGTCAGATTGTCCACCAGCTCTTTTCCACAGCCAGCATGGTCTATTATATGGAATGGGCATCAAGAAAAGTAATCCTCCCATTTTTAGAAGAGAGCGAAGAAGGGATGGGGTACGCAGTCACAGTGAAGCATCTTGCTCCTGCTGCTGAGGGGAGCATATTGAATGTCACTGCGGAAGTCGTCAGGCTTGAACGAAATCTGATTTTTACATCAGTCAAGGCTTTCCATGGGGATACAGTGATCGGCAAAGGGCAGGTCACCCAGGCTATCCTTCCGCGGAGCAAGATTAAAAGATTTACAGAGAAGATCCGGTTGGACTAAAGCTTTTATGCATCATTAAATGAAAGCGCTAACATATAGAGGGGGATTGAGAGACGATGGATATGTTTGATACGATCCGTGAGCATGAACAGGTGTTGTTCTGCAACGACGAAGCAACAGGCCTTAAGGCGATCATTGCGATCCACAGCACAAGGCTGGGTCCTGCACTTGGCGGCTGCAGGATGTTTCCCTATCCTTCGGCAGACGCAGCACTTGAAGATGTCCTGCGTCTGTCCAAGGGGATGACTTATAAGTGCGCTGCAGCAGATGTAGATTTTGGCGGAGGGAAAGCGGTGATCATCGGCGATCCTTCAAAGGATAAGACACCCGAGCTTTTCAGGGCATTCGGCCAATTCGTTGAATCGTTGAATGGAAGGTTCTACACAGGCACAGATATGGGAACCACCCCTGAAGACTTTGTCCACGCCATGAAGGAAACCAATTGCATTGTAGGTGCTGACGAAGAATATGGGGGAAGCGGGGACTCTTCTGTTCCGACTGCCCAAGGGGTGATTTATGGGCTTAAAGCCACAAACCAGGTTCTTTATGGGACATCGGACCTTGGCGGACGGTCCTACAGCATCCAGGGGCTCGGCAAGGTAGGGTTCAAAGTGGCTGAAAAGCTGCTGGAGGAAGGCGCTGATCTTTATGTTGCTGATATCAATGAAGAAGCCATCAATGAGCTGATGGCAAAGGCGGGAAAAATGGGAGCGGGCCTCAAAGCGGTCAGCAGTGAAGAAATTTACCGTGCAGATGCTGATGTCTTTGTCCCCTGTGCTCTGGGAGGCATCCTCAACGATGAAAGTATAGAACAGCTCCGGGTCAGGGCGGTTGCCGGGTCGGCGAATAATCAGCTGCTTGAATTCAGGCATGGCGGCATGCTCCAGCAAAAAGGAATTCTTTATGCACCGGACTATATTGTGAATGCCGGCGGACTTATCCAGGTGGCAGATGAACTGTATTCCCCTAATAAAGAAAGGGTCCTCCGGAAAACGAAGGCGATATATAGTGCGCTGCTTAATGTGTACGACTATTCGGCAGCTGAAGGGATCACAACCATTGAGGCTGCCAACCAGTTCTGCGAGCAGAGGATTGAAGCGAGAACCAGGAGGAACAGCTTTTTTTCCCATATGAAACGGCCGAAATGGGCAGTCCGGACATAACTGTATGCCAATGACTTTACTGAAAAGGGTGATAGGATGGAGAGCCAATTTCCAGTCAATAGGATGATTGATGAAAACGGAAACGAGGTATCCGGTACCTCAGGGTTTGACACAGAGCTTGCTCTGGAGTTCTACAGGCAGCTTGTCCGGATCAGGGTCTTTGACCGGAAAGCGGTCAGCCTGCAGCGCCAGGGAAGGATAGGGACGTATGCTCCGTTTGAAGGCCAGGAAGCTGCCCAGATAGGGAGCGCGATGGCGCTCGAAGAATCGGATTGGATGTTCCCTACCTATCGGGACCATGGAGCAGCTTTGGCTTTCGGGCATTCAATGAGAAACGTGCTGCTATTCTGGAACGGACGAAATGAAGGATGCATTCCCCCTGAAGGAAAGAATATCTTTCCTCCTGCAATTCCGATCGCCACCCAGATCCCACATGCAGCCGGGGCGGCATATGCGGAAAAACGCAAAGGAACGAAAAAAGCTGCCATTGTCTATTTTGGAGACGGGGCCACTTCTGAAGGGGATTTTCATGAGGGCCTCAATTTTGCCAGCATCGTTAAGGCGCCTGTGGTCTTTTTCAATCAAAACAACCAATATGCGATTTCCGTCCCGCTGTCAAAGCAGATGAATACCAAAACTATTGCGCAAAAAAGCCTTGCCTATGACATTCCTGGTGTCCGGGTTGATGGGAACGATGTATTTGCTGTATATCGTGAGACCAAAAAGGCGCTGGAGAGGGCAAGGGAAGGCGGCGGTCCGACCTTAATCGAGGCGGTGACATGGAGATATGGTGCCCATACGACCGCCGATGATCCCGCCAAATACAGGGATCAGCAGGAAAGCAGCGTTCTAAGAGGAAAAATCGATCCGATTCTTAGAATGGAACGCTGGCTGAAGAATAAAGATCTGTACGATGAGAACTGGGCAAAGAGAGCAGAATCGGAAGCAGCTGCAGAAATTGATTTGGCTATTGCAGAGATGGAAGCATACCCGCCTGCCGATCCGGCTGATATTTTTGATCATGTGTTTGCAGAGCTGATATGGCCGCTAAAAGAGCAAAAGGAAAAATACCTTAGCCAGCTTGGGGGTGCTTAGATGGAAACAGCAGTCAAGACCAGCACCATGACGCTTGTACAGGCAGTAAATGAAGCATTGGACATCATGCTGGCGGAAAATGATGAAGTTCTGGTGCTCGGAGAGGATATCGGGAAAAATGGAGGGGTGTTCCGCGCGACCGAAGGCCTGCAGGAAAAATACGGTGAAGAGCGGGTCATGGACACCCCGCTGAGTGAAGCGGGATTCATCGGTGCAAGCATCGGGATGGCCGTCAATGGATTCAGGCCTGTGGCGGAAATCCAGTTTCTTGGCTTTATTTATCCTGCCTTTGAGCAGATCATGACACATGCCTCCCGGCTCCGAATGAGGTCGATGGGACATTATACCGTCCCGCTTGTGATAAGGGCCCCATATGGTGCAGGAGTAAGAGCACCGGAAATCCATTGTGACAGTACTGAAGCCCTTTTTACCCATATGCCGGGCATTAAGGTAGTCTGCCCGTCCAATCCGGCTGATGCAAAAGGGCTCTTGATTGCCGCCATTGAGGATCCTGACCCTGTCCTGTTTCTAGAACCGATGAAAAGCTATCGGTCACTGCGGGCAGAGGTGCCGGAGGGAAAGTATGCCGTAGAGATAGGCAAAGGGAGTAAATTAATGGATGGAGATGATGTGACGGTCATCGCCTGGGGCGCTATGGTGCCGATTGCCATGAAGGCTGCTGAGGAAATGAAGAGAAAAGGTATTTCATGTGATGTTCTAGACCTCCGCACCTTGTATCCTCTGGATAAGGATATCATCTCTGCCTCGGTGCAGAAAACGGGGCGCACCGTCATTGTCCAGGAGGCTCATGCATCAACCTCTGTTGGCAATGATGTTCTGGCCATTATCAATGATACCTCCTTCTTATATCAGAAAGCACCGGCTGAACTGGTTGCAGGCTTTGATGCACCTGTTCCCTATTTCGGTTTTGAAGACCATTATCTGCCGACGGCTGAACGAGTCTGCCGTGCGATTGAAAAGGTCTGGACGTTCTAAGCAATCAACTGAGCTTTTATCAGGAGGTGTTTTAATATGGAAGTGAAGCTCCATGATATCGGGGAAGGGATGTCAGAAGCAGAAATCAATTGTTTCCTTGTCAAACAGGGTGATTTTGTGCGGGCGGATGAGCCCCTGGTCGAGGTTCAGACCGATAAAATGACAGCAGAAATACCTGCGCCAAGAGCGGGCATAGTCCGTGAGTTTGCGGTAAAGCCAGGGGAGACGGTAGAAGTTGGGGCAGTACTGCTTCTGCTGGAGCCGGAAAACAGCCGCCAAGCAGCAATTGAAGAGGGATCACAAGCTGGCAAACAAGTGAAGAGAATCCTCGCATCACCTTACACAAGGAAGCTTGCAAGAGAAAATGATATAAACATAGATGATATTGAAGGATCAGGTCCTGGCGGAAGAGTGGTGGACACCGATATTTTCAGGATGGCCGGACAAGGTGATGTGTCTGCAAGGGAAAAAGAGTCCGGGAAGATAAAAAAAGATCCAGAGAGACCGGTAGCCGCTCATGATTCTGCCATCTCTTACTCAGGACGGCGGAAAATGACTGCCGAGAAGATGGTTCAGTCGCTTTCCCTTATTCCTCATTGCACCCATTTTGAGGATGTGGATGTCACAGAGCTTTCCGTATACCGGGAAGAGCTCAAAAAGCAGGAAAAGCAAGTGACGATGACAGCTTTTTATATAAAAGCTTTATCAATGGCTCTCAAACGCTTCCCCGTGTTTAACAGCAGGCTGGATGAGAAGGCTGGACTGATCCATTTGCTGCCTGAGCACCATATTGGGGTGGCCGTCAATGCGGAGGATGGCCTTATCGTGCCGGTCATCCGGAATGCGGAGGAAAAGACGATTGCCGAAATCGCAGCGGATCTGCAGAATTTGACCAGGAAGGCGCTGGATGGCAGGCTGTTGGCAAAGGAAACGGCCGGAGGCACTTTCACGGTAAGCAATGTGGGGCCATTGAACGGCAGCACCGGCGCCACCCCGATCATCCTGCACCCGCAGACAAGCATTATTTCCTTGCATAAGACGAAAAAAATGCCGGTGGTCGATAAGGACGATCAGATTGTCATCCGCTCCATCATGAAGCTTTCCATGTCATTTGACCACAGGATAGCAGATGGCGCTGCTGCTGTCGGTTTTACTAACCGTTTTGCGGAACTGATCGAGAATCCCAAACTGATGCTATTGGAGCTGGTGTGATGGTAGTAGGGGAACTGGCTTATGAAAAGGATGTTGTGATCATTGGAGGGGGACCCGGCGGCTACCAGGCAGCCATCAGGGCGGCACAGCTAGGCAGAAAGGTCACGCTGATTGAAAAAACGGATCTTGGCGGTGTATGCCTCCATAAGGGGTGCATTCCTTCTAAGCTTTATGCCGAAGCTGCAGACCGGATCAGGAAGATAAAGGCTGCGGGTGAATACGGCATTGAACTGTCTTTTTCCGCTTTCCAGCTGGAAAAGCTCATGAATGAAAAAGACCGGAAAACAGCACAGCTGAAAAAAGGAGTTGAAGAGCTGTGCAAAAGCAATGAGATTGAGCTGGTGAAAGGCAATGCCTTTTTTCTCTCAGCTGACCGGATGGGCATTGAAAATGGCGAAGCATATCAGGTATTCCGCTTCAAACACTGCCTCATAGCAACCGGAAGCACACCAATTTGGCCACACGATAATTCCCCGCGTTCCGAAAAGCTTTTGGACTGCTGGTCTGTATTTTCCCTGAAAAAGCTTCCTGATGAGCTCATTATTTACGGGAGCGGCTATATCGCCCTGGAAATGGCCATGAGCTTTCAGGCTTTCGGGGCCAGGACATCAATTATGCTGGATCAGGAAAAAGATGATTTTGGATTTGATGCGGCTGTGAATAGGGAGATCGGCAGAATCTTGAAGAAAAATAGAATCAAAGTTTACCGCGGGGCAAAGCTCCTGTCTGTAGAAGAAAGCGGTTCGGGTGTCGAGATTAATTATGAACTGGGCGGAGAAAATAAGCAGCTGAAAGGAAGCTGTTTCTTAACTGCAGCCGGCTTCCGGCCCAATACTGCCAATCTGGGGCTTGATAGAGCGGGAGTGGAAATAGACACAGCGGGATTTATTAAGATAGACCAGCAAGGGAAAACCTCTGTCAGCCATATTTTTGCAGCTGGGGACGTGGCAGACGGACCGCCGCTCGCATCAAAGGCAATCAGACAGGGAAAGGCTGCAGCCGAAACGATTGCCGGTTTGAAAACGGAGGCTGACTTGCGTTTTGCCCCTGTTGTCATCCATACCCAGCCGCCTATTGCTTATGCAGGTCTGACGGAGCAAGAGGCACTGGAAGCGGGTTATAAAATAGACACGGGAATCTTTCCTTTTTCTTCCTTGGGCTATGCAAGTGTGAAGGGGAGCAGGGAAGGAATGGCCAAAGTGATTTTTGAAAAGGAAACAGGCTTTCTTTTAGGCGTTCATATGATAGGAGATGGCGCACAGGAACTGATTTGTGCTGGTGTCTCTTTGCTTGAAATGGCTGCCAGGGAAGAAGATATGCTGTTTCCTGTGTATGCTCATCCAAGTTCAGCAGAAGCCCTGCTGGAAGCGGTAGAATCTCTTAAAGCGAGAAGCATCCATCTGCCTGCTAGGGAAAAAGTGAAAACATAAGAAATGCTTTACAGCAGCAGAGCTTCACACTGCGCTCTTGCCTGAAGGAAAAGAAATATTTTAAGATAAATCTGAAAATTAAAACAGTTGGAGGGATTAGGATGGAACAAAGAACGGTTTCGCCATTACAAAAGGCAGAAGAAATTTTTCCGGTCAAGGAAGTCGACTATCTTGAAATTTATACAGGCAATGCCAAACAGGCCAGCCATTACCTCTGCACATGCTTTGGCTTCAAGCCTGTCGCTTATTCAGGGCTTGAGACAGGAAACAGGGAGACAGTGTCATATGTACTGCAGCAGCGAAAAATCAGGCTGGTAGTGACAGGCTCGCTCACAGAGGAAACAAAGGTGGCTGCTTTTGTGAAGAAGCACGGTGACGGGGTCAAAGATATCGCCCTTGCTGTTGATGATGTTGAAAGTGCTTACAAAGGTGCGGTAGAGCGCGGCGCAATTGAACTGGTTCCGCCATTTGAGCTGGAGGATGACCATGGCAAGCTCAAAAAGGCGGTGATCGGTACATATGGAGATACCATACACACTTTGGTGGAACGGAATCATTATAAGGGTGCCTTTATGCCGGGTTATGAGCCATATGAAACGAAGGCCCCATTCGAGGATGCCGGCTTCATCGGCATCGATCATGTGGTCGGAAATGTGGAAGAAATGGAAGAATGGGTGAACTATTACGCCAATGTCATGGGATTCAAGGAAATGAAGCATTTCACCGATTCTGACATCAGCACAGAATATTCCGCACTCATGTCCAAAGTGATGCATAACGGCGGAAGAATCAAGTTCCCGATTAATGAACCGGCAGAAGGGAAAAGGAAATCGCAAATCCAGGAGTTCCTGGAATTCTATAATGGGGCAGGCGTACAGCATTTGGCCATCCTAACAGAGGATATTGTCCAGACGGTATCTGTCCTCAGAAAAAATGGGGTTGAATTCCTTGATACTCCTTCTTCCTATTATGAGATGCTGTCTGAGAGGGTCGGCCAAATAGACGAAGAGATTGATAAGCTGAAAGAGCTCAGCATTCTGGTAGACAGGGATGATGAAGGCTACCTCTTGCAGATCTTTACAAAGCCGGTCGTCGACAGGCCTACTTTATTCATCGAAATCATCCAGCGCAAAGGAGCAAGAGGGTTTGGCGAAGGCAATTTCAAGGCGCTGTTCGAGTCGATTGAAAGAGAGCAGGAAAGACGCGGAAACCTGTAATTCTTATAAACAGAAAGGGGGTTCTCCTATGGATCGGATTTTAACGAAGGAAAGCATCAGGGGAATCACCCCTTATCCTTTAGGGATAGCTGCAGAAGAATTAAAAGAAAAATACAAGCTTTCCCGCATCAGAAGCCTTGCAGACAATGAAAATGCATACGGCTGCTCAAAGCTAGTCAGTTTAGCCATGAGCAAACAGGCCGGAAACCTCTCCCGCTACCCTGATGGGGCATGTTCAGCGCTCAAACGGACATTGGGCAATTTCCTCAATCTGCCTTCTGAGTATATTTCAATCGGCAACGGTTCCGAGGAACTCATCAGGCTCCTGGCAAGAGCCTATATCAGTGAAGGTGATGAAGCAATCATGGCAGACCTTACCTTTCCCAGGTACAAGGCAAATGTCGTGATTGAAGGCGGAAAGGCTGTCGAAGTCCCGCTTAAAGATGGCTTACACGATCTAGTAGAGATGGGCAGCCGCATTAGCTCCAGAACAAAGATGATCTTTATCTGCAATCCAAACAACCCGACAGGTACAGCTTTATGTAAAGAGGCTATCCAGCAATTCATCGCTGCTGTACCGGCACATATACTTATCGTTCTGGATGAAGCCTATTATGAATATATGAACCATGAAAAAAGGACTGAGGCAGAAAAACTGCTTACCTTCCACGATAATGTTGCAGTATTGCGGACATTTTCAAAAGCATACGGGCTTGCAGGGCTCCGGGCAGGATATGGAATGATGCATCCATCCATCATAGCAGAGCTGGATAAGGTAAGGGAGGTATTCAATGTGAATGCCCTCTCACAGGCCGCAGCCATAGCAGCGCTGGAGGATCAGTATTTTGTCAGGATGAGTGGAGAAAAGAACAGAACGGAAAGAGAAAGAATGCGCGGCCGTATTCAAGAGCTTGGATTCATGTGTTATGCCTCAGAAGCTAACTTTCTTTTCATTCAAGGGGCACTTGCTGAAAAGCTCATGGAATCAGGCATCATCGTCAGGAAATTTACTCATGCAAGCTTTCAGGGAGAGGCTGTCAGATTAACAATCGGTACAGAGGAAGATAATGATGCAGTTCTTGAAGCTATTGGCCAGGCCGTGAGGGGGAGGAGAGTGTAAAAGTGGAAATCCCGGTGTCTTCCCTATCCTGGCAGGAGGGGTACAAAATCCTGTCAGGATCCATTCTTCCCCGTCCCATCGCCTTTGTAACGACCATGGACAACAGCGGCAACGTCAATGCAGCACCATTTAGCTTTTTTACAGCCGTCTGTGCGAACCCCCTGCTTGTATGCTTTTCCCCTATGCGAAAGGGAACAGACGGAAAGAAAAAAGATACACTTCTTAATATTGAAGAAACCGGGGAGTTTGTCATCAATATCGTCAGCAGAAGTATGGCAGAGAAAATGAATATATGTGCAGCGGATTATGCACGTGAAGTAAATGAACTGGAAATGGCGGGGCTGGAGCAGGAAAGAAGCGCTAGTGTGAAGCCGCCGAGAATTAAGCGTTCCCAAGTCCATCTTGAATGCACTCTCCATCAGCTCCTGCACTTTGGAGACGGTCCAGGGTCTGGAAGCCTGGTGATTGGCATGGTTAGGCATGTGCAGGTGAATGATGACCTGTATCATAATGGGAAAATCGACACTGAAAAGCTGGATCCGGTTGGAAGGCTGGCGGGACATATGTATACTGGCCCGCTTGCAGATGTTTTCGAGATTATCAGAAAATCAGATCCGGGGTGATGGAATGAAGTTCATAACCTTTCAAAAACAGGATGGATCGGTCAGGTCCGGCTGGCTGGAGGGCACTGCTGCTGTTGATATGCATGAAGCTTCGAAGGGAATCCTACCAAAAACATTATTGGCATTTTTAGAAAATCATCCATTTTTCATGGAGCAGATTGAGTCACATCCTGAATGGAAAGAATCGGGCAGCGGTGCTTACCCTTTGGAGGAAGTAACACTGAAGGCTCCGCTTCCATGCCCAAAAAGCTTCCGTGACTTTTATGCTTTTGAGGAGCATGTCAAAACAGCCCGGGAAAACAGGGGCCTGGAAATGGTAAAAGAATGGTATGAGCTGCCGGTATTTTATTTTTCCAACCATCTATCCATAAAAGGGACAGGTGAGCCTATTACTCTGCCTGCCGGCTGCAGCAAGCTGGACTATGAATTGGAAATTGCCTGTATCATCGGCAAAGAAGGCCAAAATATCTCTGCCAAAGAGGCGGACGGATATATTTTTGGATACTGCATCTTAAATGACTGGAGTGCCAGGGATATTCAAAGAAAAGAAATGAAGGTCGGTCTTGGACCGGCAAAAGGAAAGGATTTTGCCACTTCAATCGGCCCTTATATTGTGACAAAAGATGAGCTGGAGAGCTATCGGGTGGACAATGGGTATGATTTGGATATGACAGCGAAAGTGAACGGGATCCTGCTGTCAGAAGGAAATCTTAAGGATATCTATTATTCATTCAGTGAAATGATAGAGCGGGCTTCAGAGAATACCACACTTTACCCTGGGGAGCTGATTGGTTCTGGTACAGTAGGGACCGGCTGCATCCTTGAGCTCGGGGAAGATGTTCACCGCTGGCTTAAGCCCGGCGATACGGTAGAGCTGGAAATCACGGGTCTTGGAAAGCTGTTCAATACGATTTCAGACTGAAAGGGGGAGAAGGCTTGTACTACAGGCAAATGGGGAGGATCCCGCACAAACGCCACACGATGTTCAAAAAAGAAGATGGGTCCCTTTTCAGGGAGCAGGTCATGGGAACAAAGGGCTTTTCGGGGACTCAGTCAATTTTGTATCATCATTTTATGCCGACAGAAACAGAAGAGGTATCCCTCTCAGGCAGCTATCTTCCAGAATATGAGGAAATGGCGGCACTTAAACACCGGCATCTGCTGACGGAGAACATCAAGCATGGAGGAAATGCCCTTCAAGCAAGGGAATATCTGCTTGGAAACGATGATCTGCTGATCGCTTCGGCTAATATCTCAGAAAATATGCAGGATTATTACCGGAACAGCGATGGAGATGAGATGTACTATATCCATTATGGAAACGGCATGTTTGAAACGATGTTCGGGACAATCAGCTATGGGCCGGGGGACTATATTGTCATTCCGATCGGCACGATTTTCAGGATCATTCCGGAAAAAGACACAAAGGCACTTATTGTTGAATCATTCAGCCAGATTACGACTCCAAAAAGGTACAGAAATGAGTACGGACAGCTGCTTGAGCACAGCCCATTCTGCGAGCGTGATATCCGTGGCCCTGAAAAACTGGAGACCCATACAGAAAGAGGGCCTCATAAGGTAGTCACAAAAACGAGGGGCCATCTTCATGAACATATTCTTGCCCATCATCCTCTTGATGTCGAGGGGTGGGACGGGTATCTATATCCATGGGCCTTCAATATTTCCGATTTTGAGCCGATCACCGGCCGTGTCCACCAGCCGCCGCCAGTCCACCAGACATTTGAAGGGCATAATTTTGTTGTCTGCTCATTCGTCCCGCGATTATATGATTATCATCCGGAAAGCATCCCGGCACCCTATTACCACAGCAATGTGAACAGTGATGAGCTTTTATATTATGTCGAAGGGAATTTCATGAGCCGAAAAGGGATCAAGGAAGGCTCCATCACCCTTCATCCCGGAGGAATCCCGCACGGCCCTCACCCGGGAAAGACAGAGGCAAGCATTGGCAAAAAGGAAACACTGGAGCTGGCTGTTATGATAGATACTTTTAAGCCTTTAAAGGTTGTGAAGAAGGCAAGGAAATATGAAGATGAAAATTATATGTATTCCTGGCTGGAGAAGTGAGGGAAGTGGTGATTTTTTAAAAAATGTACGGACTGTATGCTATATGTGTACAGTCTGTTTTGTTTGAGGATGGGGCTGTTGCTTTGCGTTCCAGGCACTTCGCTTTCCACGGGGCGGCGCTGAGCTTCCTCGTCGCTGCCGCTCCTGCGGAATCTCAGCTTTGCCGCTGCAATCCCGCAGGAGTCTACGTGCCTTCCACTCCAAGCAACAGGGTTTTTAAAATTTATGTGCAATAATACGTTGCAAGCTAAGAGTTTCAGTTTCTATTATTTTTCGCAATCCTTACTCTCTTTTTATATCCTTTGGAAACATTATTAAGTTCAACATCCGTACCTTGGTAGTTTTCCCGACTGTTGCCAAGGAGTTCAATATCTACATCCCAACAAATATAAACTTCCCTTAGCTCCAGCAGACATTTCTTTATCCAGCCTAAGCCTTCTGCCTGCCTCTATAAATAGCCTCCCTCAGTTCCAGAGCATAGGGTTCAAGGTTTGGCATGCCCATCTCGCGGGCCATGCTGATTTCTTTTTCAATATCATAAGGAAGGCGGACCATTTCGATTGAAAAAGGGGCCGGCTCTTCCGAAAGATATGTACCATGCAGGATAACAAAAGAGGCTTCCGGCACATCAAGCGGATTGCCGACGCTTCCAGTGTTGAACAGGACCTTTTTGGGATCAATCGGCTCCAGCATAGCAGCATGGATATCTCCATACCCGACTACGTCAGGAATGATTTCCCTTTTATCTTCGTCAATGAAATCACTTGCCCCGAACATAGCCTCCCGTTCCTCAATCGGGTGGCGCATCTGCACTACCCGGTGGTAAATGCTTTTAGCGGAAGCATGAAAAAGTCTGATATATTTTCCGCTCATCATAAAGTCATGATGAAAAGGAAGGGTACCTAAATAGTCCATTCCTTCCTTGCCGATTTGTTCCTGATGCCATTGAAGATCAGGAAAATCGGCCGGCTTCTGGATAAAGTCATCCCAATTTCCGCGCACTACTACTTCACATTTTTCTTGAACCCGCGCTATCGCTTTCTTTGAATGCGGCCCTTTCCCGACGAGGTCGCCGAGACAAAAGATCCGGTCGATCCTCCGCTCCTCTAAATAACCCAGCACCCGATCGAGTGCAGTGATATTTCCGTGTATATCTGAAATTACTGCAATGCTCATTCGTTCATCTCCCTTTGCTGCATCTCATTCTAATAGTTTCGCTTTTTCCATAAAAAAAACCTCCCAAAACAAGAAGATTCCTGTTCGGAAGGTGCAGTATGTTTATTCAAAATGCCAGACGACAGCAACGGTGCCTTCCCCGGCATGCACAGCAATTGTTGAACTGATTTCCCCGATGAAGGTACCCATTTCAGGAAATCTGGTTAAAATCTCTTTTTCAATTTCCTGTGCTTTTTCAAGGACATTGCCATGCATGATCTGTACTTGTTTTATTCTGTGTTTCTCTGCAGATTCTTCAAGAAGCTCTATCATGCGCCGTACGGCTTTTTTCTCCGAACGCACCTTATCAAAAAGCTGGAATTCTCCATTCCGGTCAACGTGGATAATCGGCTTTACTTTTAGTATGCTTCCCAGGAGATACTGAGTCCCGGACATTCTTCCGCCCTTGTAGAATTGGTCCAGATTGCCCAGCAGAATATAATTCTCAAACTGATTGGCTTCAAGCCTTAGTGTTTGGGCAATTTCTTTCCAGTCCGTATCTTGGGATTGAAGCTCGATCCCCTTATTCAGCAGGCCGGTAATGATATAAGACATCATCTTTGAGTCTACTGTTTCAACTGGAAAGCCTGCTATCTCTGCGCCCTGCATGCAGCTGTTCAGGGTGCCGCTCAATTTGGAAGAGATGTGGACAGCGATTGCACAGTCATAATCAGCTTTTAATTTTTCAAACAGCTCGGCGAATTTGCCGACAGAAGGCTGTGATGTTTTCGGAACTTCTTTTTCAGCTTTTAGTTTCATATATAAATCATCAGAGGATAAATCGATCCCATCCTCATAGGTGCCCGATGAAAATGCAATGGTAAGAGGCATTACATAAACATCCTGATGCTGCTCAAGCTCCTTGGTGATAAATGCTGTGCTGTCTGTAATCCAAGCAATTCGTTTATTTGTCATTTAACATATCCTTTACAGAAAGATTGTAGTGCTGTTGTAAGCCATTTCATTATACACGAACTTCTCTATGAATGTTTCAAAAGTTTTGTGAACGCCAATGGTAACTTTAAACAAAGGAAATAGCAATATTCTATAGGAAGAAAAAGGAGAATTCAGCAGGTAGCTAGAATTATATATTCAGAATATTCTTTAAAAAGGAGGATTGCCCGAATGCATATGAAAAACATATCAGCTGTTGTAACTGGCGGTGCATCAGGACTGGGCGAGGCTGCAGCAAGAAGGATCATAGAGAAGGGAGGCAGGGTTTGCATTGTTGATATGTCCGGTGACAAGGGCAGCAGCATTCAAAAAGAGCTTGGCAGCAGCTGCCTGTTTGTCAAAGCAGATGTTACAGATGCCCATCAAGCGTCCGAAGCTTTCAACTCAGCCATTGAGAGGTTTGGTAGCATAAACGTATGCATTAACTGCGCAGGCATTGCAGCGGGGCAAAAGGTAATAAGCAAAAGGGGGGTACATGATCTCGAATTATTCTCAAAAGTAATATCAGTCAATTTGATTGGCACCTTCAATATGATCCGGCTGGTTGCAGAAAAGATGAAGAATAATGAACCAGATGAAGGAGGGGAAAGAGGAGTCATTATCAGCACCTCTTCTGTTGCTGCCTTTGAAGGGCAGGTCGGGCAGGCAGCCTACAGTGCTTCCAAAGGAGGCGTGGCAAGCATGACCCTTCCGATTGCCAGGGAACTGGCTGAATACGGCATTAGGGTGATGGCAATTGCCCCTGGCCTGTTTCATACTCCCATGTTTGATTCTTTGCCTGAGGAAGCAAAGTCTGCACTTGGCAAAACGGTCCCGTTTCCCCGCCGTCTTGGCTTTCCAGAGGAATTTGCTTTGCTGGCACAAAGTATAATAGAAAACCCGATGCTCAATGGAGAGACCATCCGGCTTGACGGGGCAATCCGCATGCAGCCGAAGTGAGATATTAATTATTGATGTAAGCGTTTTCTAAGGGAGAGGAGCATGGTTATAAAAACAGGATTTCTTAAAGAGGAACATCAGATTTTTCAAAAGGCCTTAAAGAAATTTCTGGAGAAGGAAGCCTATCCCTTCTACGGTCAATGGGAGCAAGAGCGGCTTATACCAAGGGATTTCTGGAGGAAGATGGGAGAGCAGGGTTTTCTCTGTCCTGATTTAGATGAAGTATACGGAGGCAGCGGAACTGACTGGGGTTTTTCCGTCGTTATTAATAAAGAATTGGAAAGAGTGGGTTCAGGACTGGTTGGTATAGGCCTGCATAATGACATAGCCGTGCCCTATATTTCTGAATTTGGCTCTGAAAAACAGAAGGATAAGTGGCTCCCCAAATGTGCTTCCGGTGACATTATTACAGCGATTGCGATGACAGAACCTGGTGCAGGTTCCGATCTTGCAGGGATCAGTACGACAGCTGTTGACGAAGGTGATTATTATCGTCTCAACGGGCAAAAAACATTCATCACAAATGGGATGCACGCCGATCTGGTTATTGTCGCCTGCAAAACAGATCCTCAAGCGGTCCCCAAATATAAGGGAATCAGCCTGCTTGCGGTAGAAAGGGGATGCAAGGGTTTTTCGAGGGGGAGAAAACTGGATAAAATCGGCCTTCATTCTCAGGATACGGCTGAGCTAATCTTTGAAGACTGTCTTGTTCCTAAAGAAAATCTGATTGGAGAAGAAGGGCAAGGGTTTCAATATATGATGAAAAAGCTGCAGCAGGAAAGGCTTGTAGTTGCCATTGCTGCACAAGCTGCTTCTGAAGTCATGCTGGAGCTTACATTATCTTATGTGAAAAGCAGGGAGGCCTTCGGCAGACCGGTGGGAAATTTCCAGAACACCCAATTTAAAATGGCAGAAATGGCCACTGATATCGAGATGGGAAGAAGCTTCCTCGTCACCTTGAATAAGGAGCATATGGAAGGCAAGGATATCACGCAAAAAGTTTCTATGGCTAAATGGAAGCTGACTGATAATGCCAGAAGGATAGCAGCTGAATGCCTTCAGCTTCATGGCGGCTATGGATATATGGAAGAGTATGAGATTGCAAGAAGGTACAGGGATATTCCGGTTGCGAGCATTTATGCCGGTACCAATGAAATCATGAAATCCATCATAGCCAAAGGGCTTGGCCTTTAGGAATATGCTGATAGAAAGGAGATTGGCCGATGAGGGAAGCTGTTATTGCTGAAGCTGTGCGGACGCCGATAGGAAAGAAGAATGGCGTACTGAAGAATATAAGGCCAGATGAGCTTGCAGCTTTCATATTGAAAGAGCTGACTGAGAGGGCGGGCCTCAATCCTTCTTTAGTTGATGATGTCATCATGGGCTGTGTCAGCCAAACCGGTGAGCAGGCAGGTGATATAGCGAGGATTGCCTCTTTGATTGCCGGATTTCCTGTTGAGGTACCTGGTGTATCCATTGACAGGCAATGCGGTTCAAGCCAGCAGGCAGTCCATTTTGCAGCGCAGGCAATACTCGCGGGGGATATGGATATCGTCATAGCCGGCGGAGTGGAGAGCATGTCCCGTGTTCCGATTGGCAGCAGCTTTCAGGGAGCCAAATTAAGTGAAAATCTTAAAAGGAAGCATGAGATGATCCACCAGGGCCTTTCAGCAGAGAGAATCGCAGAAAAATACGGATTCTCCAGACAGCAGCTTGATGAATATTCTCTTGAAAGCCACGAGAAAGCGCTGAAAGCACAGGCAGAGGGCAAATTCCAAAGTGAGATTGCCCCAATTAAGGCGCTGCAGGATGATGGGACAATGTTTATTGCATCAGAGGATTCCGGACCGCGGAAGGACACATCACTTGAGCTGCTGGGAACCTTGAAGCCGGCATTCATGGAGAATGGCAGGATCCATGCAGGCAATTCCAGCCAGATAAGCGACGGGGCAGCTGCCCTTTTGATCATGTCAAGGGAGAAGGCAGAGAGTCTTGGGTTTCGTCCGAGATTCCGTATCCTTACAAGAACGGTGGTAGGATCAGATCCGACCCTAATGCTGACAGGGCCGATTCCGGCAACGGAAAGGGCGCTGCAAAAAGCAGGGCTCTCAATCGGGGATATTGATATATTTGAAGTGAATGAAGCCTTTGCTTCAGTGCCTCTTGCGTGGCTGAAGGAGACTGGAGCCGATCCTGCTAAGCTGAATCCAAACGGCGGAGCCATTGCACTCGGCCACCCGCTCGGAGCAAGCGGCGCAAGGATCATGACAGGGCTGATCTATGAACTGGAAAGGACAGGAGGGAGGTACGGGCTGCAGACAATGTGCGAAGGCTATGGAATGGCAAATGCGACCATCATAGAACGCTTGTGACAGACTGGTAAGGTGCTGATAAATATATTCAGGAGGTACGCCATGACAGTGACGATAGGAAGGATTTTGGATCTTGCTGTAATGAAATTTCCGGCAAAAGAGGCAGTGTACGATGTCAGGAAGAACAGGCGATACACTTATAGTGAATGGAATCTGCGCATCAACCGGGTCGCACATGCGCTCGCTGCTGAAGGTGTCAGCAAGGGGGACAGGGTTTCTGTTTTTTTATATAACACAGAGGAATTGGCGGCAGTCTTTTTCGCCTGTGCTAAAATCGGGGCCGTTTTCAATCCAATCAATTTCCGCCTTCAGGCTGAAGAAGCAGCATATATCCTTAGAGATGCCAGCCCGAAGGTTCTAATTTACGAAGAGGCACTTGAACCAGTGGTTTCCGCTCTTGAAGGACAATTTCCTGCAACAGCTTTCTGGTATATTGATGAGGAGCCGCCTTCCTATGCGGCCTCATTTGATGAAAAAGTCTCGCAAGCCTCTGACAGCCCGGTTTTTGCTGATGTCAGTGAAGATGATGATTATGCGATCATGTATACAAGCGGAACGACCGGCCGGCCTAAAGGAGTCATTCATACACACAGGCATATGGCTGAACAGAGCTTGACGGTTATTGCAGCGACAAAGCTTGAACCCTCTGACAAAGGGCTGGTCACTGCACCGATGTTTCATTGTGCAGAGCTGCATTGCGCCTTTCTTCCCCGCGTCCATGTAGGGGCTGGAAATATCATCCTCCATCAATTCAATCCTAAAAAGGTGCTGCAGCTGATAGAGGAGGAGGGAATCACTAAGTTTTTCGCTGCTCCGACTATGTGGAATATGATATTGCAGGAAGATCTTATGGCTTACTGCCTGGACAGCCTGAAACTTGGCTTGTACGGGGCTGCGCCGATGGCCCCGGCACTTGTTAAGCTGTGCAGGGAGAAGCTTGGTATCTTATTGGTCCAGGCTTACGGAATGACAGAGATGGGACCGGCCATCACATTCCTTTCTGAGCATGATCAGCTTTCAAAAGCAGGCTCTGCCGGCCAGGCTTGCCTGAATCATGAGATCAGGATTGTCAGGCCGAACGATAACGGGCCATCAGATCCCGAAGATATCCTTCCTGCAGGGGAAGCAGGAGAAATCATTGTCAAAGGTCCCAGCATGATGAAGGGATATTACAATATGAAAGAAACAACAGAAAAAGCATTATATAAAGGATGGTACCATTCAGGGGACATCGGTGCTTTAGATGAAGATGGCTACCTATGGGTAAGGGACAGGGTGGATGACATGATCATCAGCGGCGGAGAGAATATCTACCCGAGGGAAATTGAGGATGTCCTGTTTGAACATAGCGGAGTCCTGGACGCAGCAGTCATCGGCCAGCCGGATGACAGGTGGGGAGAGACTGTGACGGCATTCGTTGTTAAAAAAGACCCTTCTGTATCAGAGGAAGAATTGGACAGCTGGTGCAAGGAAAGCAGCAGGCTTGCCAATTATAAGCGGCCGAGAAAATACATTTTCTGTGAAAGCCTGCCGCGGAACGCGAGCGGGAAACTGCAGAAATTTGTGTTGAGGAGTGAACTGTCCCAATCAGCACAATCGTGAAAATAGGAGCTGCCTGTAAAAAGGCAGCTCCTATTTTTCCTGTCTGCGGTGATCCTTGATCGTTAGTTTGCCTTTTCCTCTTTTGTTTACAATCAGGGTCTTTGTCTTTTCATTTACAAAAGCATAGAGGATGTCTTTAGCTGAAAGGCTGTTCTCATCCAGTTTTTTTGTCAGCCAATCTTTTGAAAGATGCAGAAGCTTTAAATTTCTGAGCTGAATCTTTCCGTCGACTATGACAGAAACAGGCAGGCCTTCATCTTCAATATTAATGTTGAGATGCTCGACAGTAACAGGGGTATTTTCCGTCTTGGGAATTACGCTGATTTCCCCGATTGGTTCCAGTACAGCATACTCAACATCAGAAACTTTGGGAAATCCTTTGCTCCGCAGGATCGATAAAACCTGTGAGACTGACAAATGCGCTTTTTCCAGCTGATCTTCAATGATTTCTCCATCCTTAATCAGGATAGATGGCTCTCCCAGAAAGAATTTGTTCCCAATCTGGTTTAAGGTTAAGTAAGAAAAACAGATATGAAGCACAACCAGGATGGCCAGGGAGCCAATGGTAGGCCAAAATTCTGTGCTGATCAAGGGTTCGGATGCGACAGTGCCGACAATGATAATGGCGACAAGGTCATAGGGTGTCATCTGTACAATGGAAGACTTCCCCATCAGCCGCATGATTGCAATAGTTACAAGGTATAATACCAGAATTTTTATAAACAGAAACAATCTGACCTCTCCCAACGCTAAAAAAGGATAGTGTCAGTTTTCCCGGTTATAATCCATTTAAGTCTTTTTTAAAGTCCCTCCAGCAGCCGTTTGGCGATCCTTTCATAATCATCTTTTGTAATGCCAGGTGCAAATTCTTCCGGGAGCTCATCAAGATCAGGTACCGGGCCGCCTTCAGGCGTACCGTAAATGACTTTCAGCGGCTCGCCGTTTTCCGGATTTGACCCTTTCCAAATCTGGCCTATTCCCTTAAAATCCGTGTCACTCCATGTATAAAGAACATTGCTGAGCCCTTTTTCTTCAAACTTCCGCGCTGCATCAAATCGGGAGTTGCTTAAGTCGGGAATGGGCAGCATCTTTGTTAAGTCGACGCCAGTCGCGATATCGAGCGCTTTTGCGTAGGCTAATATGTGTGTACCTCCCCTGACCAGAAGATAGCCGATCATTTCCCTTGCAACAGGGTGATCTGTCATCTCATAAACGCGCATTTTATGTGTCCTGGCACCGACTTCCAGGAAAAAATTATGAAGAAGATCCAGCACCAGATTGCCGCTGCTGAACACATTGTCCCCGGTCCATGCCCTTCCCATTGAGTCGCCGGGAAGGCCAGTCTGGGCAGAGGCTATAAAATGATAAGTGTTTCGTGCATCCTTCCCGTTCTGAAGCGGTGCAATATCCGGATCACCAGGAAAGGTATTTCCTTTCGAGAGCAGATTGATTGCATTTGTCACCAGTTCCACATGGCCAAACTCTTCTGCGGTTATGCTGGCGACCAGATCGTAGAATGGCTTCAGCTTCTTTTTACTCCTGAAGTTGAAGGATTGGAACATATAGTTATTGAGAGTAGACATTTCGCCAAACTTGCCTCCAAGCAGTTCCTGGACGGCAGCTGCAGCATTCATGTCACCGTGAGAAGGCTCAGGGAGTTCAATTGCCAGCCTGTTTATTCTCTTGAACATATTTTTCCCTCCACTGGGTTGTTAGCCTGGAAAAATCCAGACAATCTGCTGAATGCGGATATAGAATGGTGTACTGGCAGACTCGACTACCAGGTGGTCCGGCAGGGCATTAATCAAGACGCCCCTTACAGATCCATGAGTGGTCTGCACTGTTACAGAATCACCTATTAAAGTAAGGGCGGCCTGGTATACATAAGGATCGAAGCTTGAATTAAAAGAAACTGCTGTTCCGTCCATCTTTTCAGCTCCTTTTCGCCAAAATCTATCATAAGCCTATGAGCGTGAAGGAAGTTTCAGAATATGTCCATGAAAGAAGGACAGGCGGATGGAGTTACCTTTGGCAGCCGCCGTGTGGGAAAATAAAAGGGAGTGGAAGGAGTTAATAAAAAACCCCCATGCTTTCACAGCAGGGGGGGAATGTTTATGCCTGATTCATTTTTTGGGACCATTCTTCAACGTCCCAGGTCTTAGTTACCCAGTCTTTATAAAAGTCTGGCTCATGGCATACAAGCACAACAGTGCCTTTATAAGCTTTCAGCGCACGCTTCAGTTCTTCTTTTGCTGCAATATCCAGGTGGTTTGTCGGCTCATCGAATAAGAGCCAATTGCTTTCATTCATCAGGAGCTTGCAAAGGCGGACCTTCGCCTGCTCGCCTCCGCTCAATTGTTTCAGCGGGCGGGAAATATGTTCATTTTTCAATCCGCATCTTGCCAATGCGGCGCGGACCTGGTGCTGGTCGAGGCTTGGGAACTCGCTCCATACATCATCGATCGGAGTGATGTTGCCGGCTTTTACTTCTTGTTCAAAATAAGAAGGGAATAAGAAGTCTCCGCGCTCGATTTTTCCGCTGAGAGGGGAAATCTTGCCAAGCATTGTTTTCAGCAGCGTCGACTTCCCGACTCCATTGCAGCCAACGATCGCAATTTTTTCTCCCCGTTCAACTGTCATATTCAGTTTTGGAAGGAGCGGCTCGGAATAACCGATATCAAAATCCTTCCCTTCGAACACGTACCTGCTGCTGCTTCTGGACTCTTTGAACTCGAATGTTGGCTTAACAGCAGTTTCAGGACGATCAATCCGTTCCATCCGGTCAAGCTGCTTTTGGCGGCTTTTTGCACGGCCTGTTGTTGAATAGCGGGCTTTATTTTTAGAAATGAAATCTTCCTGCTTTTTAATGAATTCCTGCTGTTTTTCATAGGCATTGATATGCTGGTTTTTATTGATCTCAGCAAGCTCAAGGAATTTATCATAACTCGCGGTATATCTGCTGAGCTTTGAAAATTCCAGGTGGAAAATGACATTTGATACAGAATTCATAAATTCTGTATCATGGGAAATCAGCATGAATGCATAAGGATATTCCTTCAGGTAGCCGGTGAGCCAGCGGATGTGTTCTACATCCAGATAGTTGGTCGGCTCATCAAGCAAAAGGACCTGAGGCTGCTCCAGGAGAAGCTTGGCCAGAAGAACCTTTGTACGCTGTCCGCCGCTCAGTGCAGCAACGTCACGCTCAAGTCCGATTGCATCCAGGCCAAGGCCGCGAGCTGCTTCCTCAATCTTGATATCAAGGGAATAGAACCCGCCGGCATCGAGACGGTCCTGGATTTCACCCATTTGCTCAAGGAGCTCTTCAAGCTCTTCAGGAGTGGCATCAGCCATTTTTGCTGTCACTTCATTCAGGGCTTTTTCCTGCTCGAATAGTGGAAGGAAAGCATCCTTCAGCACATCGCGCATTGTCCTGCCCGGAGTAAGAATTGTATGCTGGTCCAAATAGCCGTAATGCACATTGGGAGTCCACTCCACTTTACCGCTGTCGTGGATCAGCTGATTGGTTATAATGTTCATAAGAGTCGATTTCCCGACTCCGTTTGCGCCTACAAGGCCAACATGGTCTTCCTGGAGAAGACGGAAGGACACATCTTTGAATAAAGTTCTATCAGCAAAAGTATGGCTTAAATGATCTACAGTTAATAAACTCATCGTTTATATTCCTCGCTTTGCATGTCTAATCCATTATTTCATCATACTAAAAAACAATAGCGAAGGATTCCAATTACCATTAGAAGCAGCCCATTTATTACGGGTTACGGGAAACAATGTTTTTGACACCCTTTATTTGGCTGTTATAATGGAATAGGTTTAAAAAATCCGGTAAGGGGCTGCCTGCCGGAACAGAATCTTGCATACGGTCTGGAAAGGAAAGAAAAAATCATGGATACACAATCATATAGAATTTTGCTTTATTACAAATATGTTCATATAGAAGATCCTGCGGCACAAAGAGAAGAACACTTGAATTTCTGCAACGGCATCGGCCTTAAGGGACGTGTGCTGATCTCTGAAGAGGGCATCAATGGCACCGTGTCAGGCACGGTTGAGCAGACACAGGCCTATATCGACATGATGGACAATCATCCATTATTCAAAGGTACAGTGTTCAAGATTGATGAGGCAGAAGGGCATGCATTCAGAAAAATGCGCGTCAGAGTCAGAAAAGAACTTGTGAACCTGAGCCTTGAAGATGATGTCGATCCATTAAAGCTGACAGGGACACATTTAGAACCAAAAGAGTTTTTTGAAAAGATGCAGGACCCGGATACTGTCGTCCTCGATGCGAGAAATGACTATGAATACGACCTTGGACATTTCAAGGGGGCAATTAAGCCGGATATCCAAAATTTCCGTGAGCTTCCTGAATGGATCAAGGAAAACAAAGATAAGTTTGAGGGCAAGAAGATTCTTACCTATTGTACTGGAGGCGTCCGCTGCGAAAAGTTCTCCGGGTGGCTTCTTAAAGAAGGATTTGAGGATGTCGGCCAGCTGCATGGGGGCATCGTAACGTACGGTAAAGATCCTGAGGTGCGCGGCAAGCTGTGGGATGGCCAATGCTATGTGTTCGATGACCGGATCAGTGTTCCTGTCAACCAGGAGGAGCATGTCATCGTCGGCCGTGACTATTACACAGGCGAGCCTTGCGAAAGATATGTAAGGTGCGCAAACCCCGAATGCAATAAGCAAATCCTGAGCTCTGAAGAAAATGAGCATAAATATCTGCGGAGCTGCAGCCATGATTGCCGGGTGCACCCTCGCAACCGCTATATCAGCGAACATGACCTTTCAGAAGAAGAAGTGGCTGAGAGAATGAAGAAACTTGAAGAAGAAGCTGTTCAATCTTGATAAAATGACGTGCAGGAGGCTGCACGTCATTTTTATATTAAAAATTGGGCCAAACTGTTCTTCACTTAAGATCGGCAGCTGCTGTTTTGCCTGGATAGTACTTCCTTTCTTCTTCGGCAAAATTACCTTTTGCTGTTATAGCATCAGGACAGATTTTTATAACTGCTGTCCTGCTTCCTAGCGAAGAACGGTATTTATCTACATGGGCTTTTGGCAGCGGTGCCTGGAAGTAGCCGGGTACATACTTGTCGAGCATGTTCTGCATAACCATAGTTGCTTCATCTATATCGGATAGCACAAATGCTTTTCCAAATATCATGACACTCATATAAGCTGTATCTGTTTTTGCGGGGACGGGGTCGGTAAGTGTGCCGAAATCTTCGCTTACCGTAAAGCAGACATGTGGATTGTTTTGCAGCAGCTCCATTTTCCTTCCTTCAGAAGCTCCATGAAAATAGATACAATCATCCTGCCAAATAAAATTAAGAGGCACCACATAAGGGTAAGAACTGTCATTGAGTCCAAGATATCCTGTTCTGGCCCCCTTAAGGAAGGTGCTGATTTTCTCCGGACCTTTGACTTCAAGCATTGATTGGCGCATTGGAAACATTTACTCCACTCCTTAGGAATTTGTGATATATTCAGATTAATGTATATGTGACCGCCTTAAAAGTGACAGATTTATAATATCTTAAGGGGACAGATGGGAGTGCCGCATGACGCCGTTTTTAGACAGGGAAAGCCAGATGCCTTTATATGTTCAGCTATATCAGTATATCAAGTCGGAAATCGAGTCAGGAAAAATAAAGCCAGGGGAAAAGCTTCCTTCCATCCGCAGGTTTTCCCGATTTCTGGACGTAAGCAAAAATACAGTGGAAAAGGCGTATCAGCAGCTGTTGGCAGAAGGCTATGCCGAAAGCAGGCCGAAGAGCGGGATCATTGTAAACAAATTAGATGAATTTCCATTGAAGCAGGAGAAAGAACAATTGCCTGTTATATTAAAAGCAGAGCTGGAAAAACCCAAGATAGATTTCCAATATGGCCATATTGATGCAGTAGCTTTTCCAGCCAGAAGATGGAAAAACGCCCTGTCTGAAGCAGCCTTTGATCTCTCTCTTTTGCAATATGGAGACAAGCAAGGCCAATTTTCCCTAAGGAGAGAGCTGACAGGGTATTTGTACAGATCCAGGGGTATAGAGTGCACTCCAGAACAAATCATCATCACCTCAGGAACCCAAAACAGCATTTCAGTGATTATGAGCATACTCGAGCTTCGCGGAGAAGTGATAGCGATGGAAAATCCAGGCTATGACGGGGTGGGGAAAGTGCTGCTGCATCAAGGGGGAATAGTAGAGCCAGTCACTGTGGAGGAAGATGGAATCAGTGTTGAAGAGCTTGCAGAAAAGAGGGCGAAGGCGGTTTATGTGACACCTTCCCATCAATTTCCGCTGGGTATGGTCCTTTCAATCAATAAACGGCTGAAACTGCTGAAGTGGGCTGCGGAAACTGGCGGTTATATTGTGGAGGATGATTATGACAGCGAGTTCAGATATCAGGGACAGCCGATTCCGCCGCTTAAAAGTCTGGATCCTAATGATCGCGTCATTTACCTTGGAACTCTTTCCAAATCCTTTCTTCCTGCTGCCCGTCTGAGCTATATTGTTTTGCCGCCGGCCCTTATGGCTGGCTATAAAAGGGACTTCAGCCTGTACAGCCAGCCAGTCGCTCCCATTATCCAAGAAGCTGCAGCACGTTTTATGAAGGAAGGGGACTTTGACCAGCATATCCGGAAAATGCGAGTCCTTTATCAGGCAAAGCATAAAGTACTGCTGGAGTCGGTAAGTTCTATGATGGAACATAAAGCCGCTGTGATTGGGCAAAAGGCAGGGCTTCATATCCTCATAAAGCTGGAAGGGAGGAAGAGTGAAGAGCTGGCTGCCAAGGCTGCCAAAAAAGGCGTAAAAGTGTATCCCGCGAACCAGTATTGGGCAGGTGGAGAAGGTGATGACTTGATAATGCTGGGGTTTGGAGGACTTTCTCCCGAAGAAATAGCTGAAGGAATTAAGCTTCTTAGCGAGGCTTGGATTGATTAAACAGCAAAAGAAAAGGGCCATCCAGGCCCTTTTATAGTTCTTCTCTGACAATCGGCATGCTCATACAGCGAGGGCCGCCTCTGCCGCGCGAAAGTTCAGAGCTCATGATTTCGAGGACCTCGATGCCATTTTGCCTCATCATATCATTGGAAACATAATTACGGTCATAGGTAACCACTACTCCAGGGGCAATTGCCAGGGTATTGGAGCCGTCATTCCATTGCTCCCTGGCTGCTGCAATAACATCTCCGCCTCCGCAAGGCAAGAGGACCAGCTCAGGAAGGTTCAGGACTTCTTTAAGTGTTTCTACAAGGCTGTCCTTTTCGGTAATTTTCAGATCACCAGAGTTCCCCTGCTCCAGAATATATATCTTCATTTTCCCGTCGCTGGATTCAATTGCAGGATGGTAGGTGAATTTATCATGGTCAATCATGGTGAACACTGTATCCAGATGCATGAATGCCCGTGATTTAGGGATTTCGACAGCTACTACCTTCTTTATATCCTCCTGGCGGGCAAATAATTCCCTTGCCAGCTTTTCAATTCCCTGGGCAGATGTCCTGGCACTGACACCAATGGCAGCGACTTCCCTGCTCAGCACCAGCTCGTCTCCGCCTTCTAGTGTATAATGTTCATCCCGATTAAAGAAAACAGGGATATCATGCTCTTTGAAGCGGGGGTGATGCTTGATGATATAATCCATGAAAATGGATTCCCGTCTTCTGGCCGGTTCATTCATATTGTTAATGGTTATACCTTTGCCAATGACTGCTGCAGGATCTCTTGTGAAATATAAATTTGGCATCGGATCAAGGAAGAATGGGTAAGAATCCGCCATGATTTCATGAAGGTGCACTTTTTCTTTTAAATCAATTTCATTCTTCCGTACCCCGGCCATTACTTTCCTCACTAGTTCATCTGCCGGCAGTGAATTCAAATATTCAGAGACTGCCTCAAAAGAGCCATTCACATTGGACTGGCTTTCCATCAGGATCTGTTCTGTGAACCGGCCGCGGATTTCAGGCTGTGCAAGCGTTTCTGTCATCAGCTTATCAAGATAAAGCACTTCAATGCCCCGATTGCTCAGAACTCCTGCAAAATAATCATGTTCCTTTTGAATCGCCGGCAAATAGGGGATATCATCAAATAACAGCCTTTTTAAGTATTGAGGGGTAAGGTTTTCTACCTCCTTGCCGGGCCTGTGCAGAAGGACCGACTTCAACTCTCCTATTTCCGAAGTAACATGTAACGGATGCTTCATTTATATAACCTCCAAATATGTATACGAGCCAGTTTGGCTGATTTCATGTGTACTGTTCATTTTCCTTTAAAGTAATGTGAGTAAACTAATCAATTTTTTGTATGATTATTCAGAGGGTGATGAGCGATTGGCCAATGAAACCACGAAACCACGGCGCCTTTTGGTACCCGCAGCAGCAAAGATTGATAGTTAAGAGAGCGCCGCTGCGCTATTTATAGGACTTTCTCAGTATTTACCAAAAAAAATATGTAAATTCTTGTTTATTTTTCTAATTCTCTATATTACTATTTAACTTTATGTATTATAATGTTGGAGAATAGAAGAAGATTTGACATTCTTTTCTTCTTGTTTCGACAGCAATCTTAGAAATAGAAATGAGGGTAACACAGTGGGCATTATAAATGAAGATCGTTTCATTGAAACAGTCCACATGAAAGGCTTGCAGATCTCCCTCCTCGCATCTGGCGATGGTACAGAAGTTATTTATCATAAGCTGCATGCCGATACGAGATGGGGCCTTGAACCACAGGAAGACTGGAATGCTATGGAATTTATACATATTCTTTCAGGGGAGCTGATTCTCCAATCAGACAATCCCAAGAAATCGTATAAAGCTGGAGATTCCTTTTATAAAATTCCTGTCAAGGAGCATTATTACTTTCAGGCTGAAGAAACGACAGAATTCTTATACGTTACATCACAGCCGGTTTTCCACCATTACAGCATGATAACAAAAAACCTAATGGATTTGGCTGTATCTATAGAAGAAAAAGATGGATACACCGTTGACCACTGCAGCAGGATTAATAAGCTGTCCATGTTGTTTGGCGAATATTTGGGCTTTAACTCCAAACAGCTGATGAGTTTAAATATAGCTTCCTTTTTGCATGATGTTGGCAAGTTGAAAATACCTCTTGAGATTCTGAGAAAGCCAGGGAAGTTGACAAACGAGGAATGGGAAATCATGAAAAAGCATTCCGAGTTCGGGCGGGAAATCCTTGAGCAGACTGGTCTGCCAATCTTAGTTCAGGCAGGGAAAATAGTGGAGCAGCATCATGAAAGATATGACGGAAAAGGTTATCCGAATGGACTTAAAGGCGAAGATATTTCCATTGAAGCTTCTATTATAGCTGTAGTAGATTCCTATGATGCCATTATAAGCGACAGGGTTTACCGCAAAGGAAAAACGAAAGAAGAGGCATTTGAAGAAATTTGTAGATGCAAAGGAACTATGTACAATCCGTACATTGTAGATATATTCCTTAAAATGAAAGACAAGATTTAAAAAGGGGGAAAAGTAATGAAAAAAATCAGTGTTTTGGTCATGGCACTCTTAATTGGTGCAGTTTTCAGCATTAAGCCTGCAGAAGCAGCTTATCTGCCTGAGTACGACAAGTATGTAGAGGTATCTTACGATGAAGCAAGAGCTATTGCTGACATGCTTGGATTAGAAGGCATTGAGCTTGGAGAAGAAACAGCTCAGATTACTTTTGAAGCACAAGAGAGAATTATCAAAAAGCTTGAAAAACTCCTTAAAACTGAAATCGACCATTATTATGTATGGCTGACTGTTGACGGTGAAAAAGTTTTAGGATTTGATCCTCCAGTACCACAATATTAAGAAGAGACTTGCCTGAATTTAGGCAAGTTTTTTTAATTGAAAGATAATTTTCAAGAAATCCTAAAACTAACAGTTGGTAAACAAATATAATATAAAAAACTATCCTATGTTAGAGTAAGAATTTTTTTCAATGGCTGTTCCCTCATTATAACTGCATAACTGCTTTGATTTTACATAAGAAAAACATTTGTAAACCCTGTTAATTGTAGTGGAAGGCACGCAGACTCCTGCGGGAAATAGCGGCAAAGCTTAGACCCCGCATGAGCATAGCGAAGAGGAGGCTCAGCGCCGCCCTGCGGAAAGCGAAGGCCAGGAACGGAAATCAGCAGCAAAGTTGATAAGCTAAGCCACCGACATCCTAATTAAAAATGATTCTCCAATTTTTAGGAAGCTTAAAGGCTTCCTTCTTTTATTTTTAAACTAAAATACACTCCTCCCGGGAAAAATAAAGTACCTGCTGTTTTGTCCTTTTCAAGTGTACAATTTCATCAAATATGTTAAAGTAACTAGTAAGGAACTCCTTGATACATAAGTCTTTTTCAGACATGAAATGTCCATCCAAGGAGTACAGTTGTTTGTTTGCAGATGACATTCTATTCTATATAAAGAGAGGGATCTATATGTCCAGCAAAACTTTGGATAGCTTTTTAAATGAAAATCTCGAGGATCTTAAAAGCAGGGGCCTTTACAATGTAATTGACCCGCTGGAAAGCCCTAACGGACCCATGATTAAAATAAATGGCAGAGAATTGATCAACTTATCCTCTAATAATTACCTGGGCCTTGCTACCAGTGACAGGCTTAAAAGTGCTGCCAAAAAAGCAATTGATACATACGGTGTAGGAGCAGGTGCTGTCAGGACAATCAACGGCACAATGGATATCCATATCAAATTGGAAGAAAAACTGGCAGAATTCAAGCATACAGAAGCAGCCATCGCTTACCAGTCAGGCTTTAACTGTAATATGGCTGCCATCTCTGCAGTCATGGACAAAAATGATGCTATTCTTTCCGATGAACTGAACCATGCTTCCATCATTGACGGCTGCAGGCTGTCCCGCGCAAAGATCATCCGCTTCAATCACTCAGATATGGAAGATTTGCGTGCAAAAGCAAAGGAAGCGACAGAGTCAGGACAATATAATAAAGTCATGGTAATCACAGACGGAGTATTCTCCATGGATGGAGATATTGCGAAGCTCCCTGAAATCGTGGAAATTGCCGAAGAGTTCGACCTGATCACTTATGTTGATGATGCACATGGATCTGGTGTGCTCGGCAAAGGTGCAGGTACAGTTAAGCATTTTGGCTTATCCGATAAAGTGGACTTCCAAATTGGTACGCTCTCCAAGGCCATCGGTGTTGTCGGCGGATATGTGGCCGGCAAGAAACAGCTGATTGACTGGCTGAAAGTGAGAAGCCGTCCATTCCTATTTTCGACTTCACTTACACCTGCTGATGTAGCTGCATGCATCGAATCCATCAGCATCCTAATGGAAAGCACTGAGCTGAATGAGAAGCTTTGGGAAAATGCCGATTATCTGAAAAAAGGGCTGAAGGAGCTCGGCTTCAATATTGGAGACAGTGAAACGCCTATCACTCCTTGCATCATCGGGGATGAAGTGGCTACCCAGGAATTCAGCAAAAAATTGAATGATGAAGGTGTCTATGCTAAATCAATCGTGTTCCCGACTGTTCCGCGGGGCACTGGGCGCGTCCGCAACATGCCGACAGCCGCGCATACAAAGGATATGCTGGATCAGGCACTTTCGATCTATAAGAAGGTCGGCAAGGAAATGGGTATTATCTAAGATTCAAAATATAGATATGAAACGACGGATTCAGGTGGAGGAAAACGATGAAAAAGATCTTTATTACAGGTGCTCTTGGCCAGATCGGTTCAGAGCTGACTATCAAGCTTAGAAACATATATGGTACCGATAATGTCATTGCAACAGATATCCGAAGGAATGATTCTGAGGCGGCCCAGTCTGGCCCTTTTGAAATCGTGGATGTTACGGATGCTAAATCTATGTTTGATACAGCAAAGAAGCATAATGCAGATACAGTCATCCATATGGCAGCCTTGCTGTCTGCGACGGCTGAGGCAAATCCGGTTTTTGCATGGAACCTAAATATGGGCGGGCTTATGAATGCACTGGAAGCTGCACGGGAACTGAACAGCCAGTTCTTTACGCCAAGCTCAATTGGCGCTTTCGGCCCGTCTACACCTAAGGATTCCACTCCGCAGGACACCATTCAGCGTCCAACGACCATGTACGGGGTCAATAAAGTTGCCGGCGAACTCCTTTGCGATTATTATTTTCATAAATTCGGCCTGGATACGAGAGGCTTGCGCTTCCCCGGCCTGATTTCATATGTGACTCCTCCAGGCGGCGGAACTACCGACTATGCTGTAGAAATCTATTATAAAGCGATCGAAGAAGGCAAGTACACTTCCTATATCGACAAAGGGACTTATATGGATATGATGTATATGCCGGATGCCCTTGATGCGATTATCAGTTTGATGGAAGCTGATGCAGGCCGGCTCAAGCACCGCAACTCATTCAATGTTGCGGCAATGAGCTTTGCGCCTGAAGAGATTGCTGAAGCTATCCGTCAGCATATTCCTTCATTTGAGCTCAGCTATGAAGTGGATCCTGTCCGCCAGGCGATTGCTGACAGCTGGCCCAACTCTATTGATTGTACGGCAGCAAAAGATGAATGGGGTTTTAAGGCTGAATACGATCTTGCTAAAATGACGGCAGATATGCTGGAAAAGCTGAAAGTTACAACAGTAAAATAAAGTGAAAAAGCTGGCAGGAGACCATCTCGCCAGCTTTTTTATTGAACGTCTATGCCTCTGTGATGCCAAAGAACACTTTCAGCGCCTCCCGTTTTGCACCTTTGTCTAAATCTGTTTTAATCTTTTCTCCGTTTTCTGTTCTTACAAGCGTGTTCCCTGAAAGCGTGATTCGACCGTTCTCTGATGCGATAGTAATGATATCATCTTTGGTGAATGGCGATTCTGCTGATGTTTGATTAAATTCGCAGGAATCCTGGAAGAAATCGAGGCTTCTTTTTTTATCAGAAAACCGGTACTTAATCTGCCATTCCCCGCCGTTATTATGCATCAAATCATAGCGGCCGTCTCCCAGAGCCCTGACTTTATAATTCCCGCTTGCATCCTCCTTTTCAGTGCCGTCAAGCGGGATAGGCTGCCTTGCTGAGTCCCCGAAGCCTACATCAGTCAAATAGGGCTGGTCAAGATAGACAAGTATGGCAGCATGGCTGTTTTCCCTGGCCCATCCGGCAGGTGTTTTGACAGTACAGGAGATGAGGGAAGAGCTATAGCCCATCTCTGAGAGAAGGGTTTGGAAGAGGCCGTTCAGCTCATAGCAGAAACCGCCCCTGCTGTTTTCCACCACTTTTTTGTAAAACTGATCTGTATCCAATCTGATCGGGACCTTCCTGATGACATCGAGATTTTCAAAAGGTACCCTTTGCATATGGCTTTTTTGCAGCTGTGCCAGAGCATCAAGCCCCGTCTCCTTTTTATCGGCCTGTA
This sequence comes from Bacillus sp. MMSF_3328, assembly GCF_030733525.1. Lineage (NCBI taxonomy): Bacteria > Bacillati > Bacillota > Bacilli > Caryophanales > Bacillaceae > Bacillus > Bacillus sp. MMSF_3328. Next base: position 67,785 of record NZ_JASHIV010000015.1, on the reverse strand, counting down.
TCCTGGCCAGGTAGCGGTCTATATTCATATCGTTTTCACCTACTATGCTATAGTTAATACACTTAAATTTATACGCATCGGGCTGGCCCTTATAATTATTTTAACATGTTGTCCGATATAAGGATCTTTTAATGCCTGCTGTGTGTTTGGTCCATATTAGCCTTGTTGAATTGAATCTGGAGGGCGCGGGTTCCAAAAAGTACGCTGATTACTGCTTGAAGCCAGAATTTCTTTAAGGAGAAGGACAGCAAGGTTGCAGGCTCCTGCATGCTTGTACTACAATAACAGCAAACAGAATCAGGAGAGGAGGCAGCACTGATGGCAAATTATGAAGTAAAGGTTGAATTCTGCATGATGTGAAACTACGCACCAAAAGCCGCGAGTTTCGCGGAGGACCTTTTTAATCATTTCCGGTCTGAAATAGGTAAAATGGAGCTGGTCCCCAGTTCAGGCGGCGCCTTTGAAGTGACGGTGAATGGAAGCAAAATCTATTCAAAGCTTGAAACAGGCGTCTTTCCTAAAAGCCAGGAAATCATTGATAAAATGAAATGACGATAGAAACAGCCCCGCCTTCTTTTAAAGCGGGGCTTCCGTTATGGTTAACTTCTAGATGGACGGTTATTGTATAGGCACCCTGCGATCTTTGCCGGATCCTTTACTGGTCTTTGAAATGAAAATTTCCAGTATGCCGCAGGAAAATCGGGAGGTGACCTGTTTGTCTGTTAAAAGAAATGGAAAATCGACTTCCCGGCTGACTGTTTCCTTATCTTTCTCAGCCCTGATGATCAGCTCATGGCCGTTTAATATAACAGAAAGCATCGCCGCTGTATAATCTGTCAGCAGAGCTTCCACAATATATTCCGCATCTGTCTCAAAAATGTCGATCCGGAATGCCGACTGATCAAGATAAGATGTCAGCGGATCAAGAAAGAAGTGCTCCAGCCATTTTTCCATTTCCTTGAATGGATTATCTTCGCTGTTTCTTCCCATAATAATGCCCCCTTGTTGCGACCAGTATATTCATTAGAACCGCACAGGGTGAAAATGGTATAATACTTCTAATTAATATGCTGGAGGATTACAAAAGTGAACAATATTCTCAGACAAATTCCCCCTGTACACGAGCTGCAGAGGGATGAAAGGGCGCTCAGCCTGCAGGAAAGGCTGGGGCTTGAGCCTGCACGATTTGCCGAACTGATCAAGATGGCGCTTGACTCAGTAAGACAGGCGATTATCTTAGAGAGGTACAGCGGCCCTGAACCGGGAAGCCCGGAATTTCTGGCCCGTTTATTTAATGATGTAGAAGCTGCCGCTGAGCAAAAATACAGCTTTGCCTTACAAAAAGTAATCAATGCAACAGGCACCATTCTTCACACCAATTTAGGAAGAGCAAGGCTGTCAGAGACTGCTGTTGAACATATGGCCAGCATTGCCAGGAATTATTCCAATCTAGAATACAATTTGGAAAAAGGCAGCAGGGGATCCCGCCATGACCTCGTGGAAGGTTTGATAAAGGATATTACGGGTGCAGAAGCGGCGATGATCGTCAATAATAATGCGGCTGCCGTATTCCTCGTTCTGAGGGCATTGGCTTCTGACAGCGAGGTCATTGTTTCCCGGGGAGAGCTTGTTGAAATTGGGGGTTCTTTTCGAATTTCATCCATCATGGAGGAATCCGGGGCCAGGCTGGTAGAAGTGGGAACAACGAATAAAACCCATCTCCGGGATTATCAGGAAGCAGTGACTGAGGCAACCGCAATGCTGATGAAGGTGCATACGAGCAACTTCAAGATCATGGGCTTTACTAAAAGTGTCTCTGCCAGTGAACTGGCAGAAGAAGCTTCAAAGAGCGGGCTGATTTATTACGAAGATCTCGGAAGCGGGGTTCTGTATGATTACAGCAAGCATGGAATCGGGGAAGAGCCTGTGGTAAGCGAGGTGCTGAAAGCCGGCGCAAGCATCGTGTCGTTCAGCGGTGATAAGCTCCTGGGTGGGCCCCAGGCAGGCATCATCGCAGGCCGTAAAGAACTGATCGATAAGCTCAAGAAGCATCAGCTGGCAAGAGTTCTAAGAGTCGATAAGATGACACTGGCGGCTTTGGAAGCGACGCTTTCGGCTTATATAAAAGACGAAAAAACCTTATTAGGAATTCCTGTCATAAGGGATATGCTTGCTGACAAGGAAGAAATCAAGGTGAGAACAGAAACATTTGCCGAAGCTGTACGTCTGCTGTGCCCCGGCTCTGAAGTGAAGGTGATGGAAAGCACCAGCATGGTCGGCGGGGGCACAATGCCGGATGTGGAGCTGCCGACCTATGCGGCAGCAATCATAATGCCCGGCATTTCAGCTGATGATCTGGCTGTCAGGCTAAGGGAGCATCAGGGAACGCCCATCATTGCAAGAATTCGCCAGGAAGAAACGATATTCGATCTTCGGACCGTTTCCGAAGAAGAAGCAGAAATCATTTCTGCCTGTCTGGGCAGGATTGCAAAAGGCCTGTCTCCCGAGTAGGGACAGGCCTTCTTCTGCAGGACCTTACATGTCGTGCCCTGAATTATGCTTTTGTCTTGTATGGTTGCGGTTTTTTACTTTCTTGGAGCCGCTTAACGGTTCAGGCTGACCCGGGTTATTTCCTTTTGGGGCATTTTTGTGCATATCTTTGCTGTCGTTTTTGTTCATTTGCCATCCCTCCTAACATTAGGATGTTTTTTGCAGTTGTTTTTATACCGAATATTTTCCCTGCTGACTGCACAATTTAACACTACATCTTGATTAACAGGAGTGAAAACATGCCATATCATAAAGACAAACAGCAGGCTTTCCAGGCGGCAGAGCAAGGGTTCGCCGAAGCCAGCGGCTTATATAATGAAATCGTTAACGACAGTGCAAGCTACGGGCATCAGCTGAAGCATCTGGAAAATGAGGTCAATGAAGCATTTGCGCAAATCGAAAATGCCCTTGAAACAGCAAGTGAACATCAGCGTGGCCAGCTGGAGCAATTTCAGCGAGATTTGTCGAGAATCATCCAGGAAGTTAATGCGGCTGAATGACAAAATGTAAAAACCCCTGTTTCAGGGGTTTTTTTATGTCCTGCTATTCAAAGGGGGCCAAGCCCCAATACAAGCTATTACTGGTTTTTCTTGCGTTTTTTATTGTTTTGTTTCTGCGCTTCTGTCAATGGCTCATTTGAAAATTCCTCATTAAACCCGGCGCCCTGACCCTGGCTTTTAGCTGCGTTCATGCCTGGACGTACATGATTTGCTTTTCGTTTCGCCAAAATTCTCACCTCCGCATACATATCTTTTGCCTGCAAACCAGCCCTCATTCGGTAAAAAATTGCTTTATTGCAATAATATTTGTTTTAAAAATCTCCAAAAAGGTATATAGAAATTGACTCTGTTAGCTGTCCAATCATGTCAAAATGAATTGCGATCAAAAATATAATAAGTAAAACTTATCAAAAACAATAACTTTCTTGTTATTTACTTATATAAAAGGTTGTATTAAGATAAGAATTGTGAGAAAAGTGGCGATGAAAATGACAATTCAAACTTTTCGACAATTATTATAATTTTGGTATATGATTATCATTAGAGGGGGTAATACATATGTCTAAAAATGATGTTTTTAATTCAAGGAAATCATTTGAACTAGACGGTAAACGCTATCATTACTATCAATTAGCAGCTTTGGAAGAAGCAGGAATCGGCAGCGTGTCAAGGTTGCCTTATTCCATTAAAGTATTGCTTGAGTCTGTCCTGCGCCAGTTTGACGGACGGGTTATTACACAAGAGCATGTAGAGAACCTGGCAAAATGGGGATCTGACCAAGTGAAGGAAGTAGACGTTCCTTTCAAGCCTTCACGCGTCATCCTTCAGGATTTCACAGGCGTTCCTGCGGTTGTTGACCTTGCTTCATTAAGGAAAGCAATGGCTGACATGGGCGGAGATCCTGACAAAATTAATCCGGAGAAGCCGGTCGACCTGGTTATCGACCACTCAGTGCAGGTTGATAAGTACGGTACACCTGATTCCCTGGAAGCAAATATGGTTCTTGAATTTGAACGTAATGCCGAGCGTTATCAGTTCCTTAGCTGGGCGCAGAAAGCATTTGACAACTACCGTGCTGTTCCGCCGGCAACCGGGATCGTTCACCAGGTTAACCTGGAATTCCTTGCAAACGTGGTTCATGCAGTTGAAACGCCGGATGGCGATTTTGAAGCTTTCCCTGATTCACTCGTAGGTACGGATTCCCATACAACCATGATCAACGGTATCGGCGTACTTGGCTGGGGTGTAGGCGGAATTGAAGCTGAAGCAGGAATGCTAGGCCAGCCTTCTTATTTCCCTGTGCCTGAAGTAGTAGGGGTTAAGCTGACTGGTGAGCTTCCAAACGGAGCTACAGCAACAGACCTTGCGCTTAAGGTGACACAGGTTCTTCGCCAGCAGGGAGTTGTCGGCAAATTCGTCGAGTTCTTCGGATCAGGTGTAACGGCACTGCCGCTTGCTGACCGTGCGACAATTGCCAACATGGCCCCTGAATATGGTGCAACTTGCGGATTCTTCCCGGTTGATTCAGAATCACTCAACTACATGCGTCTGACAGGCAGATCTGAAGAGCAGATCAAGCTTGTTGAAAAGTACTGCAGAGAGAATGGATTGTTCTTCGATCCTTCACTTGAACCGGTATACACTGAAGTAGTTGAGATCAATCTCGCTGAAATTGAAGCAAACCTTTCCGGTCCTAAACGCCCGCAGGATTTGATTCCTCTTTCTGCCATGAAAGAAGAGTTCAATCAGGCGCTTACGGCTCCTCAAGGGAACCAGGGGTTCGGTTTAAGCAAGAAAGAGATCAATAAAGAAGTAACCGTTGATTTCCAAAATGGGGATTCAACAAAAATGAAAACAGGTGCTATCGCCATTGCTGCGATTACCAGCTGTACAAATACTTCAAATCCATATGTGCTTGTCGGCGCCGGCCTTGTAGCTAAGAAAGCGGTCGAGCTTGGCCTTGAAGTGCCTAAATATGTAAAAACTTCTCTTGCACCTGGATCTAAGGTAGTTACAGGCTATCTGCGTGATTCCGGATTGCTTCCATACCTTGAGCAGATCGGCTTCAACCTGGTCGGTTACGGCTGCACAACCTGTATCGGAAACTCCGGGCCGCTGAGAGAGGAAATCGAGAAGGCAGTAGCTGACAGCGATCTTCTTGTCACTTCCGTCCTTTCAGGGAACAGAAACTTTGAAGGTCGTATCCACCCGCTTGTTAAAGGAAACTACCTGGCTTCACCGCCGCTGGTAGTGGCTTATGCATTGGCTGGAACTGTTGACATTGACCTTCAGAATGAATCACTCGGAAAAGACAAAGATGGAAACGACGTATTCTTCAAGGATATCTGGCCATCTACTGCTGAAGTCAACGAGGTTGTCAGCAGGACTGTAACACCTGAGCTTTTCAAGAAAGAATATGAGCATGTATTCAGCGACAACGAGCGCTGGAATGAAATCCAGACCAGCAATGAACCGCTGTATTCTTTCGATGAGAACTCAACTTACATCCAAAACCCGCCGTTCTTTGAAGGGCTTACGCCAAATGCGGATGAAGTCAAGCCGCTTAACGGACTGCGTGTAGTCGGCAAATTCGGCGACTCTGTTACAACTGACCATATCTCACCTGCAGGCGCAATCGGCAAGGATACTCCAGCAGGAAGATATCTGCGCGAAAACGGCGTTGAGCCGCGTGATTTCAACTCTTATGGCTCACGCCGCGGTAACCATGAAGTGATGATGCGCGGAACATTCGCGAACATCCGCATCCGCAACCAGGTTGCCCCTGGCACTGAAGGCGGCTTCACGACATACTGGCCGACTGGCGAAGTGACAAGCATCTATGATGCTTGCATGAAATACAAGGAAGGTGGAACCGGCCTTGCCGTTCTTGCAGGCAAAGACTATGGAATGGGCTCTTCCCGTGACTGGGCTGCCAAAGGTACAAATCTTCTCGGCATCAAGACAGTCATTGCTGAGAGCTATGAGCGTATCCACCGTTCCAACCTTGTTCTTATGGGTGTCCTTCCGCTTCAATTCAAAGCAGGAGAAAATGCAGAAGTTCTCGGCCTGACTGGCAAGGAAACATTCGATGTACAGATCGATGAAAATGTAAGGCCGCGCGATTTCGTAAAGGTTACAGCGACAGACGAAGATGGAAACAGACTTACTTTTGAAGTGCTTGTCCGTTTTGATTCTGAAGTTGAAATCGACTACTACCGCCATGGCGGAATCCTGCAGATGGTTCTGCGCGAAAGACTGAAAAACTAATAAATGTATGGGCGCCGCGGCATTGCTGCGGCGCTTTTTCCTTTTGTAAAAATAAAATATAGGCGTCTAACATAATTCTTGCTACAATAGCTCTAGCATCAGAAAAATTTGAAAAGTCTTCGAGAGGGGAACAAAAAGTGGAACAGACATTCCTTCAATCCGTTACATATAATAACGGCACATTATATATATTGGATCAGACCCTGCTGCCAGCGGTCACAGAATTTCTTGAAATCACCAAGGTGGAGGATGCGTGGGACGCAATCAAGCAGCTGAAAGTCAGAGGTGCTCCGGCCATAGGGATTGCCGCTGCCTACGGACTTGTTCTGGCTGCCAATAAGGCTCCTGAGGTGGATTTCTCATCGTTTTACAAAAATTTTAAAGAAAATCTCGAGTACCTGGCGAGTTCCCGTCCTACTGCCGTTAACCTATTCTGGGCCTTGCAGAGGATGGATGAGCGTGCCCTGGCGGAAAAAGACCAGCCAGTTGCCTTGATAAAGAAAAAGCTTGAGGAAGAGGCACACCAGATCAGGAAAGAGGATGAGGAGGTATGCCGCATGATCGGCATCCACGGGCTTGCCCTCTTGAAGGATGGGATGGGGGTCCTGACACATTGCAATGCAGGCGGCATTGCAACTGCGAGATACGGTACAGCACTGGCGCCTTTCTATCTTGCCAAGGAAAAGGGCTGGGAACTAAAAGTGTATGCAGATGAAACGCGGCCGCTCCTTCAAGGCGCAAGGCTGACGGCATGGGAGCTCCAGCAGGCAGGCATTGATGTGACTCTTATCACAGACAGCATGGCTGCCATGGTCATGCAAAAGGGAATGGCAGAAGCCGTCTTTGTCGGCTGTGACAGGGTGGCCGCCAATGGGGACACTGCCAATAAAATTGGGACATACGGGCTTGCACTGCTGGCCAAAGCACATAATATCCCTTTTTACGTAGCTGCGCCTACATCAACCATTGACATGAAAACAGAATCAGGAGATGCTATCCCGATTGAAATGAGAGGCTCCGAAGAAATTACGCATGGTTTCGGCAAAAACACGGCACCGGACGGAGTCAAGGTTTTTAATCCGGCATTTGATGTGACGCCTGCTGAGCTGATTACAGCCATCATCACTGAAAAAGGGATCATTCAAGGGAATTATTCTGAAGAGCTGAAGAAGCTGTTTCATTCATAATATTCAGGAAGCAAGCAGCAATGCTTGCTTTTTTCTGCGGGCTCTTTCCGCTCATATATTTTTCTAACGGGGGCAACGTAATAATGGAGACAATTGAAATAGGGTCCTTTAACCTTAAGGTTGACCTGCTGGTATCCCTTCTTTCCCTGCTGATCGTCCATCTGTTTTTCTTCTTTCATTTGAAAAACAGACAAGAGTTTCGAAAAACCTTCGAGGACAAGCTTTTTACAGCAGTGCTGATTTGGTTTCTTTTATATAAGTTTGGCAGGCTGCTTTTTCAGCCGTCCCTTTTATGGACCAACCCCCTTGGTTTGCTATATTTCAATGGAGGGATAAAAGAAGCTATTCTCGGCCTGCTCGGTGCTGCTCTTTATTTTACCGGACAGTGCAGAAAGCAAGGCTGGGCTGCCAGGGAAATGGTCTATTTGGTTATTTATGCGTTATTCACTTTTTTATGCGGATTTTGGCTGTTAAGCATTCTTTATATCTTCATCAAATAAGCTTTTTAAGGAGGAAATATAGCAATGGTCAGAAAACTAATAAATCTGATGGCCTTCTTACTGCTTGTGCATATATCAGTCCTATTGCCGCTGAATGCTGCTAAAGCGGACTTGCCCGGTCTTGCAGTTGGTACAGAGGCACCTGATTTTCAGCTGAAGGATCTTCAGGGGCAGTCTGTTAAGCTCTCTGATTTCCGCGGAAAAAAGGTCATGCTCAATTTTTGGGCTCCATGGTGCCCTCCCTGCAAACAGGAGATGCCTGAGATGCAAAAATTTTATGAAGCAGCAGGGAATGAGATCAGCATCCTGGCTGTCAATATCGATCCGCAATACAATTCAGCAAAATTTATTGAGAAAATGGGAATTACCTTTCCGATCCTTCTGGATGGAAAAGACGAGGTGAATACCAAGTATAAAGTCATGACGGTTCCTACAACTTATTTTATTGACGAAAAAGGTATAATCCGGGATAAATATTTATCGGCGATGGAAGCAGAAACCATGTGGGAAATGACTGAAAAAATGAAATGAAGTGTAAGCATCCTGTTGGGTGCTTATTTTTTATTTTTTAGCAGAGGTCATGCAGCTGCGATAAGGGAGGTAATGTATCCTTTCAGGCCACCGGGATACATGGTATGACTGCTAGAAGGCTAGTCATGTATGCCAAGAGGTTTCCGGGATACATGGTATGACTGCCAGAAGGCTAGTCATGTATGCCAAGAGGTTTCCGGGATAATGGTATGACTGGAAGAAGGCTGGTCATGTATGCCAACAGGTTTCCGGGATACATGGTATGACTGCAAGAAGGCTGGTCATGTATGCCAACAGGTTTCCGGGATACATGGTATGGCTGCAAGAAGGCTAGTCATGTACACCAAAAGGTTTCCGGGATACATGATATGGCTGCAAGAAGGCCAGTCATGTTTGCCAACAGTTTCCCGAAGTACACGAAATGGCTGCGAAAAAGCCAGTCATGCATCTAAACAGGTCCCCGGGATACATGGCATTGCCGCGAGAAGCTAGTCATGTAACCCACTTCTAAAAAATTCCTAAATAACCACAAGTCTTAAGCAAATATCCTTCAACTACTCCCTTTTACTTTAAATTTTCAAAAAGTTGTAATAATTACAGGATTTTTTGGGCATATTAACTGTTAGAATAGGAAATAAGGAAGGTGAAAGAAATGAGAAAACCTAGAAAACAGACATTTGCAGAGCTTGTCCTTGAAAACAAGCGCCAGCTTCTGAAAGATCAGGCTGCCATAGATCGCATTGAAGTAAGGCTTGAAGAAAAACGTATGGGCAAAGCTGAATAAATTCCCATTCGTAACTCCCCCTCTTAAGGAGATATTAAAAGGGAGGAGGGATAAGCATGGGCAATCCGAAAAAAGACAGCAGCCAGTTTGTGCCGAACCATATAGGAACTAAATCAAGAGGATTCGGCGGCAACAAAGGCAAGAAGATGCAGGATACATCTGGAAAGCACGCACAGGTTATTCAAACTAAAGGCGAATAGATGATAAATCACAGCCGTCCCTAATCAAGGGCGGCTGTTTGTATGATCACTTATTTATCTCTAAGTGCATGTTTATGCCTCCCCTTTTACCCACTCATTTCCTACATGAAAAAACAACATATTCCGTAAACTAATCAGGCAACAATCCACTACCGCCAAGGAGGGTTACGTTATGGCACATAACAGGCCAAATCCCGATGACAGAAGCGATAACGTTGAGAAGCTGCAATCAATGATCGTCCATACAATTGAGAATATGCAGGAAGCAGAGGCTTCTATGGAGTTCGCAAACGAAGAAGACAAAAAGCGCATTGAAGCTAAGAACGAGCGCCGCCGGGACAGCCTGGATGCTTTCCGGTCAGAGGTAAAGGACGAATATCGGGCGCAGCAGGAAAACGGATTAGAATAGTAAAGCCATCGGCCCGGGATATCCACCAGAACCCGGGCCCTTTCCATATCCGTAACAGCACGGCAGAATGCTTAGTACATACAAAAATATATGGTAAAATAATAGCGGACGCGAAAAGCGGAGAGTAAATAATTTTTGTAAAAGAAGATGTGATAGTGATGAACCAAAGGAAACAAAATGCTTCCCCAATCTCCGCCCGTATTGCGGAATGGGAAAAAGAGTACAGCGAGAACGGATATATATCCAATGAAGGCAGATTGTTAAGCCTGCTGAAGGAAATAGACACTGATGAAGATTCTGGATCTGTTTCTGCAATCCTTACACTTGCCGCTCTTTCAAGGCTTGGCAGGAATAAAGATGACAGCCTTGCCGCTGCCTGGATGGACAAAGCTTTAGAGCTGGATCCGCAAAATGGACAGGCCCGGAGATTTATGGCCCAGAGGGATTGGAAGAAGCATCGTGAGCTTCTTGACATGCTCGTATTTCCCTCTATCAGGGAAACCGACAACCGGACAGCAAAGCGGAAAATTGCTGAGCAGTATATCAGTATCTGCCGCAGCTTTCTCGATGCATCTGAAGAAGAGAAGGAAAGATTATCAGGCAAAAGGGAAGTGTCAGAGGAACTGACAGACCAGAAGTTCCAAGATATATACGCCAGCCTGATCAGCCTGCTCGAATTGGCTGCTGATGAAACAGCTTTGCTGCTCAAGGCTGCTGAAGAGTATGAAGAATCGATTTCGGGGGTTTTCCATACAGCAACCCATGTTAACGACATGAAAAAGCATATAGACAGAATTGCCGGTCTGAAAGAAGAGTGGCATGCATTATTCCAGACTGAAGAAGAAGTGACTGAAGAAATCAGTGCACTTGAAAGCCTTAATAGTATGATCGGCATGGAAAAAGTAAAAAGCCGGGTGAATGATTTCTATAAATTCCTGAAGTACCAGAAGAAAAGAAAGCAGCTGGGCTTCCAAATCAAAGATGAAATGAGCCTCCATATGATCCTGACGGGCAACCCTGGAACAGGAAAAACGACACTCGCAAGGCTGCTTGCAAAAATTTATCATGAACTTGGCGTCCTGCCGCGGGAAGAAGTGGTAGAAGCAGACCGCTCCCAGCTTGTAGGCGCATATGTCGGGCAGACAGAGGAAAATGTCCGCTCTGCTGTTGAGAGGTCTCTCGGCGGCGTGCTTTTCATCGACGAAGCATACAGCCTGAAACGGGAAGGCCAGACAGGGAATGATTATGGCCAGACAGCGATTGATACTTTGGTCTCGATGATGACCGGGTCAGAGTATGGCGGCAAGTTTGCAGTGATCCTGGCAGGGTATCCGGAAGAAATGCGGCAGTTCCTTGATGCCAATCCCGGGCTCAGAAGCCGCTTCCCTCAATCCAACCAGCTTCATCTTCCGGATTATACAGAAGAAGAGCTGGTGGAAATCGCTGACAGAATAGCAAAGGATAATGATTATATCCTTACTGATGAAGCAAAATCAGAGCTTAAAGGCAGACTTGAGAAGGAAAAGGTGGATGACACTTTCGGAAATGCACGGACAGCCAAAAATATCGTCCTCGACGCCATTTTTGAAAAAGGGGCGCAATCCGAAGCTACTGACCATCTGCTTCCTTATACACTGCTTGAAAAGGATGACTTCATACTTCACCAGGATGATGGCACAAGAAGTAATCCTGAGAAGCAGCTGGAAATGCTTGTCGGCCTAGAAAATATTAAAGAAGAAGTAGAATCGCTGATATCGTTTGTAAAAATGCAGCAGTACCGCCGGGGACAAAATCTCCCGTCAGTGCCTGTACAGCTTCATTCCGTCTTCACCGGCAATCCCGGAACAGGTAAAACGACAGTGGCGAAGATTTATGCAGAGCTGCTTCATAAATGCGGGATGCTGAAAAGAGGGCATCTCATCGTTGCCGGCCGTTCCGACCTTGTTGCAGGCTATGTAGGACAAACAGCGATCAAGACAAAGAAGATCATCAGGGAAGCATTGGGCGGCGTACTTTTTATAGACGAAGCGTATGCCCTCTTAAGCGAATCGCCTGGTGACTTTGGGAAAGAAGCAATCGACACTCTGGTTGATGAAATGACAAAGCATAATGAAAACCTGGTTGTCGTACTTGCCGGCTATTCCAATGAAATGGAAAGGCTGCTGCAGAGCAACCCGGGGCTGAAATCCCGCTTTAAGAAGTTCTTTCATTTTAAAGACTATAATACAGAAGAACTTATCCAGATCATCAAGAACTACGCTGCTCAATACAAGTATGATTTGACGGATGGAGCTATCGCTTATCTGGATGAAGCATTGCCTGGCATAAAAGCTGGAGGCAACGGGCGCCTGGCAGCCAATCTGGCTAATGAATCCATTCAGTTCCAGGCCTTCAGGCTCATGGAGGGTGACGAAAGCCAATTGAAGGAGAATGCGTCCCTTCTTGAGAAAGCGGATTTTGAAAAGGCGGTAAAGAAAATCACAAAGGGGAATAAAGATGCTGATATCAACGAAAGAAATTGAAGTCCGATATGCGGAAACCGATCAAATGGGCGTGGTGTACCATGCCAATTATCTGGTCTGGATGGAGCTTGGACGCACCAGGCTGATTGAGGAGCTGGGTTTCAATTATGCAGAGCTTGAAAAAGACGGAATCATTTCTCCTGTTATTGATATTGCCGCTTCCTATAAAAAGCCTGTCAGATATGGTGAAAAAGCAGTCATCAGGACTTGGATCGAAGAGTATGATGGATTCCGTGTCACATACGGATATGAAATATTGACAGAGGGCGGTGAATTGTCTGTAGAAGGCATTTCCAAGCATGTTTGTGTGAAAAAAGAAAACTTCCGCCCCATTTCAATCAAACGGAAATATCCTGACTGGCACGATGCTTATGAAAAAGCAAAAAAAGCACCTGAAGCTGCTGAGTAGGTGATCCAGTGGCATTTGGAATTGGAAAGAAAGAATTGAGAGAATGGAAAGAAAAAATTGATAAAGGGGAAATTGCCTTTCTGACTCATTACTGGCTGGATGACCGCTTCCCCGGCTGCAAAACAGTGACAAAGGTAGGCTGCAGCGATCTGGATAAGCTGAAAAGGTGGGGGCATTCCCATGGCCTTAAGCCGGAATGGATTGATATTAGAAAGGACGGCTATTCACATTTTGATTTGCTGGGTGACAGGCAAAAACAGATTCTTGCCAAAGAAGGAATCCGCAATCCTCTGGACTGAACTGAAAAAGAAGAAAGCAGCTGCTTAGAAAGGCAGCTGCTTACTCTTCATATTTGAATACAGGCTCATTTGCCTTGTGATTCATTTCTACATACAGATCTTGATCATTAAAAAACCAAAGATCTTTTTCTTCAATAAAAAATGTAATGCCGCCTTTTTCCGTTACTGCACCTGTATTAACAGGCTCTTCATTGGCAACTCCGAGAGAGAAACCCTGCTGAACGGTGCTGCATCCGCCATAGCGGGCAAAGAAACGGAGGTGGTCACCTTTTTCCAGTGAAAGTTCATCTTTGTACCATTGTGCGGCATCGTCATTTATATGTATGTTCATGTGAAGTCTCCTTTCCCGCAATCTGTTTTCCATAATCATTATAAAGGAGTATGTAGTGTAAAGCGAATAATTGAATCAGGCTGCCCAAGTGAAACAGGCCTATTTATACTTTATGTTTTTATTGCAAAAAATAACCCTTATCAGGGTAATTCGCACAAGCACTTTGATCGCACCAAGGCCGTTTGACAGGATGGACGGTCAGGGTAAAGAAAAAATAAAATGAAGGATGTGTCAGTTTGTCTCAATATCGATTAATGAATATGATCGGCATTTTTATTTTCGGAGGAATAGCGCTTCTTGTCGTACTGCAGACAGATAAAGCAGAAAAGGCCATTGAAGCAGGCGCTTTTGCCGCTGTCATGGCTGTCATTTATTTTGTTCTTGCTGCAATTTGCGAGAAAAACCGGAGCATTTTTATACCAGTTATCGGGGTGCTGGCAGTCTTGGCGGTCAGCATGATTTTTCTGCAGGGATTCTTCTTCGGAGCTCATCATTAGAAGAAAACTGCCTGCATGCAGTTACAGTAAAAGGGGGTGGGACGATGTTTAAAATGACTGGTGCTGCAGCCGATAAGCTGCTGGATTCTGTTGAAAAGGAAAGAAAGACAGCGGAGGAGAAGCTGTATGTACGCCTTTCAATGGGAATCGGCTGAGGCGGCCCTCAGCTTAAGCTGTCTCTGGAAGAGCAGCCCATTACCGATGATAAAACTTTTGAATTCGGCGATCTGTCTGTGTTGATTCATGAGAAGGATTTTGTCTATTTTGACCATACAAAACTTGATTATATAAAAGATGTATTTGGAAATGCCAAGTTCCAATTGATTAAGTTATAGCTTCTAATAGGCAGGTAAGCGGATGTCTCACGCGGGCATCCGCTTTTTTCGTCTCAACCATCATCGAGGCGGGCAATTCATCCGGCTTGTTGTTCGGTGCTTTCCACTGTATTTGAGAGTATTATTTTCAGGAACAGCCTTTTTTTAATTCCTTCTCTCAGGGATTATTTCCGGCTCTGCCAGTTTCTCTGCCTCCTCAGCTTCAATGGGGAGAATAACCTTCACAGCCGTTCCTTCTCCCGGCCTGCTTGATATATCAATGCTCCCGCCCAATTCCTCGACTATTTTCTTGCAGACTGACATGCCAATGCCTGTGCCGGTTTCTTTAGTCGTATAAAACGGCTCATAAATTCTTTGCAGTGTTTCTTCAGACATGCCGCAGCCATTATCCTGTATGGTAATGACAGCATGCTTGCTGCAGCATTCTACCTTTGCCTGTACAGAGCCGGCCATGCTTTGTATGGTCATTGCTTCCATTGCATTTTTGAACAGGTTGGAGAGCACCTGCTTGAGCTCACCGGGAACAGCTGCCATTGTTGGATCATTGGGTGAAGGTTCGAATAAAAGCAGGCTTCCCCTTAAAACGGCTTCGCTTTCGTAAAGCATGACAATCTCTTTGACAATCTGATTGATATGCACTTTTTTCATTTTGTTCTCGGAAGGTTTATTGGCATTCAGAAAACTGCCGATAATTTCGTTTGCCCGGCTGATCTCCCCTAAAGCAATACTGGCATATTCCTCTTTTCCGATTTCCCTGAGCTGCGGCTTGAGCAGCTGAAGGAAGCCTTTGACCGTCGTGAGCGGATTCCGGATTTCGTGAGCGATGCCAGCCGCCAGCTTTCCAAGATTAGCCTGAAATTCATAAGCGACTGCCATTTCCTGTACCTGTTCTGCAGTCTGTACAAGCTTTTCCTTTTTTTTCTTCAATGCTTTGGAAAAAACAGCCGCTTTTTCCTCGAATTCTGCCAGTACTTGCTCAATTTCCGCAGCCAATGGTTCAATCGGGAAGCAGAATATATGGATGGTTTCGTTGTCAGCTCCAACAGCCCGGTAAATGCGGAACCAGCCTTCTATAAAATGAAAATCAACATATTCTGCATTTCTTCCAAGAAGGAATGCCTGAAGCTCCTGCGCATTCTGGCCGTCGGCAAGAAGTTCGGAAATATGCTTTTGGCAATGTTGCTGCTGGTTACCTGAGGCCGAGATGATGTATAAATCCCGGGATAAAATAAAATAGGGAAAAGGAAACGATTCTTGAGATAAAGAGTTTACGGGTATCACAATATACCCTCCTTAAAACGAGTAATGTATGCGTAATCCATCTTTTTAAGCCGCTCAGCAGTCAGGGGCCATAGCGTAATATATGAATCTTTTTCAGTATTATGTGCGGAATTTGAAAAAAAAGAAAGTTTTTAGTCGAAATGATGGATAATTATGACTTTTATACTATTATACAAAACTGGTATGTCCACTACAATAACGCACGATATTTTTCTTTTGCAGAACAGTTGTTTTAAGGTGTTTTTTGGTTGCTTGATCAGCATTGGCAGAGGGGCTTGGGAGGAAAAAAATAAACGGCCTTCCAGCCGTTTATTTTTTGGTCTAAAGCCAGGAGATCTTTGGCTCTGTTTTATCTTTTATTCGTTTAATATTGGCCCTGTGCCTGTAGATGACAAAGAAGGCAAGGATGGATACAACTACAGTGAGCAGCGGATCCCATTCACCTACGAAAAGGGAATAAACCACAGCTGCCAGGGCAGCCAGCATAGATGAAAGGGATACATACTTGGTTATGTATAAGCTGAGGAAAAAGATGGCCACGATTACTGCAAACATAAGCGGTGCACATGCAAGCAGCACTCCTCCGGATGTTGCCACTGCCTTTCCGCCTCTAAATCCGGCAAAAATAGGATACATATGGCCTATTACAGCAAATATGCCTGCTACAAGCCAATTAAAATCCGAGCCCAGGAAATAGGGAAGGAGAGCTGCCAGGGTCCCTTTTAAAATATCCGCAGTGGTAACAATGATGCCTGCCTTGACGCCAAGCGTCCTGAATGTATTTGTTCCGCCAAGATTGCCGCTGCCATGCTGGCGGATATCTGTCCCGTAAAATGCCTTTCCGATCCAGAGCCCGGAAGGAATCGATCCGAGCAAATAAGCCAGTACAATGATAATGCCTGCTGTCATAACTTCTCTCCTTTATTCAAAATCCGCGATTTCCGCCGTTATTTGGCGGGAATCGATTGCTTGTTCTGGTATCAAATCAAAGAGGATTAGCCAGGTCTTTATATTGTACCATGTTAGGCTAACTTAGCACCAGGTACTAATCAATGTTTATAGATATAGTACCCGGGAAAATGATAAATAGGTAAGAGTTGAGCAATAAAGTTGATAATCGTAATCGTTTCGATTACAATTAAATTATCCTATAAAAGAGGTGACTTCAATGAGACAGGATATTCATCCGGAATACAGGCAGGTAGTATTTATGGACGTGAACAGCGGCTATAAATTTTTAAGCGGCTCTACGAAGAAGACGAATGAAACGATAGAATGGGAAGACGGCAACACTTATCCGCTGTTGAAGGTGGAGGTTAGCTCTGACACTCATCCGTTTTATACCGGCAAACAGAAATTTGCCGATAAAGGCGGCCGTGTAGACCGTTTTATGAAAAAATATAATATGGAAAACAAAGAAAAATAAAAAGCGGCCCGCAGGCTTCCCAGCCTGGCGGGCATTTTTTATGACAGAGAGTTCTCAGACTTGTTCTTTCCTATAGATCTGGTAAATCTTTTTAATTGCTTCCATATGGAGAGCTTCATGGTAAAAGCTGAAGAGAAAGGCTTCCCCTGCTGTATGGAACGTGATGCCGGCCTTATTAGTAAAAGGTTCTGGCAGTATTTCTTCCAGACGGCCAGGCATAAATTGAAGAATCCTTTCCTTTTGGTCTGCTAAGACATCGGCAATCTCCTTCAGGCTCGGAGGCTCCTGGTCCCAAGAACGGGGGCTGGTTCCCGCGCTAAAAAGCTCTTCATAAGAAGCCGGCAGTCCTGATTTTTCGTTAAGCAGTAAGAATGCAATTTTTTCCTGAATATAGACGATATGGCCGAAGTTCCAGCGGATGCTGTTATTGAAGCCTTCTGGAATAAAATCAGCTGCATTTTCCGGTATGCGCTTGAGCGAACTTTCTGTAATTAGCTTCACCGTCTCCATATGTTTGAAAATGAGATGTTCCATATCCCGCCTCCTATTTTCTTTTTCGGGCAGCAGCCTTAAGAGTTTTTTGTACCGCCGGTCTTCTATCAATAAATATACGCTTCTATCACAATATATTTCAAGAATCTTTCAATATGCTTTTCTGTGTTTCGCATAGACCAAATCGGGTATCTATAGAACAGAAGCAACAATTACTATAATTTAAAGGAGAGATGATTAATGGAACATACTAACGGTTCAGCAGAAACAAACAGCAAAGTAGAAAACAAACTGGAAAACATGGGTTCTGAGAAAAAAGACGAAATTCTATCAAGCTTTGAAGGCTTCAAGGATTATTTAGGCGGCAAGGTCTCACTCGGCAAGAAAATGGGGCTGAATGAAGAGCAGCTGGCAAATGCTGCGCAAAAGGTAGGCGACTACCTGGCGAAGAAGGAAGAGCCTCGCAACAGGGAGGAAAAGCTGCTTCAGGAGCTGTGGAAGTCCGGCAACGAAGAAGAGCAGCATGCCCTTTCCCATCTGCTGGTTAAGCTGGTAGGCTAATTATAAAATAAACAGGAGCAAAGCAATCCATGCTTTGCTCTTTTTTTATGGATGGCCGCTTGGTTTCTATTTATGGAAAAACGGTTATTATATAGGCATTCAGCCGCTTGGCAGATAAAATGGGAGGAACGGATATGGGGCCGCTAAAAGAGAAAAAAATATGGGTTCCGGCTGTGGTGCTGCTTTTGATCATATACAGCGTTACAGTCATTTACCATACAAATAAAAAACTGCCTGAAGGGTTGTCTTATGAAGGGAAAGTCCATCAGGTTGATGATTTGCAGCTGCTGACGGATTTATCATACGAAGACAAGAAAGGAAAGAGGCAGCATGAACAGGAGATTTTTGAAAGGATGCAGGAGGCTATTGAAGAAGCGGAGGAATATATCGTTATGGATATGTTCCTGTACAGCGGCTATTACGACAAAGAGGAAAAGTTTCCTCCGCTGAGCCAGAATATAACCGACAGACTGATCATGAAGAAGAAGCAAAATCCCGAAATGCCAATAATCGTCATTACAGATAAAATCAATACTACATATGGGTCCCATAGAGCACCTGAGCTGGAGGAGCTGAAAAAGAACGGCATAGAGGTGGTTATGACGAAGTTAGAGCCGCTGCGCGATTCCAACCCGCTCTATTCAGGTTTCTGGCGGATGTTTTTGCAGTGGTTTGGACAGGACGGCAAAGGCTGGCTGCCCAATCCGCTTGCCAATACTGCACCTGATGTAACAGCGCGGTCATATCTTGATCTGCTGAACATCAAGGCTAATCACCGCAAAGTCTTCGTGTCCGAGAAGACTGCCATCGTTTCCTCGGGAAATCCCCATGATGCAAGCGGCTATCATTCAAATATTGCTTTTGAAGGAAGCGGCAGCTTCATAGGGGACTTACTTCAAACAGAACAGGCTGTCATTGATTATTCCGGCTATGATATTCAGCTGCCAAAGTACCAGCAGCAGGATGCAAAGGAAGACGGACCTGTCAGCCTTCAGGTCTTGACAGAAGGGAAGATTCTCAAACATATCCTTCAAGAAATAGATGAAAGCCGGAAAGGAGATATCATATGGCTTGGCATGTTCTATCTTGCCGACCGGGATGTTATTGGAGGCCTGGAGGAAGCGGCAGACCGCGGAGTGCAGATCAATCTCGTATTCGACCCGAATCAGAATGCATTTGGCTCGGAAAAGACAGGTCTTCCGAATATTCCGGTTGCTTCTGAGCTTGAAAAACTCGGTAAAGAAAATATCTCCATCCGCTGGTACAATACAGATGAGGAGCAGTACCATCCGAAGCTGATGTTCATCCAAAAGAAAACTGACAGTGTGTTGATTGGCGGTTCAGCCAATTTTACAAAAAGGAATCTGGATGATTTGAATCTCGAAACAGATATGAAGATAGCAGCCCCCAATGACACGCCGGTCATGAAGGATGCTGATGCCTATTTCAAAAGGATATGGGAGAATGAAGATGGCATCTATACGCTCGACTATGCTACCCAGGAAGAGCTTCCTGTGTTCAGATATATCGTTTACAGCCTTCAAAAGATGCTTGGTTTTACCACTTATTAGAAAAATAGCCAGTTCCCTCAAAAAACCTTCCGGCACGCTTAGCCTGGAAGGTTTTTTACTGTGCCATTAGCAAAATGCTTTGAAACTTTTTGCCTTTTCCAATCGTTAATATTAAAGAGTGCTGCAAGAAAAAACAGGCAGGATATTTTAGCAGATTCGTCCTTCCCTTTGCTGCATAGATTCGTTACGATAGTATCCGGGAGGAATTTATTTTATGGCCAATATTCAACTTAATAGAAAGCCGGCAAAGAAAAGGGGCCTCGCTGCAGGAGTTGTTCTCGTGCTGCTGGCTGTTATTTCCGGCATCATATTTTGGCTTTACCCCTTTGCATCACCAGTTAAAGAAGATTATTTCTCAGGGGAGAACCCGATCATCTTCGAAGGAAAACAGGAAGGAAATGCCTGGACTGATAACGGAAATGTCTATCTGCCGCTGTCATTACTCCAGGAAAAGCTGGATGATTCCATCGTATTTGATGAGCGCTCTCAATCTATTATCCTGACTACCAAAAATAAAGTCGTCCAAATGCCGACGGATGCCTTGTCTTATTATGTAAACAGCAAGCCGGTCGAACTGCAGCTGCCTGCAGCAATGAATAAGTCAGGCGGCCT
Source organism: Bacillus sp. MMSF_3328 (assembly GCF_030733525.1). Classification (NCBI taxonomy): domain Bacteria; kingdom Bacillati; phylum Bacillota; class Bacilli; order Caryophanales; family Bacillaceae; genus Bacillus; species Bacillus sp. MMSF_3328. The sequence continues at coordinate 47,521 of NZ_JASHIV010000015.1, read as the reverse complement.
GTATATTTCAATCGAAGAAATCAGGCGTTATTACCCTCTTGCTTATACAGTGCTCGAGGACACAGGTGCAATTTGGATACAAAAGGACGGCGAGACGGTGCAGAAGGCAATCATCCGTGATCAGGACATCAGCAAGGAAAGGCTGCGGTTAAGGACAGAACCTGATCTTCAATCACCGTATACAGCTGATGCCGAGGCGAATGAGGAGCTGTATATTGAAGAGACAAAAGGAGAATACTATTTTGCAAGAAAAAGTGACGGAAGAGCAGGATATATAAAAAAAGAGTATGTTATAAAAGGTGAACAAACAGAAGTGTCTGTAAAAGTAGAGGAATACAAACCTGAATTGAAGAAAATCGACGGCCCGATCCATCTGACATGGGAAGCGGTTTATTCGAAAAATCCCGATCATGCTGCCCTTCCCTCTATGCCAGGCGTCAATGTTGTTTCCCCCACGTGGTTCGAGCTGGCAGGTGAGGATGGATCTGTAAAAAATCTGGGCTCAGGAGATTATGTGAAATGGGCTCATGGCCGCGGCTATCAGGTCTGGGGCCTGTTTTCCAATGCTTTTGACGCGGAATTGACCCATCAGACATTCAAGGATTTTGAAACAAGGCAAAAAATCATCCGCTCGCTTCTGCACTACAGCCAAATTTATAAGCTGGACGGCATCAATCTTGATATTGAAAATGTAAACCAGGAAGATGGACCGCTGGTGACCCAGTTTGTCCGGGAAGCGACGCCTTATTTTCATCAGGCAGGACTGACGGTTTCAATGGATATCACCTTCATCTCTTCAAGCGGAAACTGGTCAGCCTTCTACGAAAGAGATAAGCTGGCAGGGATAGTCGATTATTTGGCGGTAATGGCGTACGATGAGCACTGGGCTACTTCTCCGGTTGCCGGAAGTGTTGCAAGCCTTCCTTGGGTGGAAAGCAATCTTCAGGCATTGCTTGAAGTGGTGCCGAAAGAAAAGCTTATACTGGGCGTTCCTCTCTATGCCAGGCTGTGGGAGGAAAAAGATGAAGGGGGCATCTCCTCGGAGGCACTGTCTATGGAGCAAGTGAAAGAGTGGCTTACTGAAACGGGAGCCGTACCGGTATATGATGAAGCATCAGGGCAAAACTATGCAGAATATTATTCCGTCAAAGATAAGGCAACCTATAAAATCTGGCTTGAGGATGAAATGTCCTTGAGGAAAAGAGCTGAGATAGCAGATCGCCATGGACTGGCCGGAGTCGGCAGCTGGTCCAGGTATTTTGCGGATCAGTCAGCATGGCTGGCCCTTTCACCTGGTACGGGCCAGGCTGCAAAAAAGTAAGAAGTCTCCAAAAACAGCATTATATACTTTATAATAGGAAATGGCCGAAACAGGGCCATTTCCTTTTTAATTTTATTTACGATTGGAGTCTTTTTCATGAAAGTTGGTTTTTCAGCGCTGCAGTGGATGCTATTCATGGTTGCCGGGACGATCGTCGCACCTATAGCCATTGCCGATCTATTCGGATTGAATCCGGCCGAGGCAGCGGGCCTCATCCAGCGCACTATTTTTGTACTGGGGATATCAAGCCTCCTTCAGGGGTTCTTCGGGCACAGGCTGCCTATAAACGAAGGACCAGCAGGACTCTGGTGGGGAGTGTTTGCCATATACGCAGGGCTAAGCTCCTCATTGTTTTCTTCAGCAGGTGAAACTCTGCAGGCATTGGAGGGAGCGATGCTTGTCTCAGGCGCTGTCTTCATCCTCCTTAGCATCTTTAAACTCATCGACCGGCTTGCACTGCTGTTTACACCGGTTGTATCAGGAGTCTATCTGCTGCTGCTGATCCTGCAGCTCAGCGGGTCCTTTTTTAATGGCATGCTCGGAATCGGGTATCGCAGGGAAGGCGTCGACCTGCCTGTATTCTTTTTCTGTCTGGCGCTCGTCATCGCTGCGTTTTACTTGTCCAAACACAGAATCAGGGTGGTCAGTCAATATTCCATTCTGATCAGCCTTGTTGGCGGCTGGCTGCTGTTTTCTCTATTCGGACTGTCAAAGGAAGTGTCGTTATCGGGAGGCAGTGTGGTCTCCATGCCGGAACTGTTCGCTTTCGGCCCGCCGAAGTTTGATGCGGGAATGACCGTGACTGCCGTCTTTGTGACACTTCTTTTGCTTACCAATATGATTGCAAGCATCCGCGTCGCTGACGAGGTGCTGAAGAAAGAAGGAGCAATAACCCCTTCTCCTCGGTTCAAGGCTTCAGGCTTTGTGTCAGGGGTCAACCAGCTGCTTGGCGGTGTTTTCTCAGCAATCGGACCTGTGCCGATCTCAGGCTCAGCCGGGTTCATTGCTACGACAAAAATTACTAAGCTCCTCCCATTCATGATTGGGGCGGCAATCATCACGGCAGCAAGCTTTTTTCCTGCCCTGATGTCTTTCTTTGCATCACTCCCGGCTCCTGTAGGCTATTCAGTCACTTTTGTAGTGTTTGCCAATATGGCAGGCATTGCATTCGGAGAGCTGGACAAAGAAACGGAAACCGGCCGGGTCCGGCTTGTGGCGGGCATTGCGCTCCTTGCAGGTGTGGGTGCTATGTTTGTGCCGCCTGAGGCTTTTAAAGGGGTTTCCCCGCTTATTACTTCATTCTTGAATAATGGATTAATATTCGGTTCTGTTATAGCCATAGCAGCCGATCAGCTTACAAAAAGGGTTTACGGCGGGCAGTCTGGGGAAAGCCGCTAAAAGCCCGGTGGCAGGTGCTCTTGGGCACCTGCCATTAATTTAATATCATGGACTTTATTTTTTGAATAATGTTAAAATTATAGCAAATATACATAAGGAATTGATACAATGCAGAAAACGATGCTAACGAAAGAAGACATACTTGAACTTGCTGACTATGCGGCAGCAAAAAACAGCCGCCAGGATTCATTTATTGGCTATCTGGGTACAGAGGCGCAGGATATTGCAGAAGATCTGTCAGACATTTTTAAGGATGCAGATTCCGCCTGCTTTATCCATAGAGAGGATTCCTCAGAAATCACTGGTTTCCTCGGGGTGGATGCCGATTTGGAAAGAGGTGTCGGAGAATTATGGGGGCCATTTGCAGAGCCTCACAGCTGGGAGGACTCTGCTGCATATCTGATGTCATTAGCGGAAGAATATTTTGGGAACAGGCTGAACCAATGGCATCTCTTTATTGGCCGGGAAAATGAACGATGCAGATTGTTTGCTGAGAAGAAAGGCTTCAAACTTGCTTCATCTCAGATGTTCATGGAGCTTACTCTCGAAGATGCAGTGGACGGAGAACCGGCATCTTTTTTGCCGAAGGAGTTCTTTGCCGATTTTACCCTTCTTCATGATTCACTGTTTCCAGCCACCTATTATTCCGGCAGCGAGGTGCTTGAAAAAATCGATGATGAACATCTTATTTTTGCCCTAGCTAAGAACAGCGGATTGTCAGGCTATCTATACGCGGAACTGGACTCAGAAGAAAAGGCTGCGAGCATTGAATTTATGGGCGTTTCCCTTGTTGAGAGAAGAAAAGGCACGGGAGCAAGGCTTATTCTTATGGCAGCAAAGAAGCTGAGGGAAAGCGGGATTGAAAGGATAAAATTGTGCGTCGACAGCGCCAACGAAAAGGCAATTTCACTCTATAAGAAAATGGGCTTTAAAGAAACAAACACCCTTCTGTTTTATAAAAGGCAGTGTTGATTCAGCTCATTACTGAGTAACTCTTGCTCAACACATAGTATAAAAAGCAACAAATCCTTGATGAAACAAAGCCGGAAGCATATCATGCATTTTCACTTCGTAAAGACCTGACAGGTTTCGGACTCATCCCTTCAGGTTATAGGAATACTGGCGAACATAAAAGGAATATGAAATAATAAGGAGTGGTGAAAAGAATGGCAATTGAAAATCCGAGCCGGGAAGAAATCGGCAAAATACTTAAAAAAGCGAAGAAGGTGGCTGTTGTCGGCCTGAGCGGGAATCCGGACAGGACTTCTTATATGGTGTCGAAAGCAATGCAGGATGCAGGGTATACCATCATTCCGGTCAATCCGGGCGAAGAAGAAATCCTTGGTGAAAAGGCTGTCGGTTCACTGAATGAAATAGAGGGGCATATTGATATCGTAAATATTTTCAGGCGTTCAGAATATCTGCCTGATCTTGCAAGGGAATTTGATGAAATAGATGCGGATGTTTTTTGGGCCCAGCTGGGTGTTGCTAATCAGGAAGCCTATGACTTTTTGAAGGACAAAGGCTACACAGTCATTATGGATCGCTGTATCAAAGTAGAGCATGCTATGACAAAATGACGAAAATTGGAACCTAAAGCACACTAATACATCTGCTATTAGTGTGCTTTCATTTGCGGGGAAAGTAGGCTCGAAAGGATTCGTCTGCTCTTTGGCAGCATCTGTGTCATCAATTCTTAATCTAAAAAAATCCAGAACTCATTTGCCAAAACCAAATAAATAGATACAATTAAGCATAGACGTCTTTTGAAAATATGGTAAACTTAAACATAGAACACTTGTTCCTATATCGGTATTTCTGTGCCGGGGACAAGGATTATCATGTGAAAAGGCGAATACTTATAGTGATGTTCGACAACATAGATACAAAGGCAAGACGGTTGTGTGCAGCAATGAAAGGGGTATGTTTGTGGCAACAAATCAGCAGGCATTTGATTATAATGATGATGCCATACAGGTACTAGAAGGGCTGGAAGCAGTTAGAAAACGCCCTGGGATGTACATTGGAAGCACCGATGCGAGAGGTTTGCACCATCTCGTATATGAAATAGTAGATAACTCAGTGGATGAAGCACTTGCAGGCTATGGAGACCACATTATCGTCAAAATACATAAAGATAACTCCATCAGCGTGCAGGATAAAGGCCGGGGCATGCCAACAGGTATGCATAAGCTCGGCAAACCTACACCTGAAATCATTTTGACTGTGCTCCATGCAGGAGGCAAGTTCGGCCAGGGAGGATATAAGACGAGCGGCGGGCTCCACGGCGTCGGCGCCTCAGTCGTGAACGCGCTCTCAGAATGGCTCGTCGTCAAAATCCGCAGGAATGGGTTCGTATATGAGCAGCGGTTCGAAAATGGCGGCAAGCCCGCGACTACGCTCGAGAAGGTCGGAAAAACGAATCAGTCGGGAACAGTGATCCATTTTAAGCCTGATCCAGCGATTTTTTCGACAACTGTCTATAACTACGAGACTCTTTGTGAACGCCTCCGGGAGTCCGCATTCCTGATGAAAGGCATGAAAATTGAACTGATTGATGAAAGGCACGATGCCCGTGACCTGTTCCATTTCGAAACAGGCATCGAAGCTTTTGTTGAATATCTGAACGAGGAAAAAGACGTTCTGCATCCTGTTGTCAGCTTTGAAGGAGAGCATAATCAGATCGAAGTCGATTTTGCTTTCCAATTTAATGACGGATATTCTGAGAATGTCCTTTCCTTTGTCAATAATGTCCGTACAAAAGACGGCGGAACACACGAAGCCGGAAGCAAAACAGCAATGACCAGGGTCTTCAATGAGTACGCACGCAAAGTTGGACTGCTGAAGGAAAAAGATAAAAATCTTGACGGCTCTGATATCAGGGAAGGCTTTTCTGCAATCATTTCTGTAAGGGTTCCGGAAGAGCTCCTTCAGTTTGAAGGACAGACAAAAGGGAAGCTGGGCACCAGTGAAGCCCGTTCTGCCGTTGATGCTGTCGTGAGTGAGCATCTGTCCTATTTCCTTGAAGAGAACCCTAATATCAGCTCTCTGCTCATAAAAAAAGCCATCAAAGCCTATCAGGCAAGAGAAGCGGCGCGCAAGGCAAGAGAAGAAGCGCGCGGCGGCAAGAAAAGGAAGCGCTCGGAAGCGGTCCTTTCCGGAAAGCTGACGCCGGCGCAATCCCGCAATCCCCAGAAGAATGAATTGTACCTTGTAGAGGGAGACTCTGCCGGCGGTTCAGCAAAGCAAGGCCGGGACAGACGCTTCCAGGCGGTCCTGCCGCTCAGGGGTAAAGTCATCAATACTGAAAAAGCTAAGCTTCAGGACATTTTTAAGAACGAGGAAATCAACACGATCATCCATGCCATCGGTGCAGGGGTGGGGGCGGATTTCAATGTGGAAGATGTCAACTATGAGAAAGTTGTAATCATGACTGATGCCGATACAGACGGCGCGCATATTCAAGTGCTGCTGCTTACATTCTTCTATCGGTATATGAAGCCTCTCATCGAAGCAGGCAAGGTGTTCATTGCCCTGCCTCCGCTGTACAAAGTGAGCAAAGGGATCGGAAAAAAAGAAAAGATCGAGTATGCCTGGAGCGACGATGAGCTGCAGGGTGCCATGAAAAAGATCGGCAAAGGCTATATGATCCAGCGCTACAAAGGTCTTGGCGAAATGAATGCCGACCAGCTGTGGGAAACGACCATGGATCCGGAATCAAGGACGCTGATCAGGGTCAGGATCGATGATGCTGCAAGAGCGGAAAGAAGGGTTACGACCTTGATGGGAGATAAGGTCGAGCCGAGAAGAAAATGGATTGAAACAAATGTTGCCTTTGGCCTTGAAGAAGACGGCAGCATTCTTGAAAATGAAAATATCTCGGTTGCAGAGGAGGCGGCTGATCTATGAGTTCAGCGGAAAAATTCCGGGATCTACCCCTCGAGGATGTTCTCGGCGACCGATTTGGGCGTTATAGTAAATATATTATCCAGGACAGGGCCCTCCCGGATGTCAGGGACGGGCTGAAGCCGGTACAGCGGCGCATCCTGTATGCGATGCATGTAGAAGGCAATACAAATGAAAAAGGGTTCCGGAAATCTGCCAAAACGGTAGGGAATGTGATCGGCAACTACCATCCGCACGGAGATTCTTCAGTATACGATGCTATGGTGCGGATGAGCCAGGACTGGAAGGTAAGAAATTTCCTTGTTGAAATGCATGGGAATAACGGAAGCATCGACGGAGACCCTCCAGCAGCCATGCGTTATACAGAAGCAAGGCTGTCGGCAATTTCATCAGAGCTTCTGCGGGATATTGAAAAGCATACAGTCGACTTCATCCCCAACTTTGATGATACTTCCAGTGAACCGACTGTACTTCCAGCCATGTTCCCGAACCTGCTGGTCAATGGATCGACCGGAATTTCAGCTGGTTATGCAACGGAAATCCCCCCGCATCATCTAGGGGAAATTATTGACGGCGTCATCATGCGCATGGACAAACCGGATTGTACAGTTGATGAGCTTATGGAGGTTATCAAAGGGCCTGATTTCCCGACCGGGGGAACCATCCAGGGTGCTGAAGGCATCAAGAAGGCCTATGAGACCGGGAAAGGCAAAATCATCATCCGCGGCAAATCAGAGGTTGAAGACATCCGCGGCGGCAGGCAGCAGATAGTCATCACAGAAATTCCGTTCGAAGTTAACAAAGCAAATCTGGTCAAGAAGATTGATGAGCTTAAAATGGACAGGAAAGTGGAAGGCATCAGCGAAGTCAGGGATGAAACCGACCGGACAGGCTTGAGGATCGTTATTGAGCTTAAGAAGGATGCAGACGCTGCAGGTGTCTTAAACTATCTTTATAAAAATACGGATCTTCAAATTCCATACAACTTCAATATGGTCGCGATTTCAAACCGCCATCCAAAGCTGCTCGGGCTGCGGGAAATGCTTGATGCTTATATCGGGCATCAGAAAGAAGTGGTTACGCGGAGGTCCCAGTACGAGCTGAAAAAGGCACAGGACCGCCAGCATATCGTGGAAGGCCTTATGAAGGCACTGTCGATTCTTGATGAAGTCATCGCCGCTATCCGTGCTTCAAAGGATAAACGCGATGCAAAGGATAACCTGATCAGCCAGTTCGGTTTCACAGAGCCTCAGGCTGAAGCGATTGTATCCCTTCAGCTGTACCGGTTGACGAATACAGACATTACTGCACTGCGGGCGGAAGCGGAAGAGCTTGCCCAAAAGGTAGCAGAGCTGCTTAGCATCCTTCAGAGCGAGAAAAAGCTTCTGAGCGTGATTAAAAAGGATCTCAAAGATGTGAAGAAAAGATTTGCGGACGCGCGGCGTTCTGTAATCGAAGCTGAAATCGAAGAGATTAAAATCAATCTCGAAGTGCTTATCGCAAGTGAAGATGTCATCGTTACCGTTACAAACGAAGGCTATGTCAAAAGGACAAGCCAGCGATCCTTTGCCGCATCAAACGGACAGGATTTCGGCATGAAGGATTCTGACAGGCTTATGTCAAAACTTGATATGAACACTACAGATGTCCTTCTTGTCTTTACGGACAAAGGAAGCTATATGTATCTGCCTGTCCATGAACTTCCGGATATACGCTGGAAAGATCTTGGGCAGCATGTTGCCAATCTGGTGCCGATTGACCGGACTGAATCCATCATCGGGGCTATTCCGGTTAAAGATTTTGAGGCCGAAGCCTATTTGATGTTTATCACGAAGAATGGCATGGTGAAGAAATCGGAGCTGAAAAATTATAAAGCACAGCGATATTCAAAGCCGCTTGTAGCCGTTAATCTTAAAAATGATGATGTCGTGACTGATGTTTTCCTTACTGACGGCAAGCAGGATCTAATGCTAGCAACTTCTATGGGATATGCACTTTGGTTCCCTGAAGAGGAAGTCAGCGTCGTTGGGGCGCGTGCCGCCGGTGTGAAGGGAATCAATCTGAAGGAAGGCGATTATGTGGTAAGCGGAAAGCTTGTCAGCAATGTCAAAGAGGAAGCTGTTGTCATTGCAACCCAGCGCGGTGCCATCAAAAAGATGAAGCTTGCTGAGTTTGAAAGAACTTCCCGTGCCAAACGAGGTCTAGTGATGCTGCGGGAACTAAAAGCAAACCCTCACAGAGTTGTCGGAATGGTGCTGGCAAAAAATCATGACAAGATTTTTATTGAATCAGAAAAAGGCGTTATCGAGCAAGTGTCAGCCTCTGACCTCCGCTTTAATGACCGCTATTCGAACGGATCATTCATTCTTGACGAATCTGACAGCGGAAAAGCGAAAAAGATGTGGCAAGAAGCAGCTGATACTAACGGATGATTGATAAAAAGCCCCTGTTAAACAGACAGGGGCTTTTTGCTTAGAAAAAAGATAAAAGCAGGTAAGAAGACCTGTTTTGTTATTTTACTATAAGGGTATAGATATTACGTTTACATAAATTATTCTGTCAGCAAGGACATGAAAGCATTTTCATCTTGTCCGCCAGCAAAACTTCTGATAGATTTAAGGGAGTTACTATTTTAAGATAACAATTTTCTGACAGACAGCCAAGGGGGAAACGAATGGAGACTTTTGTGAACGAGTTCCAGGAATATGTTGGCCTGGTAAATGATTTTGTATGGACATATATTTTGATAGCAGGTTTAATTCTGCTGGGATTGTATTTCAGCTTCAAGACTAAATTTGTGCAGCTGAGATACTTCAAGGAAATGTTTAGGATTCTCGGCGATAAGTCGATGGTTTCTGCAGAAGGCAAGAGGGGAATCTCTTCATTCCAGGCTTTCAGCATAAGTGCTGCTTCACGCATTGGCACGGGCAATATGGCCGGCGTCGCTACAGCCATTGCAGGGGGAGGCCCGGGTGCGGTATTCTGGATGTGGCTTATCGCCTTTCTTGGAGCGGCTTCCAGCTTTGTAGAGAGCACGCTTGCCCAGATTTATAAAGTAAAAGATAAAGACGGATTCCGCGGAGGTCCGGCCTACTATATGGAAAAAGGCTTAAACAAGCGCTGGATGGGTATATTGTTTGCGGTTATCATCACCTTCTGTTTTGGACTGGTATTCAACTCTGTTCAGTCCAATACCATCTCGCTTGCATTTAATCAGTCCTTCGGGATCAGCAGATTGTGGATCGGCATCGTGCTGGCAGTCTTTACGGCTGTCATCATCTTTGGAGGGGTCAAACGGATTGCCCATGTATCACAAGTGCTTGTACCGGTCATGGCTGTACTCTACCTGATTCTTGCGATTGTGATCCTGATGATGAATGTTACTGAAATACCGGCTATGTTCGGTTTGATCATTGAAAGTGCATTCGGCTTCAGGGAAGCAGCCGGGGGTGCCATGGGTGCTGCCGTCATGATGGGCATCAAGCGGGGGCTCTTCTCCAATGAAGCGGGTATGGGGAGCGCGCCGAATGCTGCTGCCACAGCCGCTGTTACCCATCCGGCAAAACAGGGTCTTATCCAGACTCTTGGGGTATTCGTGGATACAATCCTGATTTGTTCAGCAACTGCTTTTATCATCCTTTTGTCAGGCGATTATACAGGAACGAACCTGACTGGGATTGAGCTTACACAATCAGCCCTGGCAACGCATATAGGCTCATGGGCAAGCTATTTTGTGGCAATCGCGATCCTATTGTTCGCATTCAGCTCTGTTATCGGCAACTATTATTATGGTGAAACGAATATTGAATTCATTAAAGAAAGCAAGACTGCTCTCTTTGTCTACCGCCTGGCAGTGATCGGAATGGTCATTTTCGGTGCAGCAGTCGATCTTGAAGTTGTATGGGGACTTGCCGACCTGTTCATGGGCATCATGGCCATCATCAACCTGATTGCCATCACCATGCTTGGCAAAATAGCATTTGCTGCACTGAAGGACTACAAAACTCAGCGCAGGGAAGGAAAAGATCCTGTCTTCTATTCTGACAGCATCCCGGGATTAAAGAACATAGAATACTGGGAAACGAAAGAGCAGGCTTTAAAGAAGAAAAAACTGAACTAATGAAAATGGCTTCCCTGAGCAGGGAGGCCATTTTTTTATAGGCAGAGAAGGATTTTGCCGTATTGAGGAATAATCTTTGCCTCTACGTTTGATAAAGCTGAATCAAATCCGTTAGGGTAAATAGCGACGCCATATGGAAGCGAAGTGTCTGGAGTACAGATCAACAGCTTCAATTAAAAAGCATAAAAAAATCGTCTTTGAACGGGTACATAGATTTCCCAAATCTGGACATAATACGAATAAAATTGTTCGGAAAGGGCGGTTTTTATGAGAAGGGAACTATTGTTCGCATTCGCTGCGTTTTTCTTCATGTCAGTTTCAGCTATAACAGGTGCTTATGCAGTTGAACAGGCTGACAAGGCAGAAACGGTCGAGAAGAAGAAGGAAGATATAACCGGGGATGGAGAAAAAGATACTATTTATATAAAAGGAATTCCATATGAAGAAGGGGCTGCTTTTTTAAAGGAAGTCTATGTGATCATTGAGGCTTCAAATGGCCAGACATACCGGATTGATTTAGAAGGCGGATATGAACCTTCTGTAAAGTTCAGCGATTTGAACCATGACGGAGTAAAGGATCTGTTCGCAACAGTTCCTACTGGGGGCAGCGGCGGGCTCTCCAACTACTATTTGTATACGTTAAAAGACTTCAAGCTCGAGGATTTGACTGTTCCTGAACCTTTGGCTATCGAGAGTGAATTCAAGGATGGCTATAAAGCCTCAATTACCATTCCTGCGACAGGCCAATCTTATACTTTTGATTTAACAGAGAGAAAAGACGACTATGAACGCCTGGGACTCTACCATAACGGCAAATTGAATGAGCCGGCAGAACTGATGGTCGATCCTTTTGGGACACTTATCCCAATCATGCTTGATAATGGTAAGCATGGCTTAAAGGGTGTGCAGCAAATCAGCGGGGCGTATCACGCTGATTCGATAGCATTTGCTGAATCCTCATGGATATATGAAAATGGCAGCTGGAAATTGCTTGAAACCAAGCTGTATGAGACAGGCAGGGGGCATAAAAAGAGATAGGCTTTTGTCACCCTTGTGAGACTAACTTCATATGTTATAGCAAGAATAACTTCTTTCCGAAGGGAGAGCAGCTTGCTATGAGTCAATTTAATCCTCAGAAACTAAGTGTCAGGTATCTGGCTCCGGCAACAGAGCAGAAGCCTGTCGATGCTAGGAAATATACACTTACACATTCAGATGAGACTGGTGAACTGTTTCTTAGCATCGGTTGCGTTTATGATTACAGCAGCGTAAATAAAAAATTCAGGGATGAAGTTCTGGCTGAGTGGCTGCCGCAGATGGGGCAATATGTTCTTAAGGCAGCAGTATATGTGAGCGGGGGAGAGTTTGACGAAAAAACTTCGAAGATGCGGTATATGATATTCCAGCGGGAAATGGATTTAGCGCTGAAAGCAATCATTTACGGAGACAGGAGCTTTTTCACAAGCTATCCATGGCTGCTGGATTCACCAATTTATGTGCAGTTTGAGTCCGTATTTCCGCAGTTCAGCAAGATCATTTACTATGGAACGCCAAGGCAGTATTTAAATAGTTTACAGCAGCCGGTTATCTGAAAAATGACACGGGAACAAGCTCCAGGCATTGACCGGGGCTTGTTTTGCATATACGGAGGCAGAGCATGGGATTGAGTGGAATATAAAAATATTATGTAAACTAATTGAGTTTTCCGAGAAGAGGCGTTGCTTTAAAAAGAACCAGCTAAATAAGTTCATAAATCAAGAGAAATCAATAATGAGGAATAAATATATAACATATCAATAAAAGCTGCTGTAAGCATCCAGATGCCGACCTGTGAGATTGTAAGTATGCTGGAAGCCAGCAGCAGAAAGATTGAGATTGAATAATATATTAGATTAAATCAGAGTGAATCTGGAATTCATAAATTAATAAGCAAGAGATTTAAAAAAATATTAATCACTGCAATTTGACCAAAAACACATTTAGAGTCAATTTCCTGTAAAATTTCTATTTCGTCTCACTATCTTAAGTATACTTAACTATTGAGACCTGATATTCGATCGTTTATATGACTTCCTATAATATATATTATGTTCGGGGCGTAGTTTTAACAAACAGGACAGCTTAAGCTGCCTACTCTATCCTGTGCTTATAACCGCTGTCTTTTGCTGACTTTATATCAATGTATCCTGCGCTGTACTCAATCACATCATTGATAAAAACATCATGTTTCTTGGCGAAGGTTTTTACCTGTTCAATCAGGCTGCTGTCATATGTAGTTTTGTACTGGATTCTGTCTTTAGGCCGATTTTTCTTATTGAAATCAATATAATCCTGCTCAAGGACTTTTTCGAGTCCTGTTTCGAGTAAATAATTCACATGGGTATCATGTTCATAAGCCAGTTCATTCAGGTTTTCAATCAACGCTTTGCTGATATTAGTCCTGAATTTTACCCTTGATTCATCTGTTCTTTGAATCAGTTTTCCGTCAACCTTTTTCCACATATTCATTCACCTTCCTGATAAGAAACTCTATATCAATCATTATAGCATGTGCTGTTTTTAGCGAAAAGAACATATGTTCTATGTCAGTAAAATTGTTCACTTTGTCATCTTTCTTCCATTTTTTAAGCCCTTTATATAAATTTCCTGTCAGATTTCCTCCCAAACCGAATGCTTTTTTATCCCTATCACTCCAATAATATATAAAATACCTTAAATTGGAGTGATCCTGTTGACGAACCTTTATTTTATGGAAAATGCAGTAGAGGCTGCTTTGGAGAATGCTGCTGCCCATCTGGGAGGTCCTTTTGGAGCGGTTGTTGTGAAGGATGGTACGGTGATCGGCACAGGCACAAACCGGGTCACTTCGCTTAATGATCCTACAGCACATGCAGAAATACAGGCGATCCGTGCTGCCTGCCTGCATCTTCAGGATTTCCAGCTGAGCGGCTGTGAAATCTATACCAGCTGTGAGCCATGCCCAATGTGCTTTGGCGCTATCTACTGGGCTCGCCCAAAAGCAGTATATTTTGCCTGTACAAAAGAAGATGCAGCCGCTGCAGGATTTGATGATCAGTTTATTTATGAGCAGCTCTCCCTCCCGCTTGAACAGCGCAGCATAGAAATGCGGCAGGTTAAAATGGATGAAGCTTTAATGCCGTTTAAATTGTGGGAGAAGTCTTTTTCTAAGATTGATTATTGAGATATAAAGTACTTCCTTTTTAGGAGGATAAAAATGATAAAAGAACGATTGATACGCCGGATTGCAGTGGCTGTCGGCAGAGAGCCAGCTGACTTGGTCATTAAAAATGGAAAGATCATAGATGTTTTTAACGGTGAGGTCATTTATGGGGATATTGCCATTGCAGACGGGTATATCGCGGGCATTGGCGAGTATGAGGGCCATAAGATTGCCGATGCAAAAGGAAGCTATATTTCTCCTGGATTCATTGACGGCCATGTCCATATTGAATCCTCCCTTCTGACCCCCGGGGAATTTGCCAGGGTGCTGCTGACTCATGGTGTGACTGCTGCTGTGGCAGACCCGCATGAAATTGCGAATGTATCAGGCATTTCCGGTCTGCAGTACATGCTGGATGCTTCTGAAGGACTGCCTTTTGATTTTTATTTTATGCTGCCTTCCTCAGTTCCTGCTGCTGATTTTGAATATGCCGGTGCAAGGCTGGATTCTCTTGATCTAAAGCCATTCTTTAGCCATCCCAGAGTTCTTGGGCTTGGAGAAGTCATGAACTACCCTGCTATATTGAATGCACAAACTGACATGATCGAGAAAATCATTGCAGCAGAATCTGCCGGGAAAAAAATCGATGGCCATGCTGCAGGCTTAGGCGCATCCGGGTTAAATGTGTATAGTGCTGCGGGCATCCGCACCGATCATGAAGCAATAACCGCTGAAGAAGCAAAGGAAAGATTGCGTAAAGGGATGTATTTGATGATCCGCGAAGGAACTGCAGCAAAGGATCTTGAGAAACTGCTGCCTGCAGTCAATCAGCAGAACAGCCGCAGATGTCTGTTCGTCACAGATGACAAACATTTGGATGACCTGCTTGAGGAAGGAAGCATTGACCACCATATCAGGCTGGCAGTGAAGTCAGGCCTCCCTCCTATAACTGCCATTCAAATGGCGACCCTGAATGCAGCAGAGTGTTTTGGTTTGAAGAATCAGGGAGCACTGGCCCCTGGGTATAAAGCTGATATGGTTTTCCTTGAATCGCTTGAAGAGCTGATCATTGAGCGGGTATTTAAAGAAGGCGTTGAAGTCGTTTCCTCTGGTAAACTTTTGCCAAATGGCTGTTTTAGAGGCGTGCCTCCTGCAGCCATGCTCAAAAATACGGTAAAAATAAGCATTACCCGCCAGGAAGATTTAAAAATCAGAATGACAGGAAATAAAGCCAACGTCATAGAGATTATCCCTGGAAGCCTGGTTACCAGGCATATAATTGAGGAAATTGATCTGGACAGCCAAAACAGCTTTCAGGCCTCCACATCAAGGGATCTTTTGAATCTGGCCGTCATTGAGCGCCACCGTGCAGCTGGGCATATCGGATTGGGAATTGTTAAAGGGCTCGGCCTTCAATCCGGAGCGATTGCCTCTACGGTAGCCCATGATTCACACAACCTCATCATTGCAGGCACAAATGATAAAGATATGTTAGCTGCTCTAAGGGCTGTGGAGGATATGCAGGGCGGCCTTGCTGTCATTAAGGAAGGCGAAATGCTTGCCTCGCTGAAGCTGCCTGTTTCGGGACTTATGTCCGATCAGTCTTATGAAGAAGCAGCGTCTATGCTGGCAGACGTCAATAACGCCCTGAAACATCTAGGTGCAAATAAAGATGTTAACCCTTTTTTGGCATTATCCTTCCTGGCTCTTCCTGTTATCCCGGAAATTAAATTAACTGCCTCCGGATTATTCAGTGTTTCTCAATCTGCTTTTATTCCAATTGAAGCAAACCACAAGCCGGGATTGACTTTTTAATGCGGTAAATGATTTTCAAAATGAAAAGCTGGACTAAAATCCAGCTTTTGGTCGGGTGTAATTAGTTTTTAAAATTTCAAGTATGGTTTAGCAGCTTCAGTATTCTTTTTAACTCCAACATCAGCATCCCTTGTAAGCGACAGGCATCTTTCATTAAAGTCAAACGGGATAGCCTGCTGGTAATCCTCTGAAAGGATGTTTGCGTTCCGGTACTTGCTGTCAGATAAATCCAGAATTTGCCCCCGCTCGTCTGACTGGCGTTTCAGGTGGCTGACAATCACTTTTCCAATATGTCTTCCAAGCCTCAGCCCTTCATCATTATCCGAAGGGAAGTGGACTCCTGCATATAGCCGGCTAATGGCGTCTTCTTTTGAGATCCTTTTAATCTTTCCTGCTTCTTTAGGGAAAAAATAGGTCAGCATGACTTCTGCACAGCCTGACATGACTGCATGCCCTGAAGGATAGGCAGGGAACCTCGGGGTGCACAGCAATGTTTCAAGTGTCTGGTCATACTGATTGGGCCTTGCTGCATCCCAAAGGTATTTTAAATGCCAGGTAACCACCATACTGTCATTTATAGCACCTTGAACAACAGCAAGAATCCTTGCCGCTTGGGTTGGACCGACACCATACGTATCGATCAGCTTGTCAATGACTGGTGTCCATTGCTTTGTCGGAACACCTGTACCATAATAAATGCCGATCTTCTTTTGCTGAGGTGTCAGGTTGTTCAATGTCCGCTGAACGATTTTTAATTCACGATGAAAATCGATATAGTGAGGATCTTTAATTGGTAAAACGATTTTTTTGTAATTGGGATCAAGAAAATGGCCGTCACTGTCCCTTTTTAAAAAGATCAGCGGCCAGGAACCGGCATATGGCGTAACACCTTCTGATGGCGGTTTTCTTTCTCCAGCATAAGGATGCTCAGACCATCGCAAATAATTTTCTTTCATTATTTTCACCTCCTTGCCTGATGTAACAGCTTATGAAATCGGTTTGCTTTGTGGATAGGCGTAATAGCAGAATTCAGAAAAAATAACAAAAAAGACGAACTCTCATGGTCTATGAAAGTTCGTCTTTCTCGTTATTGTGCAGGATCAAAGGTCAATTCATAACCTTGCATATATCATTCGTAAACTCCACAGGATCGCTGATCGGCAATCCTTCAATCAGCAAAGCCTGGTTGTATAATAGATTGGTGTATAGTGCCAGCTTCTCTTTGTCATTTGCAAACGCATTCTGCAGTGAAGCA
Organism: Bacillus sp. MMSF_3328; assembly: GCF_030733525.1. Taxonomy (NCBI): domain Bacteria; kingdom Bacillati; phylum Bacillota; class Bacilli; order Caryophanales; family Bacillaceae; genus Bacillus; species Bacillus sp. MMSF_3328. The sequence goes on along the minus strand of NZ_JASHIV010000015.1, from coordinate 30,525 downwards.
AAAACCTCATGATTGGGATTGATTTCCAGAATTTTCTCAGCTTGTACATTTTGGCTGTCAGGCATGCTGTTCAGAATCTTTTCCATTTCAATGGTCAGATCCCCTTCTGCTGCCAGGCAGACAGGATGGCTTTTCAGTCTCCTGGAAGCACGGACTTCCTTTACCTTCCCTGCCAGCACATCCTTCATGCTTGTGAACATTTCCTGATAGGCTTTTTCTTCGCTTTTATCATTTTCCTCAGCTTCAATCCCCAAATCTGAGCTGGATACAGACTTGAATTCCTTCTCTTTGTAGTTCAACAGCATCTTGATGGCAAATTCATCGATATCTTCGGTAAAGTACAATATTTCATAACCTTTGTCGGCGACAAGCTCTGTCTGCGGGAGCTTTTCAATCCGGCTGATGGATTCCCCGGCAGCATAATAAATATACTTCTGGTCCTCAGGCATTCTAGAAATATATTCATCCAGTGTGACTAGCTTGTTTTCTTTTGAAGAATGGAACATCAGCAGATCCTGGAGCATATCCTTGTTGCTGCCGAAATCGCTGTATACCCCGTATTTCAGCTGCCTGCCGAAAGACTCGTAAAATGCTTCGTATTTCTCCCGATCATTCTTCAGCATAGACTGCAGTTCGCTTTTAATCTTTTTCCCGAGATTCTTTGCAATAAGCTTCAGCTGGCGGTCCTGCTGGAGGATTTCGCGCGAGATATTCAGGGACAGATCCTCTGAATCAACAATTCCTTTCACAAAGCTGAAATAATCAGGAAGCAGCTCGGCACACTTGTTCATAATCAGAACGCCATTTGAATACAGCTCAAGCCCCTTTTCGTATTCTTTGGAATAATAATCGAACGGAATTTTCTCTGGAATAAAGAGCACCGCATTATAGCGGATGGTACCGTCAACATTGATATGAATGGACTTCAGCGGCTTATCAAAACCAAAATGCTTTTCTGCATAAAACTTTTCATAGTCTTCTTCCGTCAGCTCACTTTTATTTTTTCTCCAGATCGGCACCATACTGTTGATGGTCTGTTCTTCCGTGTAATCCTCAAATTCACCATCTGAGCCTTCCCTAGGCCGCCTGCCTGGCACATCCATCAGGATAGGATAGCGGATAAAATCGGAATACTTTTTGACGATGCTCTTTAGTGAATACTCTTCAAGAAATTCATCATAATTCTCTTCTTCTGTATTTTCTTTAATTTTCAAGATGATCTCTGTTCCTGTTTCTTCCTTGACGGCAGGCTCGATTGAGAAGCCTTCTGCTCCCTCTGACTCCCATTTGTATGCTTCTGTGCTCCCATGGGCCCTGCTGATGACAGTAACGGAGTCTGCAGCCATGAAGGCTGCATAAAAGCCGACCCCGAATTGGCCGATGATATCATAGCCGTCTTTTAGCTCAGTATTGGTTTTGAAATTCAATGAGCCGCTCTTGGCGATAACGCCCAGGTTATCCTCAAGTTCTTCCTTTGTCATCCCGATCCCGGTATCTTTAATGACAAGAGTGCGGCTTTCTTTGTCAGGGGTAATTTTTATGTAATAGTTTTCTTTGTTGAAGCTGATTGAATCATCTGTCAGTGCTTTGTAATACAGCTTATCAATGGCATCGCTGCTGTTTGAGATCAGCTCTCTTAAAAATACTTCTTTTTTGGAATAGATGGAATGGATCATCATCTCCAGCAGTCTTTTTGATTCTGCTTTGAATTGCTGCTTTACCATTTTATTTCTCCCTCCCTGAATATGTTGAAGTTACGTTAGCACTCTTTGAAGCTGAGTGCTAATTTTTTAATATCATATAACCTTTTGCTCTGTCAACTATCCCTTGGATAACTGTGCATTTCTCTTGATTTCAAGAGGTATTCCGGTATAATTTTGAGGGTATGTATATACTACTGATTGTGTATGCTTTAGCGGCAGGCGGCTGTCAGTTTTTGCAGCAGAGAATCGGCATAAAAGGAGTGACATGATGAAGATTATTTTGGCTTCTCCCAATTTCCATCAGGAACGTGGAAATACAATTACCGTTAAAAGAATATCTGACGGCCTCCGCAGGCTTGGAGCAGATACAAAAATTGTTTCTTCAACAGAAAGACCCGCATCCCCCCTTCCACAGGGAGATATCGTCCATGGTTTTCATGCTTACCGCTTTTTCCTTTACAAGAAAGAGCTTGGTATGCCGATAGATAACTATGTGATCACAATGACAGGAACCGACCTGAATCAGGATCTTTTTCATCATGAAAGGCGGCAGGATATAATCAGGACGCTTCAGGAAGCAAAAGCCGTTACAGTCTTCAATGAACAGGCAAAGCAGCTTCTCATTAGCGAAGTTCCCGATGCTGAAGCAAAGGTCTATGTGATTCCACAAGGAAGAAGTCAGTTTGAAATGATGGAGCCTGTTTTTAAGAAAGAGCAAAATACATTTGTCTTCCTGCTTCCAGCCGGGATCAGGAAAATCAAGAATATCCCGTTCGCAATCGCATCCCTAAAAAAACTGCATGACAGGTATCCCCATATCCGTTTAGTGATTTCAGGTCCTGTCATTGAAGAAGAAGAAGGATCATACGTGAAAAAGCTGGCGGAACAGGAAGATTGGATCGACTATATCGGCCAGATTCCCCACAGTAAAATGGGAAGTCTTTACGAATGTGCAGATGCCCTCCTGAACACTTCTATTTCCGAGGGACAGCCGGCAGCCATCATAGAAGCGATGGATTGCGGATTGCCTGTATTAGTTTCAGCCAATGAAGGAAACATAAGTCTTGTAAAGCACGGAACCACCGGATTTGTTTATCAGAATGAAGTCGAATTTCTTGCTTATGCCGAGCGCTTGATCAATAATTACGAGATAAGAAAAAAACTTGGAGCTGCTGCTGAAAATTACATAGCAGAACACCACTCTAATGTATCTGAGGCCGAAAGTATGCTGAGGATATACAGCAGGGTGCTTGCCCCTTCCTGAACAGCTTGTTTGGGACAGCCCTTGTTTAATGAAAGGAGAGGAATTCATGTCCAGAGAAGAAATCATCAAATTGACTTCGCTATCAACAAAAGGCGGCTGAGGATGCAAAATTGGTCCTGAGGACCTGGCGCAGGTTCTGCGTCATTTGCCCAAAGCTGTACCTGATCCAAATTTGCTTGTCGGGCTTGATACTTCCGATGATGCAGGAGTATATAAAATAAGCGATGATGTTGCTTTAGTGCAGACGCTCGACTTTTTCACACCGATTGTGGATGACCCTTATATGTTCGGCCAGATTGCGGCTGCAAACTCATTAAGCGATGTCTATGCAATGGGCGGAAAACCGATCACAGTTATGAATATCGTCGGATTCCCTATCAGCACTCTTGATAAGAGCATCCTTGCTGACATCCTGGCAGGAGCATCAGACAAAGTCATGGAATCAGGGGCCGCCCTTGTCGGAGGACACTCGATCGATGACCAGGAGCCCAAATTCGGACTCTCAGTCACAGGTGTTGTGCATCCGGATAAAATCAGGGCCAATGCCGGCGCTAAGCCTGGCGACCGTTTGATTTTGACAAAGCCGATCGGTGTCGGCATCCTTACGACAGCGATCAAGCGGGACCTGCTCGAGAAGGAAGATATCGATCTTGTCATGAACGTAATGGCTGCACTTAATAAAGATGCCGCAGAAGCAATGGAAAGCTTCCAGGTGAATGCCTGTACCGATGTGACTGGCTTTGGCCTCCTCGGCCATGCGATCGAGCTTGCTGAAGGCAGCGGAGCCGGAGTTATCATCAACAGCGGTAGTGTACCGGTCCTTCCAAGGACACGTGAGCTCGCAGAACAGAATATCATTCCTGGCGGTTCAAGGAAGAACCACAAATGGCTGTCAGGGCGGATTGAGTACAATCCTGATATTGATGAAACAACCCAGCTGATTCTGTGTGATGCCATCACTTCAGGCGGGCTGCTGATTTCTGTGCCTGAGGCGGAAGCTGAAGCACTGCAAAAGGCCCTTGAAGAAAGAAATGTCACTTCTGCTATCATCGGCGAAGTAACAGATCAATCTCCCGGGAAGATTAAAGTATTGTAAAAGGACTCGATTAGAGTCCTTTTTTAAGGGGTATGGGATGTCAGGCAGATTTGCTTAAAGCTTATGCTGCCTCTCTGCCCATCCCCCCAATTATATTAATGAGGTGTTTTATTGATGAAAAAATGGCTAATGACTGCAGCTGCCTTTACGCTGATCATGATTCTTGCCGCTTGCGGTTCAGAGGAAGGCACAGAACAAAAAGAAAACAGCAATAATAATGAAGAAGCTTTCACAATCGGCGTCATACCGGTACAAACGGAAGGTGCAATGGAAACGGCCATGGACAAGCTTCAGTCGATCCTTGAAAAAGAGCTGGACAGGAAAGTGGATGTTGAGGTTTATCCTGATTATAATGGCGTAGTTGAAGCGATGAACTACGATAAAATCGATATGGCCTATTTTGGACCGCTTACATATGTGGTTGCACACGAAAAAAGCGGTGCTGAAGCAATCATCACCCAGCTGATAGATGGAGAGCCTTTCTACCATTCATATATCGTCACACATAAAGACAGCCCGTACAATAACATGGAAGACCTGGTAGCAGCAGCAGGAGAAATTGATTTTGCTTTTGGTGATATCAATTCAACGTCCGGCTCCCTTATCCCTTCCATTGAACTGCAGGATCAGGGTGTTTATACATCCGAGGATGACAATAAGTTCAAATCAGTCAGATTCACAGGTTCCCATGATGCTACAGCCCTGGCTGTCCAAAACAAGCAGGTGGATGCCGGTGCGATTGACAGCGCCATCTACAATCAGCTTGTAGATTCAGGAAAAATTGATGGAGAGCAGTTCAAGACAATCTGGGAATCCGAGAAACTTTTCCAATATCCTTGGGCAGTTCATCAAGATACAGATAAAGAAACAATAGAAAAGCTTCAGGAAACATTCCTGGCGATCGATGATAAAGAAGTGCTTGATGCGTTTGGCGCAACAGGTTTTACCGAGGCTTCCAATGAACAGTATGAAAGCATCAGGGAAGCAGCTGTCAAACAGGGAATCATTAACGAATAGAGCTGATTATTGTGTGGTTTAAACAGCGTAGTATTTTTACTGTTCTTCTGCTGGCACTGGCTGTATACGCCAGTGCCCGTCTTACAGAGTTTGATCTGACTAAATTCCGTGATTTCCGGAATATGATCGACTTTTTATCGCAGTGGTTTCCAATGGATTTCTCGCTCCTGCCCCGGATGCTCCAGGACAGCATGGAAACATTGGCGATGGCATTTCTGGGGAGCTTCCTCGGCCTGCTGGCGGCATTGCCGCTCAGTTTCCTGGCTGCAAGGAACACTTCCCCATCGAAAGCAGTCTATCATGTGACAAGGCTAGGCCTCAGTTTCGTCCGCTCAGTGCCGGAGATCGTATTTGGGCTGATCCTTCTTACGGCCTTGGGCCTTGGGCCTTTTCCTGCTGTACTGGCCATTTTGTTCCATAATGCCGGTGTGCTTGGAAAGCTGATATCAGAACTGATAGAGTCCTCAGAGCGCGGGCCGCAGGAAGCCATGCGGGCAGTCGGCGCAAAAAGCTGGTTTGCCTCCCTGTTCAGCATCCTGCCGCAAATTTGGCCGAATGTGCTGTCCCAGTTTTTCTACCGGTTCGAGGTAGCGATCCGTACCTCTCTGATTCTTGGTTTTATCGGCGGAGGCGGAATAGGACAGAGATTGTTCAATGATTTCAAGACCTTCCATTATTCTGCCGTTTCTCTCGATGTGCTGATTATTATGGTCATAGTCGTAATCGTCGATTTGTTTGGAAGCTTTGTCAGAAATAAAGTGATTTAAAAGGAGGCTGGGCTTATGATCAAGCTGGAGAATGTTACCGTACGTTATTCGAAGGCTGACTCCCCTGCCCTGCATAACATAAACCTTGAACTGAACCAAGGCGAATTCATATGTGTACTTGGAAAAAGCGGTGCCGGGAAGTCTACACTGATCCGCTGCATGAATGGGCTCCAGAAGCCTTCTGCTGGGGAAGTATACTTTCAGGGCAAGCCGGTATCCGGCAAATCTGCCGAGGAAGAACGGCTTGTACGGAGGGAAATGGGCATGATCTTTCAGCATTATAATCTCATCCCCCGTCTGACAGTCATGCAAAATGTCCTGACAGGAATGTTTGGCTACAGAAACACTTTCAAAAATCTGATAGGCGCTTTTTCCAGAAAAGAAATTGGACTTGCCCGCAGTGTGATGGAAGATGTCGGCCTGAGTGAGTTTGCCGGAAGGAAAGTTGAACAATTGAGCGGCGGACAGAAGCAGCGCGTCGGAATAGCAAGGGCCCTGCTCCAGTCTCCCAAAGTGTTTCTTGGTGATGAACCTGTGGCAAGCCTTGATCCCGGGACATCAGAGAGGATTTTCTCGCTTCTTCAGTCCCTTCACAGAGAGCATGGCCTTCTGACCATCATTAATGTTCACGATGTTTCCCTCGCAAAGCGCTATGCAACACGCATTCTTGCCTTAAAAGATGGCAGCCTCATCTTTGACGGGAAACCAGATGAATTCACAGATGAATTGTATAAACAGACCTATGGGGCTGAATTTATTCCGGTCTGATCCGGGGAAGGAGAATACTTATGACAAAAAGTCCTTGAGTGGTTGATGAGACAAGAGTCGTGTACGACTCAGCAGATAATGAAGTGTTATCAAAATTACAGCCCGGTGAAAAGCCGTCAGTGGTTTTAACCTTTGATGATGGACCTGGCAGGCATTTGCATTCCATTTTGGACAGCCTGGCAGCGGAAAATGCATATGCCGCTTTTTTCTGGCAGACACGGCTTCTGTATCCTGAAAGGCCATGGGAAAGAGTGCTCGATGAAGGGCATATCATTGGAACCCATTCATCCCGCCACAAAAATATGGCTGCTCTCTCCTGTGAGGATCAATATAAGGACCTGGAAACCAGCAAAGAGAAGATCCGCCGGGTTACCGGAAAGGCGCCTGTATTCTTCCGTCCGCCTTTTGGCCAGTATAATGAAGCTACCCTTAAGGCGGCCAATGAACTCGAATTGACCCCTGTAATGTGGCGAATTGCATCCCTTGATTGGGAGCTTAAAGGAAACCCGGAAAAAATCATTTGCAATGTAACTGATCATCTGGAAGATGGAGCCATTATCCTCCTGCATGAACTAAAGCAGACTGCTGATATCCTGCCTGAGTTATTAAAAGAGATCAAACTCAAAGGATATAGCTTTGCCTCCCTCCAGCCAGGAAAGAACAAAAGGAAAGCGCCCGGAGCATAACCCTCCGGGTGCTTTTTGCTTTTAGTGGTTGATTAGCATAACTTTAAGCTCTTCGAGTACAAAATTTTCCCTTTTTAGCCAAGTATGATTTTTTATTTTCCCGATGGCTTTCTTATTTTCTTCTATTGCTTCATCAATGGCCACCCATTTGGGTATGAATCCCAGCTCTGCTTCATATGTATCCAGCTGCTGCGCTGCCAAAGCGAAATCATTTAATTCACAGATATAAAAATGTGAATTCATTTGAAAAATGAAGCGGTCATCATATTCGTCGATACGCCTTTCAACGACTTCCCCAGCCTTTTCTTTAACCCTGCAGCTTGTGTAGCCTGTTTCCTCTGCAACTTCCCTGATCAGTGCTTCCGTGCAGGCTTCTCCTTCCTCTACCCCTCCTCCGGGAAATTTATAGCCTCCTGTAATTGTCTGCAGAAGAAGGATCAGATCATCTTGTATAATGATTGCCCTGACCGCTTCCCGTATTTTAATTTGCCTGTCTATGTTTGTATCAGATAAGCCCAAAAGTTTGTAAAAAGCCAATCATACCCCCACCTTATCATCTCATTAGGTTAATTTTACCATTAAAAGCAAAAATAAATAGGGCTGCATGACAGCATGCAGCCCTATTTATACAAGAATTATTGCGCAACCGGCGATTGTGATAGTACGTACTCTTCTATCTTTTGGGCAGCATCCTCGATATTTGCGGCTTGAATAGTCACGATCCTGTCTTCCGGATACATTTTAGCTGTATGCGTATAACGGGGATCATAATAATATTTAAGGAGCAGCGCAACCGCTGACCCATACTCTTCATCAATGAGATTCTGTTCTATTTCGGCAGCAATCGGTGTGTGGATCCTGTTTTTAATATGGCTGAACGCATTAAAGCATGCTTCAGGATGATCCCATGGCTTGTAATCCTCCAGGATATGGCGGACTCTTTCTTCCATCGGCATCTCAATGAACAGCTGGATCCCCTGTTCCTTCTTTTCAATGATAGATTCAGGGAGCACCACCTTCCCAACCCTTTTGCTCTCAGCTTCAAAAAAGACAAAAGGAGAATCCTGCACCTCGAGCACCTTTCTCAGCAGCCTGCTATCGAACATTTTCTGATTGCTCGGTTCAAGGCCGATATGGCCAAAGATGGAACCGCGGTGCCTGGCAAGTCCCTCGAGATCGATCACACTATAGTCCTTTTCTGCCAGCTTCTCTAGAATGGCCGTTTTCCCTGAACCTGTATAGCCGTTCAAGACGAATGCTTTGGGCTTAAGCTTGAGTCCTTCAAGCGTTTCGACAACCCATCTGCGATGCGCTCTGACACCGCCTTCTAGCCGGTATGTGCGTATGCCCATCAGATCAAGGAGGGTGGCAGAGGTTCTGCTCCTCATCCCGCCTCTCCAGCAGAATACGGCTTTGTCGCCTTCAACGGCATTAAATTCCCTGATAAAATCCGGAAGCTTGGCCGAAACGATTTCCAGACCGCGTTCTTTGGCAGCTTCAACACTCACCTGTTTGTAAATTGTGCCGATTTCAGCCCGCTCTTCATCATTGAACAAAGGTATATTGATGCTTCCCGGTATCGTGCTGTCCTTATACTCAGAAGGAGACCTTACATCTACCAGTACAAGCTTTCGTTTATCCTTCAGTTCTAAAAGTTTCTCAATTCCTACATCCTGGAACAATTTTTATTCCGCCTTTCCTGCTGTTGCATTCTAAGCTTATCTTTACTGCTATCATATAGAAAAGCTGATCACTCACGGGGAGGATCAGCTGGAAAAACATCTTCTTCAACCGAGGGACTTCAGCGGATGAACATCCTGCCCTTTACCTATTATAAAACATTTCGCGGCTAAAAGCATATTTTCAGATTTTCCCCCTGAGCCTTTTCCGGTTTTCAGCTTTAATCGAAATCCCAGGTAAGCTGTTCTTCACTTTCAAGAGCTGCTTTTTTACTTTTAAGTATGTCTTTAGGTTTCTGATCTTTCTTCTGGTCCTCTATTTGCCTTTTTGCTTGCTTAATTGCTTTCCGTACATCACAAATGGGAGCTGGGTATCCAAGCTGAAAAAAACCAGGGTACAGCCAGGGTTCGTGTATATATGCCGCATCCACATCCTTCAGCTCCGGAACATACCGGCGGATAAAGCTTCCATCAGTATCAAGCTCTTTTCCCCATTTGACCGGATCGATGATTTTGACGGTTTTTGAGCCGCTTTTACCGGCAAGAATGCCCATCTCTTTCATGTGAACAGCAGGCTCGTGGTCAAGGAACAAAAGGGCGAGCTCCAGTGCAGCCTTCTCCCAATCTAATAGAAGTATATTACAGGCAAAGCCTGCCAGCATCCTTCTGCTGCTGTAATTGAGCCAGCCGGTTTTGCGCAGGCAGCGCATACTCGCATCAACCGAAGGAATTCCGGTATTTCCTGTCCGCCATTTTTCAAGAAGCTCTGCATCATGCGCTCTGGCGGAATTACTATCGGCTGCATTTGCTTGTGTTTCTTTTTCCTGCCACTGCAATGCCTCACTCCGCTCAAGCAGCTTTGATTGAAAAAGGCTTAGCTGCTGCTTCTCAGTTTCTGTACAGTTTTCCGCCTTCTTTGCGGCTTCATGGTAGGCGAGCCTTGGTGAAATATTACCGTATGCCAGGTACGGGGAAAGCCTGCTGGAAGAGAAAGAAGAAGCGAGCGGTTTTTGATAGTTTTTTTCATAGTTGGCGAGCTGTTCCCCTATGAAAAATTCCAGTGTTTCTATTCCCCTTTTTTCCCCGCCATTTTGTCCAAACCTGATGGCCTCTCCTTTAACTTTCATGCCTAATGCCTTCTGAACAGAAAGATTAAGAAAATCCGGCACCTTTTCCGGAACTCTGACCGCAGCCGGAGGATCTGTCAGCTCCTCAAGCATTGACTCCTGCCAAAGCTTTCTGAACCTGCTCTTGCTCTTTGGTTTTTCCAGCTGGCCTGGAGGATGGAAAGGATAGAAAGGCAGTCCTTTAGACACCATCCACTCCGCAGCCTGTCTGTCAGTATCCGTATCGTATTCCAGGTGGAAAAAAAGGGAGAAATCACCGTATCTTTTCAGTAGCTCTTCGAGTATATCGATGATGGTGCCTTGAGCGGCAAATAATCTTCCTCCAAGACCCCTTAGGCCCTCATCCAGCTGCTCAAGCCCCTCTGCGGCAAATTGGATATGGCGTCTTGAGACTTCCTTCCGGCCTGAAAGCGGTTCTGCTATATATAAAGGGATAACCTCCTCCGCTGAAGCACATGCCTCTGCAAGCGGCCGATGGTCATGAATCCTTAAGTCTTTCCTGAACCATACAATATTCATAAGAAATCACTCCGAAACTAGAATAGCGTCTCTATCCATTATACTGAACTAAGAGAGAAAAAGCTGGGTAAAAGAAAAGCGGAGGCGGCTTATGACTCGAGGCTCTAGCCGCTGGAGCTGGACATAAAGAAAAGCGGAAGCGGATTGACGTAATCAGGAAATGCCAGCAATATAAATAGCCCGGCATTTGCCGGGCTTATTTAAGCATCTTCCAGTATTCAGTCTTACACTTTCGCTGCTGCCGGCTTCTCCACCTTCACCGTCCACCCGAAAGGATCCGCAACTCTGCCATATTGGATGCCAGTCAGTGTATCATACAGCTTCCGGCTCAGCTCCCCGGTTTCTCCATTATTGATGACAAGCTTTTCATCCTGCCATAGAAATTCGCCGATCGGGGAAATGACTGCTGCAGTCCCTGTGCCAAAAGCTTCTTCGAGCTCCCGATTCCGGTAAGCCTGTGCCAGCTCCTCGATGGAAATCCTTTTTTCCGTAACTTGGTGCCCCCATTCTTCAAGCAGGGCAATGATTGAATTCCTGGTAACCCCTTCAAGAATGCTTCCATTCAAAGCCGGCGTGATGATTTCTCCATTCACTTTGAAAAAGACATTCATGCTCCCAACTTCTTCAATATACTTTTTTTCTTTTCCATCCAGCCATAATACCTGGGCATATCCGCCTTTGCCGGCACCCTGCTGGGCTTTCAGGCTTCCGGCATAGTTGCCTCCTGTCTTGGCATTGCCGGTGCCGCCTGGGACGGCCCTGACGAATTCCCGTTCTACCGCGATTCTGACGGGATTGATCCCTTCCTTGTAATAGGCACCGACAGGGGAAAGGATGATGATGAACTGATAGCTTGCAGAAGGAGCCACTCCCAAATATGGTTCTGTGGAAATGACAAAAGGCCTTATATAGAGGGAAGTGCCTTCAGCAGAAGGAACCCACTCTTCTTCGATCATCAGCAGTTTTTTGAGGGCTTCAAGCGCCAGGTCCTCGTCAATGTGCGGTATGCAAAGCCTGCTGTTGGATCTGTTCAGTCTCTCCAGATTTTTTTCCGGCCTGAATAAAAGGATTTCCTGATCTTTTGTCCGGTATGCTTTAAGCCCTTCAAAGACGCTCTGGCCATAATGAAAAATCATGGCTGCCGGATCCAATGTGAGCGGCTGGTAGGGAATGATGCGGGGATCATGCCAGCCGAACCCTTCCTTATAGTCCATCACGAACATATGGTCAGTGAAATTTCTGCCGAATTCCAGTGCCGCTGCTTCCGGCTTGACCTTTTTTTCGTTCCTTAAAGTTACGCTGATCTGGCAATCTGTCATTTTTGAAAACTCCTTTTCTGCTATTATGCTTTGAAGTGCTGAAGGGAATGGGTGAAAAAGAAGCAAATGATGTAAATGCGGTATCGCACCATATCATTTGCACCCTCCCTTGCTTACTTTTCCAATAAATAACCATTAATAATATTCTTAATATTATGGCAATCCTTTAATTAAATGTCAAGAACTTTATCCTTGCTGACTTTGTGCACCCTCAGCAAGATTAAATAGGAATCCATATACAAGACTGTATGCTTCCCCGACTGACAATCCGCCATGAAAACCAGGAAGAGCATCGAGGGAAAAATTTAAATTCCAGATGCCTTCACCTGAATCAAACATCAGTTCATAAGCGTCCCCGCTGCCTTCAAGCCCTTTATCCAGGCTGTCTTTGAGGTATTTCTGATACTTCTTCTGCAGTTTTAATCCAAGCATAATATCGTAGTTGCCGAACACATCATCCACTTCAAGAGAGACAGCATCTGCACCAATGACATCAAACCATTTGGACTCCATGTATACAAACTCGCGTTTATGCTCACGGAAATAGGAAATGGGCTTTTCCAGAAAATCTGGCGATTCTTCAGCAAGGATTTCTTCTGTTTCCTTATCGCCTCTTTCCAAATAAGCCTCCCGGAAGCGGTCTCCCTCATTGCCGATTGTGAATCCATCAGCTGAATCAGAGTCTGTCATTCCGAGATATTCTTTTTCTTTTTCAAAAATCAGGGCAGTCCCTTTCTCTTTTTGTTCTTTTTCTATGTATGAAGCAAGATTTTCTTTTAGCATAAGTATTCTCCTTTTTTAGCGGTTTGCGGATTTCATCCCGGAATTATAACCGGCTTATAAGCAGTATACCATTCCTTACTGGCTTCACATAACACTATAATCCGGGGCAGGGCAGAGACCCCGGGGAATATAGCTTTATAGAGTGCCTTTATGATGTTCGTCCAAAAGGTCCATCTGCACTTCAAGTGCAGCCCTGCCCCCGCTCTCTACTGCTCCATTCATATAGCCCTGATAAAGGATGGATGTATGCTCCCCGGCAAAATAGCAGCTTCCTTCCTTCTCCATCTCAACTCCTGCAAAACCGGTGTGCTGGCCGACCTTCCTGAAGGAATAGGAACCTCCAGTCCAGCTGCCGGCAATCCAGTAGGATATCAAATCCCTGCCATTAAATTGGTCTGCTGCACCTGTGAACAGCCGTGACAACTCCTGCAGGAATCTCCGCTTATGCTTTTCCTTGCCTTCTTTCATTAACCGAACGGCTTCCTTTCCGCCTGCATAATGCACAAGGATTCCGGCATCCCCCTTTTGTGCCCGGGTAGCTTCAAAGGCAGATTGGAACATATCATTGGTATAGATTGTTCCGGTGCTGTCAAACTTCTCCCAAAATCTGCTGCTGAATTGAAAATGTGCTTTTAAATTATGACCCATGCCAAGCTCTTCTATTGCTTTTGCTTTTAGAGGGCTGAAGCCGCTCTTTGTGTAATCGGTTTGTTTTAAAACAGTAAAGGGAATGGCCATCACGACTTTGCCTGCATAGACTTCCTTCCTTTTCCCAGCCGATTGAAATCCAAGGTGATATCCGCCCTGCCCGAGGGATCTGATGCTTGTAAGCTGGTGGTCATAAAGGATAGACCCGTCCAGTTTTTGCTTTAATTTCTCAATGATCAGGTCGTTCCCGCCCCGCACCCTGTATCTTTCATCAGAGGTGCCGAATACATTGAAATGCGATCCATTCAGCCCTCCTACAAGGCTGATGAGATTAAGGGCGCTCTGTTCAGCACAATCTGCCCCATATTCGATTGTGTATGCATCGCATAAAAGCTGGCCGAACTCAGAGCCAGTTCCTCCCTCTATATTTTGATTGATCCAGTCCACAATCGACATGCTGTCCAGCTCTTTCGCACGCTTAGAATGCCTGTTATACAACGGAGGGAATTCGCAAAGCCTATATTCTTCTCTGACAGTGTCAGCTATCCGGCTGTAGAGATCCTCGATCTTTTCTCCGGGGATGCTTTTTCCATTAATAAGATAAAGCGGCTTTCCCCCTTTTTTTTCGAAGCTGGTAAGGTCATCTGTCTGCAAACCGAGTTCAGAGATCAAGCCCAGTATTTCTTTATGGTTGGAATCAATGAACTCTCCTCCGCATTCAGCAAACTGCCCTTCCGCAAAAATAGCCCGGTCTGTCCGGCATCTGCCGCCTGCGTCTGCCTGTGATTCAAATACCACAGCTTCGATTCCTGCCTGCTTCAGCCGGAAAGCACAGGTAAGACCTGCGAGTCCGGCACCGATGATGGCAATAGCATGCTGTTTCATTTCAAACCTGTCCATAATGTCACTCCTGCTGCCAACTTGAAATTGCAAAATATAGCATTCCCTCAATGTCTGTTCTTGAATCCTTATTACTGATGAGATTAAGTGTAAATCCTGCATAGAAAACAAAAAGAAACAGAGCAGCCTGAGGGGAGGTCTGCTCTGTTTCTTCTGTACAGCTATCCTTCAATCACATTGCCTTCTGCTGGGATGGGATGGTTTTTCAGCAGACTGGCAAAGTGGAATAAGTTATAGGCCAGAATTTTAGCGTGCTGTTTAGTAAAGCTGTTTTTATAGCCTTCCGCCTCGATGAATGAAGGGCCCGGGCCTGCTTCCCCTACCCAATAGGCATCCACATTCGGCGGGATGGTAAAGCCGATATGTGATAAACCGTAAATGATGGATTTGGAAGCGTCCTTTGCTCCGTCTTCATTGCCTGTGACAACAGCTCCGCCTACTTTATTATAATAAAGATATTGCCCCTTATCATTTGTCATGCTGCTTGCGCCGTATAGCCTCTCGATTGCCAGTGTGGCAATGCTGCTCTTTTCCCCGAGCCAGATCGGCGTGCCAATGACCAGGATATCCGCTTCTTTGACTTTCTCAAAGATTTCCGGCCATTCATCCCCTTCTCCTTCATCGGCGGAAATCCCATAGGAAATGTTGAAATCTGCAAGCCTGATGGTTTCTGATTCTACTCCAAGGGTATCAAAGTGACCGATTACCTCATCCATCAGCCGCTGGGTATTTGAGGGCTCTGCCCCTGCTTTTAAACTGCAATTCAGGAATAAACTCTTGATTTTCATAACGGTAGCCTCCTTACGTTCTCTCCTGTTATATATCCTCACAGCAATCCGGCAAACATGGAGATGTGCAGAATAGGCCTTTTAAAAAAAGAACAACATCCTTCGATTACATTAATATAATGTATTACAGCAGCACCTTTAGACACTTGGGTGTACGGTTAAAAAGAACCCAGTATGCCCCGGATGCACGGGTTCTTTCCATAAACCAACTGAAAAGCGGTGATAAAGAGTGAAAACCGATTCGCTTCCTACTTTCAGCTTTCAGAACCTGCAGGAGCATGATCTTACCTTTGAACAGGTTTTTGAACGCATCCTGCGCTTTATGTCCCGGCAGCCTGCAGGCAATTACAGGCTGATGGTCGGTACAGATTCACAGGTTCATCCCGAGTCGACCCGTTTTATAACGGGGATTGTTATTCAGAATGAAGGAAAAGGGGCCTGGGCCTGCATCAGGAAAACGACTGTTCCCAGGAAGATGCAGCAGCTCCATGAAAGGATTTCGTTCGAAACCTCCCTGACCGAGGAAGTTGTGGCCCTCTTTGATGATGAGAAAAAGAACAGGATGATTGATATCGTTCTGCCACATGTCTACAAAGGAGCTACTTTTGCGATAGAAGGGCATATCGATATTGGCGCCGGCCCGCGGAACAAAACAAGGGAGTACGTAAATGAAATGGTTGCAAGGCTGGAGTCTATGGGTCTTGAGCCAAAAATAAAGCCGGAGGCCTTTGTGGCATCCAGCTATGCAAACCGTTTTACTAAATAGGCAATTTATAATGGAGTCTTGATTTTTCTGTTATAATTTTCTTCAGCTTTCCGGGCAACCGCCTCTGTAAGCTCCACCGTGATGGAAGGCAGGGATGAACTCAATATGCTGTTGGCCATCTTTGCCATAAGGCCCTCGGCCCTAATGGTCAGGCAGCCGGTCATGATATTGGTCCGGTTCTCTTTTTTTGCCCAAAAATAGCCTTCACCTGAAATTTTTTCGTTGATTCCCTCAAGATTGAAAGTGACTTTTTCAGGCTCCTGCCAGGTTACGATCTCCACCTTCAGCTGTATCTTCTTCTTCATGATGCCCACATCTGTATAAAAGCTCCATGTCGATTCCCGATCATTGATGATCGTATGGTCAATATATCCCGGCACAAGCGGGGCCCAGCGGTCAATATTGCTGACGAATTCCCACAAAGATTCTATCGGTATTTTTACTTCTGCCTGGTGGCTGCAGCTGGCCATATATCAAACTCCCTTTTCTAAATAGGTTCTATTCCACATCTTATTCTGAACCATTTTTCCTTATGCCAGAAAAAACCGGGATGAAGCCGTTCACAAAATACTTTCCAGCGCATCCTTAAGGGTCCCGATAACAAGTTCGGCATCTTCTTCTTTTATGTTGAGGGGCGGCGACAGTGCAAGGACGTTATTGTAGCCTGCCACAGTAGCTCCATTTTTCCCGATCAGCACTCCTTTTTCACGGCAGGCGGCTATGACTTTATTGACAAGGGCTGCCTCGAGAGGCTCTTTCGTTTCTTTGCTGCTGACTAGCTCAATTCCGATTAATAGCCCTTTCCCTCTGACATCGCCAACAAAAGGATGATCCGCCAGGCGGGAGGCAAGATTTTCTTTCAACTTTGCGCCAAGATCGGCCGAACGTTTATAGAGGTTTTCCTTTTCAAGAATTTCGAGGTTTTTAAGCGCCAGTGCGCAGGCAGCCGGATTGCCGCCGAATGTATTGATATGCCTGAAATAGTCGTATTCCCCGCTTCCCTTGAACGCTTCATAGATCTCTTTCTTCACAGCAGTGGCTGACAGCGGGAGATAGGCGCTCGTGATGCCTTTTGCCATTGTGATGATATCGGGCCTTATACCGTCATGCATAAAGCCAAAAGGCTTCCCTGTCCGGCCAAAGCCGCAGATCACCTCGTCAGAGATCAGCAGGGCTCCGTGCTTTTCGCACACCTCTTTGGCAGCCTTCATATAGCCTTCCTGGGGAGTGATGATTCCCCCTCCAGTGATGATCGGTTCCATAATCATGGCAGCAATCGTTTCGCTCAGTTCCCAAGTCATTGCCTGGTCAAGCGCTTTGACTGCGGGCAGATCAGAAGGGCTGCCGCTGTGGACTTCATCTCTGTAAGAGTCTGGCGGCTGTACATGTATGAATCCCGGGGAGAGCGGCTCATATTTGTATTTTCTTTGCGCCTGCCCTGTCGCGGCGAGCGATCCCATAGTATTGCCATGATAGGACCGGTAGCGGGACACAATTTTATAGCGCCCTGCTTCCCCGCGCTGCTGATGATATTGCCTGGCGATTTTAAAGGCGGTTTCATTTGCTTCCGATCCGCTGTTGGAAAAGAAAATAACATATTCTCCGCCAAGCAGTTCATTCAGCTTCTCAGCAAGCCTGATGGCTGGAGCATGGCTTTGGGTCAGCGGAAAATAAGGCATCTCCTTCAGCTGTACATATGCAGCCTCGGCAAGCTCCTTCCTGCCATATCCCGCATTCACGCACCACAGGCCAGCCATCGCATCTAAATAGCGTTTCCCGTCACTTGCAGTTATCCACGAACCCTCAGCCTTTACCGCGACGATGGTCGACTGCGGGCTGTAGGGCTTCATTGAATGCCATACATATTGATCATCCTGTTCAAGCAATGATTTATTTCCGTTCACTGACGGTGCCATCCTATCTCCTCCTCGTTGCTGCTAAGTGATTTCAAAGTTCAAAACGAGATGTGACCATTTTCTTTTTCGTATAAAAATTCAAGCCATCTTTGCCATTGACATGAAGGTCCCCATAGAAGGAATCCTTCCAGCCTGAAAAAGGGAAGAATGCCATTGTAGCCGGAACGCCTACATTGATGCCGAGCATTCCGGCATCCGCCTCTTCACGGAATTGCCTGATGCTCCTGGCATCGTTTGTATAGATGGTTGCTCCATTCCCGTATCTTGACCTTCGGATGAAGTCCAGCGCTTCATCAAGGCTGCCTGCCCTGAGCAGGCTCAGTACAGGTGCAAATAGCTCTTCCTTTGCGATCGTCATATCGCATGTCACCCTATCAAAGATCGTTGCACCAAGAAAGTTACCGGCTGGGTGCCGCTCCATCTCCGTGCGGCCGTCCCGTATCAGCTCAGCCCCTTCTTCTTCTCCTTTTTCAATGAGTCCGAGGACTTTTTCAAGATGCTCCTTGCGGATGACGGGCGTCAGGAGGGTATCTTCTTCCATCCCGCTGCCGACCTTGAGCTCATCGGCTTTTTTCTTAAGCTCATTAATGAAGCTGTCGTTTTCTCCCACCACGACAACGGCACTGCATGCCATGCACCTCTGGCCGGCACTGCCGAATGAGGAACTGATGATATGCTGGGCCGCCTTCTCAGCATCGGCATCAGGCATGACGATATGGTGATTTTTAGCACCCGAGAGTGCCTGTACCCGCTTTCCTTCAGAAGCGGCCCGTTCATACACATATTTTGCAACCCGCTGAGAACCGACAAATGAGATGGCGGCAACCTCTTTATGTTCAAGCAGTGCATTCACAACATCATGTGCGCCGTGTACAATGTTCAGGACTCCAGGAGGGGCGCCCGCTTCGGCAAACAGTTCAGCAAGGCGCGCTGCCAGGATCGGCGTCCTTTCAGACGGCTTCAGCACAAAAGTATTCCCGCAGGCAACAGCAAGAGGGAACATCCACAAAGGGACCATCATCGGGAAGTTAAAAGGAGTGATCCCCCCAACCACGCCAAGCGGGTAACGGAACATCTCAGAATCAATATCCTCAGCGATCCCTGAAAGCGACTCACCCATCATTAAGGTCGGTGCACCTGCGGCAAATTCCACACACTCGATGCCTCTTTGGACCTCGCCGAATGCTTCTTTGAAGGATTTTCCGTTCTCTTTTACAATCAGCTCAGCAAGCTGTTCATGATACTGTGACAGCAGATTATGATATTTGAAAAGGAGCCTTGCCCTCTTTGGGACAGGCACCTTCCTCCACGAAATAAACGCCCTTCCTGCTGCCTGGACAGCAAGGCTGACATCTTCTGCACTGGAGGCAGGCACCCTCGCGAGCACTTCATCATTGGCAGGGTTGATGACTTCAAATGTATCTGCAGAGGAAGCTTCTACCCAATTGCCATCAATAAAATTTCTCAAAACTTCTGTTTCATGCCTGATCGCCATATGCTCCATCTCCTTCATATGAAATATCCACTTCAGATTTTTATAAGACTTCGATAGAAAGCTGCACATGAAGGCGAAGGATCAGCGGCAAATAATGAAATGCGCAATCCTTCGCTCTATCACAGCTATTTTTGTTCTGCAGAATGCTCTTTCTGCTTGAGCAGAAGCCCGCTGAAATATTTCCGTGCTTCTGCTGTCCCAACATGGATTGTTTCCTGGATCCCGCTGGCCGGATTGGCAAACAAGATGGCCGCTCCATCCAAGCTTTCTTTCACCTGAAGGATTCTGAATCCTTTTTCGATATAAAAATCGATTTTGTCTCTTTCATGCAAAAAGAACTGGTAGTCTGACATACTCTGACCTCCTGAAAATAGTCAAGATTTCATGGAATCAGCGGCTTTTTCCTGATCATCGTCCAAAATCCAGTCGCGCCCCACACTGATTCCGAGATATTTGCTGTCATCCGGATCATTGATTTCGGCCTGCTGATATTTGCGGAACCACCAGTACCGGGCAAGAAGGTAATAAGAGCCTGCTCCTGCCAGGAATCCGGCAAGGAATGAATAGTTGGGAAGCCAGTATGCAACTGCGGCACCAATGACCCAGCTGATGAATCCTGCAAGGTTGATTCCTCCCCAATACCTGAACTGCCCATGGTCCTCGTATAATTCAGGTACATTGACGCGCCTTTTTCTCAGCAGATAATAATCAGCAAAAAGGATGCCGACAATCGCAGACAGGATGCCGCCTACAAACAGGAGGACAGGGATGATGATGCCAAAGAGATTCCATGGCTGGACGACTGTCCCGACAATTCCTGCTGTAATAACGCCAGCCCAGAAAGGAAATTTCGGCCCGCCAACATTAGAAAATATCGTTGCCGCCGGAACGACATTGGCCGCCGTGTTGGTGGACCATTGCGCCAGGATGATCATCAGAAGCAGGACGCATAGGACGAGTCCTCCTGCCGCTTCCTGAAGGGCGATGACAGGATCGTAATTCAGGACGGCAATATAAGCGATCCCTCCTATGATAATCATAAAGGTCTGTGTCAGCGGCATGGCGATCAGGTTGCCGATCAGCGCCCCTTTATTGCGCTTGAACCAGTTTTTTTCATTCACGGGCGCCTTGATGAACCGGGAAATGGAAGGAATATCAGCACTCAAGGTCGCCCAAAAGCCCATATTGCTGAAGATCACAACAAGGAAAGCAGTAAATGCATCGGTTCCCGCTGCCGGATTTTCTGCCCATGTCCAAATATTCCTTCCTGCCTCTTCAGCCGTATCAGATAAAGATAGGTACATCCAGACGGAAATCAGGATAATGACCGGAGCTGCCATGTCAGCAAAACGCTCTATCGCTTTTATCCCAAGGCTGGTATTAATGAGCTGTGCAGCTGCGAAAATAAGAAAACAGATAAACCAGTTATTGAAACCGAATAAAATATCAATGATGCCATTCATGGCAGTGGCACCGAAGTAGGTATTGATTCCAAACCACATAGAGGCGGTGACGCCCCTCGTGATTGAGGGGATATGAGTCCCGATTGTGCCGAAAGGGGCGCGCATATAGACCGGGAAGGAAAGGCCATGCTCTATCCCGATGTCTGCAATCAAACTGATGAATAAGCCGATTCCGAGGCAGCCGATCACCGTTGCAATAATGACAAGCGGCAATGGGAGGCTCATAACCCCGGAGCCTCCGATGGCAAAGGTGGCGAGTACCACCACCATGCCCACCCACATAAATGAATAGCCGAGCGAGGTGATATTCCTGTCCTTTTGCTTGATCGGATAAAGGTCAGGGGATTTCAGATGGCTTCTTTTCATACGTACACATCCTGTCCGGTTAATTTTTGTCAGGCCGAGAAGCTGATTGAAACCGAAAAGCCGGGTTAGTGCATGCCATCATCCTGTTCACTGAAACAAAGCCGGGGTAATTCATCTCCGTCCACAAGTCAACCCTCTTAATCTAATAAGCAGGAATCACGTTATTATGGGTTTTGTGTTTAAAATATTTTGCTCTTTTTAAATATTGCCCGCTGCCCGCTTTTCCAGTGAACTGGCGGTCTTTAATCACATACTCTCCCCTTACGAGCACAGTGACAGGCTCTCCTTTGACTGATAATCCTTCAAATGCGCTGTAATCAACAGCTAAATGGTGGGTGCCTGCAGAAATGGTTCGTTCCTTTTCAGGGTCAAATAGGACAATATCGGCATCAGAGCCTACAGCAATCGTCCCTTTCTGAGGGTAGAGGCCAAATAGCTTCGCAGCACGGGTCGAAGTGATGTCGACAAATTGGTTGAGGGTGATCCTTCCCTTTGCCGCCCCTTCTGAAAAGAGGATCGAGAACCGGTCTTCAATAGTCGGGCCTCCGTTCGGTATTTTGGTAAAATCCTCCCTGCCGAGATCCTTTTGCCCCTTAAAATCAAAAGAGCATTGGTCAGAGCCGATCGTCTGGAGCTGTCCGCTTTTGAGGGCATTCCATAAAGTGTCCTGATTCCATTTTTCGCGGAGCGGCGGGGACCACACATATTTTGCGCCTTCAAACTCAGGCTTTTCGAGGCTGGTCTGGTCAAGAACGAGATACTGCGGACAGGTTTCCCCCCAGACATCGATGCCCCTGGAGCGGGCTGCGGCAATTTTTTCTGCTGCTTCAGCGCAGGATACATGTACCACATACAGCTGGGAGCCTGCCAGGCCGGTAAGCTCAGCCGCACGCCCCGTTGCTTCCCCTTCCAGCTCAGGAGGTCTTGTAAGCGCATGGTAGATGGGTTCTGTATGTCCTTCTTCCAATGCCTTTTTCGTAAGATAATCGATGACATCCCCGTTTTCTGCATGCACCATGACAAGAGCCCCGAGGTCCCTTGCGGCAACCAGCGTCTTGAAAAGCGTTTCATCATCAGCCTGGAAGACATTTTTATAGGCCATGAAGACTTTGAAAGAAGTAATGCCCTCAGAATCTATCACTTTCGGCAGCTCCGCCAGTACTTTATCATTGATTTCCCCGATCATGAGGTGGAAGCTGTAATCGATGGCAGCCTTGTCTTTAGATTTTTGGTGCCATTCATCAATGCTTTCCTGGAGAGGCCTTCCTTTAGATGTCAGGCAAAAGTCTATGATGGTCGTCGTGCCCCCAAAGGCTGCGGCAATCGTGCCTGACTCAAAATCGTCCTTTGTCACAGTCCCGCCGAATGGCATATCCAGGTGGGTGTGCGGGTCTATGCCGCCCGGAAAAACGTAAAGCCCTGCAGCATTGATGATTTCCGCCCCGGTATCTTGCAGATTCCTGCCAATCAGGGCGATTTTTCCTTCTTCTATTAAAATATCAGCCTGAAAAGTATCTGATGCTGTCACTATAGTGCCGTTCTTTACTATTTTCTTCATATTCAGCACCCCTTTACCGTTTAGATAGATCCAATTCGCATGCCTGTGCCCCGGCTATCGCGGCCTGCCGTTCATTCCAGGTCATAGGCGGCTGTGTGTGCGGAAGCTCTACCATTGAAATGGCCCCTTCCTCCGGGCAGACAATAGAACAGAGGTTGCAGCCGACACAGTCTTCTTCGCGGACTTTCAAATATTCTTTTCCGTTTTCATCAACCAGCATATCAATGCATTGATGCGAGGTGTCCTCACAGGCGATATGGCATTTATTGCAGTTGATGCAGATATCAGGGTCGATCCTCGCGGCAATATTATAGTTAAGGTCCAGATTGCCCCAGTCCGAATACCTTGGTACAGATTTTCCGATAATGTCCCTGACTGACCGGATGCCTCTCTCGTCCAGATAATTATTCAAACCATCCATTAAATCTTCAATGATGCGGAACCCGTGGTGCATAGCAGCTGTACAAATCTGTACGCCGGAAGCGCCCATCAGCATGAATTCAACCGCATTCTGCCAGTTCGATATCCCGCCCATGCCTGAAATCGGTACAGATATTGCTGGATTCCTGGCGCACTCAGCGACCATGTTCAGTGCAATCGGTTTGACTGCCGGGCCGCAATAGCCTCCATGTGCTCCCTTCCCTCCGACATGCGGAATCGTATTCCACGTATCAAGGTCCACCCCGGCAAGGCTGTTGATCGTATTGATCATACTGACAGCATCTGCACCGCCTTTTACCGCTGCTTCTGCTGTTGCTGTAATATCCGTTATATTGGGGGTAAGCTTCACGATGACTGGTGTCCGGGCCGCTTCCTTCGCCCAATAAGTCTGTTTTTCCACCAGCTCTGGCACCTGTCCGGATGCAGATCCCATTCCCCTCTCTGCCATCCCGTGCGGGCAGCCGAAGTTAAGCTCAAGTCCATCTACCCCAATCTCTTCGACCCGTTTGACAATTTCATGCCATTTCTCCTGTTTCGGCTCAACCATCAGTGAGGCAATGATCGTGTTGTTGGGAAACTTCTTTTTCGTTTCATAGATTTCCTTCAGATTGACTTCAAGCGGCCTGTCTGTAATCAGCTCAATATTGTTAAAGCCTGCGACCCGCTGTCCATTAAAGCTGACAGCAGCAAATCGGGAAGAAACGTTTAAAATAGGCTCACCCAGCGTTTTCCAAACAGCTCCGCCCCATCCGGCCTCGAAAGCACGCTGAACCTGATAGCCTGAATTGGTAGGTGGTGCAGAGGCAAGCCAGAAAGGATTGGGGGACTTTATGCCTGCCAATTCTATGCTTAAATCAGCCATTTGCTTCTCTCCTTTCTTCCTTCATCATCAGCTTGTGGATCGCATGGGCTGCTTGTTTACCCTGCTGGGCAGCAGTGACGACCATGGCTTCCCCTTTTCCTTTGCCGAAGACAATATCCCCGCAGGCAAACACTTTCGGATTTGAGGTCTGGCATGTCTCAGGATTGATTTCTACAACTCCCCCATCGTGAGCAAGGCCGAATTGATCGATGAGGCTTTCGTGCCTTTGCTGCCCGATGGCTTTAATAATGATGTCAGCCGGGAGCAGATGCTCAGATCCTTCAATGGGTACGGGCCTTCTCCGACCATCCGTATCCGGCTCGCCAAGCATCATTTGGATGCACTCCAGTCCTGCTGCTTCCCCGCGGTCATTGCTGATAATCCTTTTGGGTGCCGTCAGCCATCGGAACTCGACTCCATCCTGCTTCGCAAACTCATATTCAAAATCATAGGCAGTCATTTCTTCCTGTGTCCTCCTGTAAAGGATTTTCACATTCCCCGCCCCGAGCCTTGCTGCACAGGTTGCCCCGTCAATTGCTGTGTTGCCGGCGCCGATTACAATTGCTTTCTTGCCTGCCACATCTCTCCTCAGTTCACCGGTTTTTGTCTGCTTCACAAATTCAATCGCATCAAAGACACCTTCCAGATTTTCACCTTCAATTCCAAGGTCCGGCACTTTTGACATGCCTGCAGCAAGAATCACAAAGTCATATCCGTCCAGCAGTTCTCCGGCTGTAACATCCCGGCCGATCTTCGTTTTTGTCCTGATGTCTACATTCATCCGCCTGACCTGTTCTGCTTCCCAATGGGCAATCTCCTTCGGCAGACGGAATGAAACGATACCGTAAGTGTTCAGCCCTCCGGCTTCCTCCTCGGCTTCATAGATGACAGTCTCATAGCCGAGACGGGCCAGCTCCCTGGCAGCCGATAATCCCGCAGGTCCGCTTCCGATGACCGCTGCTTTTTTGCCGTTGGCCGCGCCTGGGAAAAATAAGTCCTTCCCGCTTTTTATGGCCCAGTCAGTCGCATGCCTCTGCAGTTTGCCGATCAGAATAGGGCTTTTTGTTGAATTCAATACACACGCCCCTTCACAGAGCTCTTCTGTCGGGCAGACCCTTGAGCAGCTTGCGCCGACAGGATTGGCATCCATGATGGTTTTGGCGGATCCCAGCATATTTCCGCTGCTGATTTTTTTTATGAATGAAGGGATATCTATTACAGTTGGACATGCTTTAATACAAGGGGCATCATAGCAATACAGGCAGCGGCTGGCTTCATGGGCAGCATCCCTGCTGGACAGCGCAGGCTCCGCTTCCCTGAAGTTCTGTTCCAGGTCGGTGTGTGAGATTCGCTTTGGTTTTGCATCGATCACAGCGTTCCCTCCTATCCTGCCTGTGCCAGGCAGGCAATTGAAAAGCTTATTTTCACATAAAAGCCCCTTACGGAAGAAGGGATGTCATTTCACTGTATGTTTCCGGCCTGCGGTCGCGGTAAAACTGCCAGGTGTCCCTGACCTCCCGGATCAGCTTCTTGTTCATTTCACCTATGATGACTTCATCCTTATCCCGGCTGGCAGAGGCAACGAAGCTTCCTTTAGGATCCACCAGGTATGACTGCCCATAAAATTCTCCCATATTCCATGGACCCTCATAGCCGACGCGGTTGATGGCGCCAACATAATATCCGTTGGCGACTGCATGGGCAGGCTGTTCGAGTTTCCATAAATATTCGGACAGGCCGGCGACCGTGGCCGATGGATTGAAGACGATTTCTGCGCCATTAAGCCCCAGCAGCCTTGCCCCTTCCGGGAAATGCCTGTCATAGCAGATATACACGCCGATTTTGGCATATGCAGTATCAAATACCGGATAGCCCAGGTTCCCTGGTTTAAAATAATATTTTTCCCAGAACCCGCAGCCGTTTCCTCCTGCCGCAACATGCGGAATATGCTGCTTCCGGTACTTTCCCAGATAAGTTCCGTCTGCATCCAGGACAGCAGCTGTATTATAATAGGTAGCTATCCCTTCCCGTTCATAAATCGGAAGGACAATAACAATCCCAAGCTCCCTTGCCAGCTCCTGGAAAAGCTTTGTTGTCGGGCCGTCCGGGATTTCTTCTGCAGCGTCATACCATTTCGTATTCTGCTCGGAACAGAAATAAGGACCATAAAAGATCTCCTGCAGGCATACAATCTGGGCGCCCTTTTCTGCCGCTTCCCTAACAAGCTTTATATGCTTTTCGATTGCCTTCTCCTTATGAACTGCAACTGGCTCGCTGCCGTCCACATCATGAGATGCTTGTATCAAGCCGATCTTCACATTGTCTGCCATCTTTACTCCCCCTCTAAAATAAAAAGAATCATCCTTTGCAGAACCGGGCTGTTTCGTACCAGGGCAATCCAGCAGCATGGTTCAGAATGTTCCGTTAATCTAACATACGCAGAAAGGGCAAGTTGTAAAACTTAATTTAAAGAGAGTAGAAAGAAAAAGGCTGGAAGAAACCCAAATAATGCTAATCCTCTAGCAAAAACACAGTGTGAAGGATATCTGCATACAAAAAAGACTGCAAATGGCCCCATAATGAGAGGATCTTTGCAGTCTCATGCTACCTTAATAAAAAGTATAGAAATTAATTTTGCGAGGAAATATTGGTGCCATAAAAGATTTCGTCCATCTCTGTTTTAAGTCGGTCGGTGATTTCTTCCGCTTCTTCTGAATCCAGCTTCTCCTTAGTAAAGCCAAACAGATAATTATTCAGGTCGAATTCCTTCAGTTTGCATTTTGTGTGGAAAATTTTTTCCTGATAGATATTCACATCGATCATATCATACAGGCCTTTTGCTTCATCTGGTATATAGTTCTGTATAGAGTTAATATCATGGTCGATATATAGCTTTTCACCGTTGATGTCCCGTGTAAACCCTCTGACGCGGTAATCAATCGTCATTACATCCGTCTCAAAGGAGTGGATCAAATAATTCAGGGCTTTTAGCGGTGAAATTTCCCCGCATGTGGAAACATCAATATCTGCCCTGAAGGTGCTGATCCCTTCTGTCGGATGGAATTCAGGATAGGTGTGGACTGTAATATGGCTTTTATCAAGCTGCAGGACCACATTGTCAGGGAGCGGTCCAGGAGATTCCTCCAGTGATTCTTCAGGCACTTCGACAACAGGGCCTTCTGATACGAGCATGGTCACACTGGCTCCCTGCGGTACATAGTCCTGCTGGGCGACATTCAGCACGTGTGCCCCGATGATATCGGACACATTAGTCAGAATGTTGGTGAGCCTCTCAGCACTATACTGTTCATCAATATAATCAATATAAGCTTCCCGTTCTTCTTTTGTTTTTGTATAGCAGATATCATACATATTAAAGCTTAACGTTTTAGTCAGATTATTAAAGCCGTGCAGCTCGATCCGTTGCTCTGGTGTCAGTTTCATGTGCAAAATCCCCTTTAACTCTGTTAGTCTGTTGCCCCTATCACCAGCCCTGGCCACTTCTATGGCGAGCTCTTGAGAGAGTGATTCCAAGCTGGTTAGGCTGATTACTATCTAGAGTACCCTTTATAAAAGGCAAAAAAACGGGTTTTTCCTAATTGTGTCCTGCTGAGGCTGAATCTAAAAAAGCCTATCCGTTTTGGATAAGCTTTTTGAGTACATCATTATGCATTAACGAGTTTATTCTTTTTGAATTCTTCCCTGATGGATTGAAGCAGTTCTTCGCTTGAGAGGATTTCATAACCCGTCAGGGCCATTGCCTTTGCCCCTAAGATCATTGCCTCCTGTGCCTGGCTGCTCATGGCCGCTTCGCGGAACTCATGGGTATGGCAGGCGAAATCTTCGTCGCAAATCTTGATATATGGGTGAATGGAAGGCACAGCCTGGCTGACATTTCCCATATCGAGCGATCCTGATCCATCGCGGTCCTCGTGGATTTCACCTGGATCTATTCCCAGCCCGATCAGCTCGTTAGTGAATGCATCCGATAATTGCTGGTTTGTTTGCATGTCATCATACGAAAATTCATAAAAAGAAGCTTTCATTTCTGCACCAGTCTGAAGCGCAGCACCCTGGGCGCATGCTTTCACTTTTTCAACCAGTTCATTCACATAAGATCGGCTTGATGCTCTTACATAGAACTGGGCAGACGCATAGTCAGGAACTACATTGGCCGCTTTTCCTCCTTCAGGGATGATGCCATGGATTCTTGCATCAGAAGTGATATGCTGTCTGAGGGCATTGATGCTGTTAAAAGTCTGAAGCACAGCATCAAGAGCGTTGATCCCTTTTTCCGGACTCGCAGCCGCATGGGCACTCTTGCCGAAGAATTCAAACTGGATCGCATCCATGGCAAGTGATCTGCCGCTTTTCAAATACTTGGACAAAGGATGGACCATCATCGCAACATCCAGTTCATCGAAGATCCCGTTCTCCGCCATTGTCACTTTCCCGCCTTTTGTTTCTTCAGCGGGAGTTCCGTACACAATCACTTTTCCGCCAGTTTCTCCAACAGCCTTGCTCAGGCCGATCCCTGCAGCAATTGCCATTGTGCCTATGAGGTTGTGCCCGCATGCATGACCTACCTCAGGAAGTGCATCATATTCAGCCATCAGCCCAATGGCTGCTCCCGCAATGCCGCTGTCATAAACAGCACGAAAAGCAGTCGGAAGTCCGCAGGTTCCCTTCTCTACATTAAATCCGTGCTTTTCCAATGTTTCAATCAAAATCGCCGAAGATTTGAACTCCTCATGCCCGAGCTCAGGATTTTCTCCTATGTACGTGCTGATATTGACAAATTCCTGCTTAAGCTTATCTATTTCGTTCTGAATTATCTGTTTCATTGTATAACCATCCTTAGTGGTGAATTTTTATTCCTTTTTATTAGAATAACAAATAATTCGGTATTCGAAAATAATTATTTTTTAGTTCCTGCTGATTGCCTATTCCTGAGGGAAAAGGTATGCTCAATTTAATCATTGAATCAAGCTGAAAGCAGGTGATCGGATTGCAGCAAAACATCTTAACTGAGACGCCAGCAGAAGAAATAAAAAGGCTGCTTGCCGCCCAGAAGAACTTTTTTGCGACCCAGGGAACAAAGCCCGCAGCATTCAGGCTTGCCCGGCTGCAGGAGCTTAAGGATAGTATCAAAAATAATGAACAGCAGCTGATCTCTGCGTTAAAAGAAGATCTTGGAAAGTCTGAACTTGAAGCATATTCAACGGAAATTGGGATTTTATATGAAGAAATCGGCTATACATTGAAGCATCTGAAAAAGTGGATGAAAGCAAAGAAAGTGAAGACGGCCATGACCCATATCGGCTCCAAGGGCTATATTATCCCTGAGCCATACGGAGCGGCCCTCATCATTGCCCCATGGAATTACCCGGTCCAGCTCGCCCTGTCCCCGCTCATTGGGGCAATTGCTGCCGGGAATACGGCTGTCATCAAGCCATCGGAGCTGACCCCGAATGTATCACATGTGCTCTCAGCGCTGATCAAGGAAGTCTATCCGGTAGAGTATATTTCAACTGTTGAAGGCGGTGTGGAGACCAGCCAGCAGCTGCTTGAGCAGCCTTTTGATTATATATTTTTTACAGGAAGCGTCCCTGTCGGCAAGATTGTGATGGAGGCAGCCAGCAAAAGACTGATTCCTGTCACCCTGGAGCTTGGCGGAAAAAGCCCGGTCATTGTCCATGAGGATGCAAATATCGGCCTGGCGGCGAAGAGGATTGTTTTCGGCAAATTTACAAATGCCGGACAGACGTGCATTGCCCCGGATTATCTGTTTGTCCATGAAAAAGTGAAACAGACTCTGCTGGAAGAGATGAAGAAGTGCATCAAGGAATTTTACAGTGATAACCCTCTTGGTAATGAGGATTATTCCAAGATCGTCAATAACCGGCATTTCAGCAGGCTTGAAGCGTATTTGAGCGACGGACCAATTCTTTTCGGGGGAAGGGTGAATGGTGAGCTTAGAAAAATGGAGCCGACACTGATGGATGCCCCTTCTTTTAATTCGCCTGTTATGCAGGATGAAATATTTGGCCCGATCCTGCCGGTATACGGGTATGCAGCCTTGGATGAAGCCGTCTCCTTTATCCAGTCACGCCCGAAGCCGCTTGCTTTGTATTTGTTTACGGGAAGCAAGGATATAGAAAATAAGGTGAATGGTACGATTTCTTTTGGAGGCGGGTGCATTAATGATACTTTAATGCATATCGCGACGCCGTATCTTCCTTTCGGAGGTGTCGGGGAGAGCGGGATAGGGAGTTATCATGGGAAGAGCAGTTTTGGGACGTTTTCGCATGATAAAAGTGTGCTGAAGCAGACTACGCTGTTTGATTTTTCGTTCCGTTATCCTTCTGCTGAGAATGGGCTGAAGCTGATTAGGAAGCTGATGAAGTGATGGGAGCCTGGACCGGTTTGGTTCAGGCTTTTGTTTTTTTATGGATTTGTATAAATTTGCTAAAATTAGTTTAGCTTTAAAATGTAGGCTCCTGATCTGCACTGCAGGCACTTCGCTTTCCGCGGGGCGGAGTTGAGCCTCCTGATATGAACGAAACTGTCAAGATTCCCACTCCACCATCGTTT
>NZ_JASHIV010000014.1:0-119612 GCF_030733525.1 Bacillus sp. MMSF_3328 | reverse complement strand
ACTTTCGAGGCGCCGTATACCGAACGGTACGTACGGTGCTGTGAGAGGTCGGCACGGTGACGTGCCTCCTACTCGATAGTTGTTTTGTTAGCGGTAAATGTAATGCGGAAAAATTAAACCGGAAAGTGGGTGGAATCACCGCAGATCTGGGGCGAATAAATAAGAAAGTAGGGCGAATCACTTAAAATGGCATGTGGTTTTTGGCGATAAATGTAAGGTGGAAAAATTAACCCGAAAGTGGGTGGAATCACCGCAAATCTGGGGCGAATAAATAAGAAAGTAGGGCGAATCACTTAAAATGGCATATGGTTTTTGGCGATAAATGCAAGATGGAAATATTAAACCGGAAAGTGGGTGGAATCACCGCAGATCTGGGGCGAATAAATGGAATAGTAGGGCGAATCACTTAAAAAATGGGAATAATCATTAATGGTGTTCGGAGATTCAGAGAAGATTTTACCACCTGGAGGAGGATTTATGCCTCAGAAACACGAATACATTCTCAAAACTATACGATCCCAAGAGGTGAATGCCCATATGATTGCCAAAAAAAGAGTCGTTCCTTTAAAAATCAGGCAGCTTGAGGCATTGTTGAGAAGATTGCCGCCCAATCATCCGAAAATCCCCCTGATTGAACAGGACCTCATCAAGCGCCGCACCGGATACCGCGGAGAAAAGAATGTAGACTACCACCTCTCCTTCCTGCCGGATGAATATCTCATATTTCATGGCCTCCGTTTAGTGCATCAGCATCCTTTCCAGATAGATACCCTCATACTTGCTCCCTCATTTATCACAGCAGCTGAAATCAAGAACATTTCCGGCACGCTATTTTTTGAAAAGCACTCCCAGCAAGTAATCAGACAGTCCAGCAAAGGGGAGGACGGGTTTTCCAATCCACTGCTTCAAGTCCAGCGGCATAAAGTTCAGCTGCAAGGTTGGATGGAGAAGATGAAACTTCCAGAACTGCCGATCGAGCTGCTGGTCATCATCAGTTCCAATTCCACGATCATCAAAACCAACCCAGGTAATGAACACATTTAAAAACCTTGATCCATGCAGAACAGCTGCCTGGCAAGCTGGAAAAACTAGAACTTTCCTCTCCTTCACTAATTCTTAGCAGCAAAGAGCTGAACAAAGTGAAAAGATTACTGCTGAAAAACCACGATCCACTTTTTACATCTATCCTGGAATCATATAAAATTTCGCCTGAAGAAATCATCCGCGGAATCCAATGTCCTGGGTGCGAGCAGTATTCAATGTCCCGAATGTATGGCGGATGGATTTGCCAAGCGTGCTCCGGCGAGTCGAAAAATGCCCACATCCGCGCTATTCTCGACTATTTTCTATTGCTGGAAAACTCCATTACCAGCCAGCAATGCAGGAATTTCCTATTATACGATTCCAAAAAGAATATTTATAAATTTCTGTCTTCACTCAACCTCCAATCCTCCGGCACCACCAAAAACCGCCTATACCATTCCCCCTCGGAAGAAAACTGGGAGGACCTCGAAAACCTCCTGAATACTCCCGCCCTTCAAGACAAACCATAAGGAAAAATGCCGAAAGGAGCCTCCCATGAAAAAAATCTTCCTCATCATCAGTCTGTTTGCGCTTATGCTCAGTCCTCATGTGAATGCAAGGACATTACAAATCCCTCCGCTTCCGGCTGAACCGGAGGATGCAGAGCGTGTGGCAATTGTCCTGATGAAAGAAGGGCAAACCGAACAGGATCGGAATATCCTTCTCCGGCAGTACCCGGATTTAATTCTTAGGCAAAGTTTCCAGGAGGCATTGAACGGTTTTTCAGTAAAGGGTCCGGTCAAATCGCTGGACCGGCTTGCCAAAGAAGAGGAAGTCCAAACCATATCCCAGGCGGTCTCTTATCAGGCAGAAAGTGAGGATGGCATCAGCCTGATTGGGAGTCATACAGTCAGGGGGCTGTTTGATGAAAAGGGGGAGCGGCTGTCGGGGAAGGGTGTTACAATCGGTGTGATTGATACGGGAATTGATTATAATCATCCGGACCTGCGGAGGAATTACGCCGGAGGGCGTGACCTGGTGGACCAGGATGATGATCCGATGGAAACGGTGAGGACGGCAGGAGAGGATACTTTTCACGGTACCCATGTAGCAGGAGTGATTGCAGCCAATGGCAAAATGAGGGGAGTGGCGCCAGATGCAAAGATTATTGCCTACCGTGCGCTCGGTCCAGGCGGTGCGGGTACAACAGAGCAGGTGATTGCAGCCATTGAACAGGCCATAAAGGATAAAGTCGACATCCTGAATCTATCGCTCGGCAACAGTGTCAATGGCCCGGACCTGCCCATTAGCCTGGCCTTGAATAAGGCAGTCGATAAGGGCATTACCGCTGTCACTTCGTCTGGAAACTCAGGACCGAATACCTGGACAGTCGGCTCGCCGGGTACTGCCTCTAAAGCGATATCCGTCGGCGCCTCTACGCCAATGCTCCAGATTCCCTATCTTGATTTCGGCAGCGGAAAGAAAGTAAAACTGAATCCCCTTCAAGGCTCTTCTCTCTGGAATTTAGACCGCTCCTATGAGCTGGCGTTAGGCGGGCTTGGAAATCCTGAAGAGCTTAAGGGCATAAAAGGGAAGATTGCCCTCATTCAGAGGGGTGGCCTTACTTTTTCACAAAAAGCCAAAAATGCAAGGCAGGCAGGCGCGATCGCAGTCATTATCTACAATAATACAGACGGAAGCTTTGCGGGCAATCTTGAGGAGGATGCGGGGCTTCCGGTTGTGTCGCTTTCTAAGCAGGATGGGGACCAGCTGAAGAAGCGTCTGCAGGAAGAAACGGTGCTGGCCCGGACATATATAATAGAAGAAAAGGATATTCTTGCCGATTTCAGCTCACGCGGACCAGTGACCGATACTTGGGAAATCAAGCCGGATGTACTTGCCCCGGGTGTGGCTATCAGCAGTACGGTTCCCGGGGGGTATTTGCCATTGCAGGGAACAAGTATGGCTTCCCCCCATGTTGCAGGTGCATGTGCGCTGATTAAACAGGCCCATCCTGATTGGAGTCCGGAAGAAATCAAAGCCTCGCTCATGAATACGGCTCTGCCTCTTTATAATGAAGAAGGCATGCTGTACAGGACTTATGAACAGGGGGCAGGCCGAATCCAGGTCGAAGACGCGGTGAAGGCTCCTGCCTTAGTGACGCCTGCTTCACTTCAGTTTGGCAAGTTCAAGATAGCCGGGCGTGAGAATGAGCATGTCCGGTATCTGACTGTTAAAAATACAGGCAGCCGAACAGAATCGTATTCATTCACTGTACCTGCTAACATAAGCGGGATTGAATGGGAGATGCCGCTCGCCTTTCGCCTTGAACCCGGCGGGAAAAAGAAGGTCGCTATCAAGATGAGAATAGACCCGGAAGAATTCAAACAGAAAATTCATGATGGGCGGCTTGTCCTGAACGCTGGAGGCAGGAAAGTCGGCATCCCGTATTTGTATGTCCTCGAAGAGCCGGATTACCCGCGTGTCATGGGGTTCGATTTTGGCAGGGGAGACAATGGAGGGAGCTATCGCTATGAAGTCTACCTTCCCGGGGGAGCGGAAGAATTCGGTATTGCGCTGTTTGATCCTGATACACTCCGGTTCGTCCAGTTCCTTGACTGGAAGAGGGGAGCAGGCAAAGGCCAGATCCGCAAGGAATTAGCAAACGATGATCTGCCTCCGGACGGCGTCTACATTGCTCAGGTCTTTGCAAGGAAAGCCGGCAGGCAGGATATGATTGAGGCCTATCTGGAGGTAAGAAAAGAAGAGGAAGAGGGTGCGATTGGAGCGAGATAATACCTCGCTCCAATTGCAAGTTATTATTCGAAAAAAAATTCGAAAATAGTGTGAACAAAGACTTTTCCGTTACTGGAGTTTGTGAACTTTTTCACTCCGAATGCATTGACATTGACAGATGCCTATTGTATGCTTACAAAGGGTATAAAATGATAGGGTTTTCACAGATTTCATGCGGAAGAAAATAACCGCAATCTGCATGATATCAACAATGAAAACACTTACCTCAATTCAAACACCATTCTCTTTTCACTAGCAGGAAACCCTGCATTCTCAAGACATAAATACGTCAAAGGAATACATTTCCAGTGTGGAGGATGCGTTATCATGCGTCGAAAAGACCGCCACCCGTTTCAAGCCATGGCTTTAATGTCCGCCATCCTTTCCCAATTAGTAGGCTCCGTCCTGATCGGCATCTTCCTTGGAAGATGGCTTGATGATGTGATTGGAACCGAGCCGTTATTCCTGATAGTCGGATTGCTTATAGGATTGGCCGCAGGGACTTATGCCATGCTTCACCTGGTCAGACGTTTCTTTACAGGAGACTAACAGCCTATGCCAGACCTCAAAACAATGTTTATACGGCAGCGCAAATACATATTCCTACTGCTGTCAGTCTATGTTCTCGGCTGGGGGTTCACCTCTTATCAATCTATTTTTATGGGGCTGATAGTGGGGACAAGCCTGAGCCTGTTCAATTTATGGCTGATGGTAAGGAAGACGGACCAGTTTGGGGAAGCGGCAGCGAATGGCCAAAGGATGCGGTCTCTCGGGATGCTGTCGAGGATGGCGACGGCAGTGCTTGCCGTCATGATCAGCATGAAGTACCCGGATGAGGTGCACCTGATCAGCGTAGTTCTGGGATTAATGACATCATATATTGTCATTATGATAGATTATTTTCTTCAACTTTTTGTTTTACGTAAATAGCCGGGAAGAGAGGTGAATACTGTGCATCATGAAGCACCTATAGTTGAATTTCTTGGTTTGAACTTCAACTTGGCAAACATGTTGATGATTACAGTTGCCAGTGCCATTGTTTTCATCATCGCTGTTCTTTCCACTCGTACGCTCGCCATGAAACCAACCGGAATGCAGAACTTTTTCGAATGGGTCATGGATTTTGTAAAAAACATCATCAACAGTACGATGGACTGGAAAGATGGCGGAAGATTCCATATCCTTGGAATCACCATTATTATGTATGTTTTTGTTTCAAATATGCTGGGGCTTCCGTTCTCCGTGGTCATCAATGACCAATTATGGTGGAAATCGCCTACAGCAGACCCTGCCGTAACGCTGACTTTGGCAGTTATGGTGGTTGGATTGTCGCACTATTACGGTGTAAAGCTTCGGGGAGTAGGGGAATACGGAAAAGAATTTTTCCGTCCATTCTGGTTCATGTTCCCGATCAAGATCATCGAGGAGTTTGCCAACACGCTTACACTCGGCCTTCGTCTTTATGGTAACATCTATGCGGGTGAAATCCTGCTGACACTGATTGCCGGAAGCCTGGCAACAGGGTGGGTCGGACATCTGGCCGCGATTGTACCAATGCTTGCATGGCAAGGGTTCTCAATATTTGTCGGCGCGATCCAGGCATTTATTTTCTGTATGTTAACAATGGTTTATCTCTCCCATAAAGTGAGCTCTGACCATTAATATATACCTGTTCATTCTATGAACAAAACATTCAAACACTATATTATTTTATACAATCCTAAGGAGGAAATTTATAATGGGTCTTTTAGCAGCAGCAATTGCAATTGGTTTGGCAGCACTAGGTGCCGGTATTGGTAACGGTCTTATCGTATCACGTACAGTTGAGGGGATTGCCCGTCAGCCGGAAGCTCGCGGAATGCTTCAAACAACTATGTTCATCGGGGTAGCGTTAGTTGAGGCCGTGCCGATCATCGCAGTTGTTATCGCGTTCATGGTTATTGGTCAATAATTATAAGCAGTACACATAATGGCGAAGATCATGGATGTGACCCTTCGCCATTCCTTTATGCCCAGGTGCGGATGCGCCTTAATCTTGGAGGTCCGCTTAGCCTGTGCAGGCGGATGCAAACTGGCTTTTTGAATCTGAAAGAACCGAATTCATATGATGAAATTCGTTAACTTGTTGATAGGGAAAGTGGAAGACTCTTGAAGGGAGTGAATCGAGGGTGTTAGCAAGCAATTTAGTATTAGGCGCTGCAGAAGGCGCAGCACATACAGCATTCAACGGCGGGGATATCTTATTCCAGCTGGCTATGTTTATCATTTTGTTGGCATTGCTCAAGAAATTTGCATGGGGTCCTTTAATGGGCATCATGAAACAGCGTGAAGAGCATATTGCCAATGAAATCGGCGCGGCTGAACAAAGCCGTGTTGAAGCAAATAAGCTTCTGGAAGAGCAGAGAAGCCTTCTGAAAGAAGCACGCACAGACGCTCAGAACCTGATCGAAGGTGCGAAGAAGCAAGGCGACGTGCAGCGCGAGGAAATCATCGCCGCAGCGCGTGCTGAAGCAGAGCGCGTCAAAGAATCAGCTAAGCTGGAAATCGATCAGCAGAAAGAAAAAGCAGTTGCCGCAATCCGCGAGCAGGTTGCTTCACTGTCTGTCCTTATTGCTTCCAAGGTTATTGAGAAGGAACTGAGTGCAGCAGACCAGGAAAAGCTGATCAATGAATACATTCAAGAGGCAGGAGAAAACCGATGAGCGGCTCTACAGTAGCAAAGCGCTATGCGTTGGCTCTGTTCCAGCTTGCGAATGAACATCAGCTTCTTGGCCAAATGGAAGAAGACCTTCGCATCGTCAAAGATGTCGTAAACAATAATAAGGGCCTGGATGCAGTCCTGAAATCCCCGAAACTCGAGAATGATGAGAAGAAAGGGATCATCAAAACTGCCTTCGCGTCTGTTAATCCTTTAGTACTTAATACACTTATGCTATTGATTGACCGCCACCGTGAAGATCAATTCTCTGATCTTGCGGAGGAATTCATCAGCCTTGCGAATGACGCAAGGGGCATTGCGGAAGCAAAGGTCTACTCAGTCCGTCCGCTGACAGAGGCTGAGAGCAGCGAGCTATCTGCTGCATTTGCATCAAGGGTCGGAAAAACGTCCCTCCGCATCGAGAATATCGTGGACCCGGGCCTGCTCGGCG
This sequence comes from Bacillus sp. MMSF_3328, assembly GCF_030733525.1. NCBI lineage: Bacteria > Bacillati > Bacillota > Bacilli > Caryophanales > Bacillaceae > Bacillus > Bacillus sp. MMSF_3328. Next base: position 112,644 of record NZ_JASHIV010000014.1, on the reverse strand, counting down.
GCATCAAGCTCCGCATCGGAAACAGGATTTTCGACGGCAGCATGCGCGGCAAGCTGGAACGCCTGGAACGTCAATTATTAAGCTGAGATTTATAGATAGGGGTGAAACTCATGAGCATCAAAGCTGAAGAAATCAGTGCGCTGATAAAAAAGCAGATCGAAAACTATCAGTCGGAAATTCAAGTGAGTGATGTAGGTACAGTTATCCAGATCGGTGACGGTATCGCCCGTGCTCATGGCCTCGACAATGTCATGGCTGGAGAACTTGTTGAATTTTCAAACGGCGTTATGGGTATGGCACAAAACCTTGAAGAAAATAACGTCGGTATTATCATCCTTGGCCCATATACTGAAATCCGTGAGGGAGATGAGGTCCGCCGTACGGGCCGCATCATGGAGGTTCCTGTAGGACCTGAGCTGATCGGGCGCGTAGTCAACCCGCTTGGACAGCCTGTTGATGGCATGGGGCCAATCAATACAACTGTAACACGTCCGATCGAAAGCCCTGCACCAGGCGTAATGGACCGTAAATCTGTTCATGAGCCGCTGCAGACTGGTATCAAAGCGATCGACGCCCTCGTGCCAATCGGGCGCGGACAGCGTGAGCTTATCATCGGTGACCGCCAGACTGGTAAAACTTCCGTTGCCATCGATACAATCCTGAACCAGAAGGACCAGGATATGGTATGTATCTATGTAGCAATCGGACAAAAAGAATCTACTGTACGTAATGCAGTAGAAACGCTCCGCAAGACTGGTGCATTAGAGTACACAATCGTTGTGACAGCTTCTGCATCACAGCCTGCTCCATTATTGTTCCTTGCTCCTTATGCAGGTGTAACAATGGGTGAAGAATTCATGTACAATGGCAAGCACGTTCTTGTCGTATATGATGATCTTACAAAACAAGCAGCTGCTTACCGTGAGCTTTCACTATTATTGCGCCGTCCTCCAGGACGTGAAGCATATCCAGGGGATGTATTCTACCTGCACAGCCGCCTTCTTGAGCGTGCTGCAAAGCTGAGCGATGCGAAGGGAGCAGGTTCAATCACTGCACTTCCTTTCATTGAAACACAGGCAGGGGATGTATCTGCATACATTCCAACTAACGTTATCTCCATCACGGACGGACAAATCTTCCTTCAGTCTGACCTGTTCTTCTCAGGCGTACGCCCTGCGATCAACGCTGGTCTTTCTGTATCACGCGTCGGCGGATCTGCACAGATCAAAGCCATGAAAAAGGTATCCGGTACACTGCGTCTGGACCTTGCATCATACCGTGAGCTGGAAGCATTCGCCCAGTTCGGATCTGACCTTGATAAAGCAACACAAGCGAAGCTTAACCGCGGTGCCCGTACAGTTGAGGTACTGAAGCAGGATCTTAACAAGCCGCTTAAGGTTGAAAAGCAGGTAGCCATCCTGTATGCATTGACACGCGGCTTCCTAGACGATATCCCTGTCCAGGACATCCGCCGTTTCGAAGCTGAATTCCTTACATGGCTTGACCATAATAAGAAAGATTTGTTAGACCATATCGCTACAACGAAAGAGCTTCCTGCTGACGATGATATGGCTTCTGCGATCAACAGCTTCAAAAAGACTTTCGCAGTAACCGAGTAATAGCGCAAGTCCCAAGCAGAAAAAGCCTGATTCAGGCTTTTTCCCTTGAGGATGGATATCGCTGTTAAAGGTCTGACAATAGAAGGGCTGCCGGGGCTGCTCCTATGCGGGCAGGCTCTCAGCCTGACATTCTTTGAAAAGGGTGGTGAGAACCTGTGGCATCATTGCGCGATATAAAAAATAGGATCACTTCTACAAAGAAGACGAGCCAAATAACAAAGGCCATGCAAATGGTATCTGCGGCAAAAATGAACCGTGCAGAAATGAATGCTAAATCATTCGTTCCCTACATGGAAAAAATCCAGGAAGTTACTGCCAGCATCGCACTGGGAAGTACTGACGTATCCCATCCAATGCTGACATCCCGTCCCGTTAAAAAGACAGGATACCTGGTCATCACTTCCGACCGCGGATTGGCCGGGGCATACAACAGCAATATTTTGCGGACTGTATACCAGACCATCCAAAAACGCCATAAATCAAGTGATGAGTATGCAATCATCGCCATCGGCCGCATTGGGCGCGATTTCTTCAGGAAGCGCGGCATGAACGTCATCCTGGATATCGTGGCAGTTGCGGACCAGCCTGCTTTTGCGGAGATCAAAGATATCGCCAGCAAAACAGTCGGCATGTTTTCAGACGAAACATTTGATGAACTATATATCTACTACAGCCACTATGTCAGTGCAATTCAGCAGGATGTAACAGAGAAGAAGCTTCTCCCGCTGACGGATATTTCTTCTTCCGGCGGAAAGCTTACATCCTATGAATTCGAGCCTTCTGCAGAAGATATTCTGGAAGTTCTCCTTCCGCAATATGCAGAAAGCCTGATCTATGGCGCGCTGCTGGACAGCAAGGCCAGTGAGCACGCGGCCCGTATGACAGCGATGCAGAGTGCGACGGATAATGCGAAGGAGCTTATCAATTCGCTTAGCCTAAGCTACAACCGTGCGCGTCAGGCGGCCATTACCCAGGAAATTACCGAAATCGTCGGCGGCGCGGCAGCGCTGGAATAATAAATGCCAGTCCTGGACGCTTATAGAAGCTGCTGCTTAGGTGCCTTCACTGCTGATGGCGCCATAGCATCTGCATCTTACGGCACAGGCCAGGCAAGCAAGATAGAGATGCCCGACTGATATCATGCCAGGCGCAATCCTCTATTGAATTGAAATATTAGGAGGGAAAATGATGAACAAAGGACGCGTTCTTCAAATCATGGGTCCGGTTGTTGACGTAAAGTTTGACAGCGGCGAGCTTCCGCAAATCTACAATGCTTTAACAATCTCAGTCCCTGCGCGTAACGAATCTGAAGTTGCAATCAGCTTAACCCTTGAAGTTGCCCTTCACTTAGGTGATGATACAGTTCGTACTATTGCCATGGCTTCTACTGACGGCTTAACCCGTGGTGCTGAAGTTATTGACACTGGTGCACCTATCTCTGTACCAGTTGGGGATATCACTCTTGGACGTGTATTCAACGTACTTGGTGAAACAATCGACCTTGATCCGGCACTCCAAGCCGGCATCCGTCGCGACTCCATCCACAGGGAAGCACCTAAATTCGAGCAGCTTTCAACTGAGGTTGAAATCCTTGAAACTGGAATTAAAGTAGTAGACCTTCTTGCACCTTACATCAAAGGTGGTAAAATCGGTCTATTCGGTGGTGCCGGTGTAGGTAAAACCGTTCTGATCCAGGAATTGATCAACAATATCGCCCAAGAGCACGGCGGTATCTCCGTATTCGCCGGTGTCGGCGAGCGTACACGTGAAGGTAATGACCTTTACCACGAGATGACCGACTCAGGCGTAATCAAGAAAACGGCGATGGTATTCGGCCAGATGAACGAGCCGCCGGGAGCGCGTATGCGTGTTGCCCTGACAGGTTTGACAATGGCTGAATTCTTCCGTGATGACCAAGGACAGGACGTTCTTTTCTTCATGGATAACATCTTCCGTTTCACACAGGCAGGTTCTGAGGTTTCCGCCCTGTTAGGCCGTATGCCTTCAGCGGTAGGTTACCAGCCGACCCTTGCAACAGAAATGGGACGCCTTCAGGAACGTATCACATCTACTAACGTAGGTTCTGTTACTTCCATCCAGGCAATCTATGTACCAGCCGATGACTATACGGATCCGGCTCCAGCAACAACGTTCGCTCACTTGGATGCGACGACTAACCTTGAGCGTAAGCTTTCTGAGATGGGTATCTACCCTGCGGTGGATCCTCTTGCTTCAACTTCCCGTGCCCTGTCACCGGAAATCGTTGGAGAAGAACACTACTCAGTAGCGCGCCAGGTTCAATCAACGCTTCAGCGTTACAGAGAACTTCAGGATATCATCGCGATCCTCGGTATGGATGAGCTTTCTGACGAAGACAAGCTTGTTGTACACCGTGCACGCCGTATCCAGTTCTATCTATCACAGAACTTCCACGTTGCCGAGCAGTTCACTGGCCAGAAAGGTTCTTACGTTCCGGTTAAAGAAACTGTTAAAGGCTTCAAAGAAATTCTTGAAGGCAAATACGACCATCTTCCAGAAGATGCTTTCCGCCTTGTCGGAACGATCGAAGACGTGCTTGAAAATGCGAAAAGCATGGGCGTAGAGGTCTAATTTCGGACCAGGAGGGTAAAAAATGAAGACGATCAAAGTCAGTGTTGTTACTCCCGATGGCCCGGTGTACGAATCAGATGTGGACATGGTCAGCACCAAAGCTCAAAGCGGCGAGCTTGGCATCCTGCCTGGACATATTCCAATGGTCGCACCGCTGCAAATTGGAGCCGTCCGCCTGAAGAATGGCGGAAATACTGAACTCTTGGCAGTCAATGGCGGCTTCATCGAAGTCCGTCCGGATCAAGTAACGATCCTAGCGCAATCCGCTGAGCAATCAGAAGGAATTGACATCGAGCGTGCCAAAAGCGCCAAACAGCGCGCCGAACAGCGCCTCGCCGATCAAAAGCGTGACAACATCGACGCCAAACGGGCCGAACTAGCCCTCCAAAGGGCAGTTAACCGTATTTCAGTTGCTGAAAGAAGAATATAATTAAAAACCTCCGGTAAATGCCGGGGGTTTTTTGTTGGTTGCTTTTAATGATAACAAGGAGTAAATTGCATTTTTGGGTATCGGATGAAGAAGTCTTATTCTTTGCGGCAGGATAGTGAAAGAATGGTTTTAAAAAAAAAGGAAGTCTTATCCTTACTTGAGTAAGCGACACCAAGCTTAAAAATAAGCGGAGATTTTCCGGTTATGCAGCTGAACATGGCTCGGTCGGGTGTAAATAAGCGGAGAAATTCCAGTTAATAAGACTGAAGTTGCCCATTAACCTGTTTTTTGAGTCGATAGCCGGAATTTCTCCCTTTATTTTAGCTATTTTTAGAGAATTTTTTAAAATAGAGGGATTTTCTCCGTTTATTTTTTCGTCAAGAATCCATAAATATCATAAAAAACCCTGTTGATTGCAGTGGAAGGCACGCAGACTCCTGTGGGAGATAGCGGCAGAGCTGAGACCCCGCAACGCGCAAGCGTGAGGAGGCTCAGCGCCGCCCCACGGAAAGCGAAGTGCCTGCAACGGAAATCAGCAGCCCCATACCAATAGAAAACCAAGGACATAAATTGTTTATACCGTATCTTAAGTGCCTGTCGGAGTTTTTTAAGTAAATAGTTTGTAGCTCCTCAGTGATCTTTTCATAAATCCATTAAAATTAAAAAAACCTGTTGATTGGAGTGGAAGGCACGAAGACTCCTGTGGGAGATAGCGGCAGGGCTGAGACCCCGCAACGCGCAAGCGTGAGGAGGCTCAGCGCCGCCCCACGGAAAGCGAAGTGCCTGCAGCGGAAATCAGCAGCCCCATTACCAACATAAACCCACTCTTCTTAAGAATTAACCCACAACCATTTTTATTATTTTACTAACCATCAGTCCCTATATCACAAAAACTTAGGTCATAACTCCAACGATTCTGCGTAAAATGTACAAGGACCTTAATATTTCCAAATAATACATAAGCTTTATCGACAGTAAAAACCAACGATGCTATAATGATAACGATTACATTTCTAAAAGTTTTGAAAATTCATATGTTTCGGGAGGAAAAGACATGGATTTGCTGAACTTATACCAAAATAACTATCTGATTGTCTTCGTATTTCTATGTCTAGGTGTCCTGCTTCCAGTGGTCGCATTATTCATGGGAAAGCTCCTTCGCCCCAGCAAGCCGTCAGAAGCAAAGTACACCACATATGAAAGCGGAATTGAACCATTCCATGATTCAAGGGTGCAGTTCAATGTCCGCTATTATATTTTTGCCCTCATGTTTGTCATCTTCGATGTTGAAACCGTATTTTTATACCCCTGGGCCGTCGCCTATGAAAAACTCGGAATATTTGCCCTGATTGAAATGCTCATTTTTACCATCATGCTGGTCATCGGACTAATCTACGCATGGAAGAAGAAGGTGCTCAAATGGACTTAAAGCTTGAGAATATCACACCAGAAGAAATGCAGGAACTGCAGAGGAACGTATTTATGGCCACCCTTGAACAAATCAAAGCCTGGGCCAGAAGCAACTCATTATGGCCTATGACCTTCGGGCTCGCCTGCTGTGCAATTGAAATGATGGGGGTAGGTTCCTCCCACTATGACCTGGACCGGTTCGGCTCATTTTTCCGTACCTCGCCGCGCCAATCGGACGTCATGATCGTATCCGGTACCGTCACAAAGAAGATGGCTCCGATTGTCCGCCGCCTGTATGATCAGATGCCTGAGCCTAAATGGGTCATTGCCATGGGTTCATGTGCAACTGCAGGAGGGCCATATGTAAAGTCCTATTCAGTTGTAAAAGGCGTTGACCAGATTGTTCCGGTGGATGTATACATACCGGGCTGTCCGCCAAATCCGGCAGCCCTGATTTACGGAATCAACAAGCTGAAGGAAAAAATCCGATATGAAGCAAAGACCGGGAAGCGGGTGATCTAGGCTTATGGGCGATGAAAAGGATAAAGAGCAGCTGAAGAAAGAGGCAGCAGAAAAGGCCAAAGCAATCGCCAAAAAGCGGCTTGAAGAAAAGCGGGCAGCTGAACAGTCTGACCTAAAAAAAGCTTCAAATCAAGAGGAAGACCTGGCGAAGAAAAAAGCCGCCGCAGCAGCCGAGGCAAAAGCCGCAGCTTTAGCGAAAAGAAAAGCCAAGGAACAGGAAGCCGATACAGAGACCCCAACTCCAGAAGAACCTCAAGAAGATGACCTGGCGAAGAAAAAGGCAGCCGCAGCAGCCAAAGCGAAGGCCGCAGCCCTTGCTAAAAAGAAAGCCAAGGAACAGGAAGCCCAGACAGAGGCCTCTGCTCCAGATGAGCCGGAAGATGATCTTGCCAAAAAGAAAGCCGCCGCAGCAGCCAAAGCAATGGCCGCAGCCCTTGCAAAAATGAAAGCAAAAGAACTGGCAGCCAAGGCAGAGGGCATCCCTGCAGAGTTAGCAGGAGATGACCTAGCGAAAAAGAAAGCCGCCGCAGCAGCCAAAGCAAAGGCCGCAGCCCTCGCCAAAATGAAAGCAAAGGAACAGGAATCAGGAGGGGAAGCAGCAGGGGACGAGGATCTTGCAAAGAAAAAAGCCGCAGCCGCTGCAAAAGCCAAGGCAGCCGCCGCGGCAAAGGCAAAAGCGGCAGCTATGGCAAAGCAAGCCGGTGAGTCTGGTACAGATGACGAAAAGGCAAAAGCTATTGCAGCCGCTAAGGCAAAGGCAGCAGCAGCTGCCAAAGCAAAAGCCGCTGCTGCCGCGAAAGCTTCAGGAGCCGGCGCTGATGATGAAAAAGCAAAAGCGATTGCCGCGGCTAAGGCGAAAGCCGCAGCAGCAGCCAAAGCAAGATCTGCTTCAGGCGCAAAGCCGGCCGCAGAGCCTGAAGCAGAACAGAAGCCTTCCGTAAACCAGCCTTTCCTTGATCTGTACAACAAGGTAATTGAAGAACATCTCGGAGGGGACGTATTGGAAGACTCCTATATTAATAGGCTTTCGAAGGATGTTCCGACTCTTGTCGCAAGGCAGGATACATATTTCAAGATTGCAGAGTTCCTGCGCTATAACGAGCAGCTGGGCTTTGACTATCTTTCCGAGCTCCACGGTACTGACTTTGAAACCCATATGGAGGTCTATGTACATTTGTATTCTTATAAAAACCGCCAAACGGTGGCATTGAAAACAAAGATAGACCGTTCAGACCCTGCTATTGAATCGCTGGCTCCTTTATGGGCGGGGGCGAATTGGCCGGAGTGCGAGGCATATGACCTGCTCGGCATCAGCTTCAAGGGTCATCCAGGCTTGTACCGGATCATGCTCGGGGAAGAATGGGTCGGCCATCCGCTCCGAAAAGATTATGAACCCTATGATGTGGAGGTGTAGCCGATGCTGCGAACAGAGGAAATGCTCCTGAATGTCGGGCCGCAGCACCCCAGTACACACGGTGTTTTCAGGCTCGTCCTCAAAATAGACGGAGAAATCATTAAAGAAGCGAAGCCTGTCATCGGCTACCTGCACAGAGGTACAGAAAAGCTGGCAGAAAATCTTCAGTATACACAAATCATCCCTTATACAGACAGGATGGACTATCTTGCTGCCATGACGAATAACTATGTGATTGTCCATGCAGTGGAAACGATGATGAACATCGAAATCCCGGAGCGGGCCGAATACCTTCGCGTGATCTCGATGGAGCTCGGCAGGATTGCAAGCCATCTCGTATGGTGGGGAACCTATCTGCTCGATATCGGGGCGGTAAGCCCGTTTCTGTATGCCTTCCGCGAACGGGAAATGATCATCAATATGCTCAACGAGCTGTGCGGTGCCAGGCTGACCTTTAACTATATGCGTGTCGGAGGCGTTAAATGGGATGCCCCGGAAGGCTGGATCAAGAAGGTCAAAGAATTTGTCCCTTACATGAGGGAGCAGCTGAAAGGCTATCACGATCTTGTCACAGGAAATGAAATTTTCATGAACCGTGTAAAAGGAGTGGGCACCTACACGAAAGAGGAAGCCCTCAGCTATTCGCTGAGCGGCGCCAATCTTAGGTGTACAGGCGTCAAATGGGATCTCCGCAAGGATGAACCATACTCCATCTATGACCGCTTCCAATTCGATGTGCCTGTCCGGGAAGGCGGGGATGCCTGGGCCCGCTATCATTGCCGCCTAGAAGAAATAGAAGAGTCTCTTAAAATACTGGAGCAGGCCGCAGAGCAATTTCCTCAGGCTGGGGACTTCATAGCAAAGGTTCCGAAAATCATCAAAGCGCCGAAGGGTGAAGCCTTCGTAAGGATTGAATCTCCGCGCGGCGAGATCGGCTGCTATATTGCCAGCAACGGGAAAAAAGAGCCGTACCGCATGAAATTCAGAAGGCCATCCTTCTATAATCTGCAGATTCTTCCCAAGCTCCTGGAGGGGGAGAATATCGCAAATCTGATTGCTATTTTAGGAGCGATTGATATTGTACTAGGGGAGGTGGACGGCTGATGGTCAATGAACTGCTCCGTTCAGAACCTGGCCTTCTGAACTTTGGCATCTTTTTCGCGCTCGCTGCGGTCCTTTTGCTCGTAGTGCTAGGTTTTGTCACCTATGCCATCCTGGCCGAACGGAAAGTAATGGGCTTTATGCAGCTCAGGCAGGGACCGAACCAGGTCGGCGGGCGGTGGGGCCTGCTGCAGACAGTGGCTGACGTGCTGAAGCTGCTGATAAAAGAGGACAACATCCCGAAGCTGGCCGACCGGCCGCTGTTCATCCTGGCACCGGTCATTGCCTTCACGCCGGCCTTTATGGTCCTGGCGGTCATCCCGTTCACGGATAAATTCCAGTTCGCCGACATTGGCGTCGGGCTGCTCTACTATATTGCCATCTCCGGTTTGACGACCATCGGGATTGTGACCGGGGGATGGGCATCCAATAATAAATACGCGCTCCTCGGCGGCATGAGGGCGGCCGCACAGATGATTTCCTATGAAATCCCCCTCGTCATGTCTGTGCTCGGTATCGTACTCCTGACAGGGAGCCTGAATCTCAATGAAATAGTCGAGGCTCAGCGGGGCGGCTGGTTCATCATCTGGCAGCCGGTGGCGTTCATCATCTTCATCATCGCATCAGTAGCAGAGCTGAACCGGGCGCCTTTTGATCTCCCGGAAGCGGAATCGGAGCTTGTTGCCGGCTTCCATGTGGAATATTCAGGGTTTCGATGGGCATTTTTCATGCTCGCGGAATATGTGTATTTTTTCGCAATGGCTTCCCTGACCACGGTGCTGTTTCTCGGAGGCTGGCTCCCGCTGCCATTCCTTGGCTTCATTCCCGGAGCAGTCTGGTTTGCACTTAAGTTCAGCCTGGTTGTCTTCCTGCTCATCTGGTTCAGGGTCACCTTCCCCCGCATACGCGCCGATCAGCTGATGGAGTTCGGCTGGAAGGTGCTGCTGCCGGCTGCCCTGGCAAATATCTTCCTGACCGCGATCATTAAAGAGCTGATCAGATTCTTCTAAACATGCAGCCCGGCGCAGATGCCGGGAATGCCGCTTATATTCCAGACTGATAGAAAGGGTGAAAAAGCATGCTGGGACTGGCAAAGGGACTCAAATATACCCTTAGTAATCTGGCAAGAAAAAAAGTCACCTATAATTATCCGAAAGAGCCGCTGCCGCTTCCGGATCGGTTCAGGGGCATCCAGAAATTCTATCCGGAAAAATGCATCGTCTGCAATCAGTGCGCCAATATCTGCCCGACAGACTGCATCCAGCTGACAGGCAAGAAGCATCCTGACCCTGCAAAAAAAGGGAAAATCATTGACACCTATGACATCAATTTCGAGATCTGCATTTTATGCGACCTGTGTACAGAGGTATGCCCGACCGAGGCAATCATCATGACCAATAACTTCGAGCTGGCAGAATACAGCCGGGATGAGCTGTTCAAAAACCTTGAATGGCTTGATGAAAATGATGAAAACATACGGCAGGTGAATAAAGCATGACATTTTCAGGAGAGCTGCTTGCCTTTTTGGGGCTGGCCATCGCTGCAGTGACAGGGGGGATCCTGCTGATCAACCTTGAAAAAGTGGTCCATATGGTGGTCGCGCTTGTCTTTACTTTTATCAGCATAGCGGGCATTTATATCCTTTTGTCTGCTGAATTCATTGCCGTTGTCCAGGTGCTGATCTACTCGGGTGCCATCACGATCATTATGCTGTTTGGCATCATGCTTACCCGCCATCATGACGAGAGCGGGCAGAAAGCCGGCCGACTGCGCAGGATTCTATTATTTCTGGCGATCCTGGCCTTTGCCTTCAGTGTGTATATCGGCATCTACAACCTGGATTTTCCAGAGCAGGAGGTGCTGCTTCATGAAAACAATACAGAGCAAATCGGGATCAGCTTATTCTCCGAATTTGTCATTCCGTTTGAACTGACATCAGTGGTGCTCCTGGTCGCTTTAGTCGGGGCCATTGTCCTGTCGAGGAAGGATGATGAGGAAACGGAGGAGGATGGAAGATGACAGGTGTACCTGTTTCAGCTTATCTCGCGCTGGCACTCATCTTATTTTGCATCGGACTATACGGGGCCCTTACGAAACGGAATACCGTCATCGTCCTCATTTCCATTGAGCTGATGCTGAATGCGGTCAATATCAATCTTGTCGCGTTCAGCAAATATGGGATGGTCCCGTCAATCACAGGACAGGTATTCGCCTTATTTGCCATAGCTGTTGCTGCAGCGGAAGCGGCGGTAGGCCTCGCCATCCTCATTTCTCTTTACCGCAGCCGCAGGACGGTCAACATCGATGAAATGGATACGATGAAACATTAGCTCTTAGGAAAAATCAGCGGATGTCCGCTGGATCGGAACAAGCAGATAGAAAGAGGCTGTGCCCGGCAGAAAAAATGATACTGCTGCCTGCTGCTGGCCTCCATCCAGCACGCCGGCTTGCGGTGTGCAAAAGGGGATCGTGATATTGATGGAAAGTGCATGGATCATACCGCTGTTCCCGCTGTTATCATTTGTCATACTCCTGCTTTTCGGCAGGAGGCTCAAGGAAGCGAGCGCCTATATCGGGATGATCTTAAGCCTTGCCTCCTTTGTGTTATCCCTGTTCGTCCTGATTGACAGATTTGCCTCCCCGAGTTTCAAGGCGGAAGGAATCTGGCTCAAGATCGGCGGACTGCAGATCACAGCGGGGTATGAAGTCAATCAATTGAACGCATTAATGCTGATCATTGTGTCTCTGGTAAGTTTTCTTGTACATATGTATTCAAAAGGGTATATGCACGGGGACGGGAGGTTCCATATCTTTTACGCGTACCTTGGGCTTTTCACCTTTGCCATGCTTGGCCTGGTCCTCTCGCCCAACCTCCTGCAGACCTATATTTTCTGGGAGCTTGTTGGTCTCGGCTCCTTTCTGCTGATCGGCTTCTATTTTTACAAAAATGAAGCAAAGCAGGCTGCCAAGAAAGCCTTCATCATGACAAGGATCGGCGATGTCGGCCTCCTGATCGGACTTATATTGCTTTTCTGGCAGACAGGAAGCTTTGAGTACGACGAGATTTTTGCTGCTGTCGCGGAAGGTGCCATCTCTGAAGGGATGATCACGCTGACAGCGATCCTTATCTTTATCGGAGCAGTAGGAAAATCAGGACAATTCCCGCTCCATACATGGCTTCCCGATGCGATGGAGGGGCCGACCCCGGTTTCTGCACTCATCCACGCTGCAACAATGGTGGCAGCGGGTGTGTATCTGGTTGCTGCGCTTTTCCCTCTATTTGCAGCCAGTGAAACAGCATTATTCACCGTCGCAGCCATTGGGGGAGGGACGGCGGTATTTGCCGCCCTCATCGGTCTTGTCCAGACGGATATTAAAAGGGTGCTCGCTTATTCGACAGTCAGCCAGCTCGGCTATATGATGCTTGCCCTCGGCTCGGCCGGCTACACGGCCGGGGTGTTCCACCTGATGACACATGCCTTTTTCAAAGCGCTTCTTTTCCTTGCGGCAGGGAGCGTCATCCATGCAGTCCATACACAGGATATCGAGAGAATGGGCGGCTTATGGAAAAAAATGAAGCTGACTGGTCCGCTATTTTTGATCGGGACGCTTTCCATCAGCGGGGTTCCGCTTTTTTCAGGCTTCTTCAGCAAAGATGAGATACTGGCGTCTGCCTGGGTGCACGGAAATACGGTCCTGTTCTGGCTCGCACTGCTTGCCGCCTTTTTTACCGCTTTCTATATGTTCAGGCTGTTCTTCATGGTTTTTGCCGGAGAACCGCGTACAAAAACAGATAGTGTTCATGAATCACCGGGTATGATGACCTTCCCGATGTTAGTGCTGGGAGTACTGGCTATTATTGCAGGCTATGTGAATACCCCTTGGTTCGGTACCTTCCTGGGCGACTGGCTGGCAGAGGGCAATGATTTGTTAGGGCATGGCCATATTGAGGCGCCTGTCTGGATCATGATTGCAGCGACTGCGGTTTCACTTGCCGGCATCCTTCTTGCCTGGCTGATGTACGGCAGGAGGACGGTATCGCGCACCTGGCTCAGCAGCTATATGCCTTCTGCCCACAGCATCCTGCTGAACAAATTTTATGTGGACGAATTTTACCGGCTCAGCATTGTACAGGGAATGAAGGTGTTCAGTCTTTTCCTTCATTATATTGAAGCTTTCATTGTAGAAGGAGCCGTAAAGGGAATCGGTTCTGCGGTGCAGAGCCTTGGAAAAGCAGGCTCCAGGCTCCAGGATGGACAGGTACAGACATATGGGGCGGCCGCCTTTATTGGCCTTGCCATCCTGACAGCTGTATTTGCTTTGACAGGGGGGTTCTTTAAATGACATTTCCTTATTATCTATCTGTGCTGGTATTCTCCCCGTTAGCAGGGCTGCTTGTGCTCCTATTTGTGCCAAAAGCCAAAGAAAGGGCGATAAAGTGGATAGGCTTGGCCGCAGCATTGCCGGCTGCCATACTCGCCCTCGCTGCCTATTTTATATACCATTCAGGAGCAGGGCTCGAAGAGATGGATGAAAGGGCAGACTGGATCCAGTTTGGCCATCCTGATCTCGTTGGCGATTATTTTAAAATCAGCTATGAACTCGGGGCCGATGGTTTCTCAATGATCATGATCCTGCTCACCAGCTTCCTTGCTTTGCTTGCTGCGGCTGCATCGTTCCGGATCACTAAAGAATGGAAAGGTTATTTTATGCTTTTCCTTCTGCTGGAAACGGGGATGCTTGGCGTTTTCGCCGCAGAAAATCTGTTCTTATTCTTCCTGTTTTTTGAGATAACGCTCATCCCGATGTTCTTTCTGATCGGAAAGTGGGGATTGTTTGAAAAAGAAAAAGCTGCCTTCAGCTTTCTGATCTACAATGGCCTAGGCTCAGCCATCCTGCTGATTGTGTTCATTGTTTTATTTGCCAGAACCGGAACGGCCAATATGGAAGAGCTTCAAATCATCATGCAGGGAGGAGCACAGGCCATTTCGCCTTTCTCTGAGGAGCTGAAGCTGGGGCTGTTCATTGCCCTCCTGATTGCATTTGGCGTCAAGCTGCCGATTTTTCCGCTTCACAGCTGGATGGTCCGTGTCCATGCTGAGGCGCCGGCCTCGGTTGTGATGCTGCATGCCGGCATCCTCTTGAAAATCGGGGCATTCGGCCTCATCCGCTTTGGCCTCGGATTTTTTCCGGAGCAATTCCAGCAGCTCGGCCTGCTGATTAGCATACTGGGTGCAGTCAATCTCCTGTATGGGGCATTCCTTGCTTTCATCCAGGATGATTTCAGGAAAGTGCTTGCCTATTCTTCCATTTCCCATATGGGGATCGTCTTAATCGGATTAGGCGCATTAAATGAAGCGGGCGTACAGGGGGCCATTTTTCAAGTAGTGTCTCACGGACTTATTTCTGCGCTTTTGTTCTATCTTGTCGGTGCTTTATATGAGCGGGTCGGGACCTCTTCCATCAAGAAGCTTGGCGGGCTTTCCCGGCAGATGCCGCTTGCGGCCGGCTTCCTGCTCGCCGGTGCGATGGCTTCGCTCGGCATGCCCGGCATGTCTGGATTTATCAGTGAATTCATGGCCTTTCTCGGCCTCTTTGAAAACCGGCCAGCGGTAGCTGCTGTTGCCGCACTGGGCATCATTCTGACAGCTGTCTATCTTCTGAGGGCTGTCCTTGGAGTGACGTTCGGGGAAGCGAGGTCCGACTATGGGAATGTTACGGACCTAAAAGCGTTGGAAATGATGCCGGCGGTGCTCCTGATTGGGGCCATTGTCCTGATCGGCGTGTATCCGCTCGCCATCAGCGCACCGCTCCAGCCGGTGCTGGAAACGATTTTGCCAGGAATGGGAGGGTGATGAACGATGGACCTGGAAACATTGCTTTCATATAATTGGCTCTTGATGACACCGGAATTCATCATCCTTGGCAGCACAGCCATCCTAACCCTGATTGATCTGTTCATGCCCTCTAAGAAAAGCAGGCAGATCCTTGGCTGGCTTGCCTTAGCCGGCATCCTTGGTGCACTGGCTTCCCTTCTTGCTCTGCTGGGAAGCGGGACGGAATCAATCCTTTCTGACACCTTCCGCCTCGATTCGTTTGCCAAGGCATTCAAGCTGCTGCTCCTGATCGGCTCCGCTTTTGTAATGCTGCTCGCTCTCGGATATAGAGGGAAAGAGGGACTGGAGGAATACAGGGGAGAGTTTTACTATCTCTTTCTGACGGCGCTTCTTGGTGCGATGATGATGTCTTCAAGCGGTGACCTGATCACCCTTTTCACAGGGCTTGAGCTGCTGTCGATTTCTTCCTATATTCTGGCCGGCATGCAGAAAAGGAATCTGCAGTCCAATGAATCAGCCATGAAGTATGTCATCAATGGTGGGATTTCCACTGCAATCACTCTGTTTGGGATGAGCTATTTGTACGGAATTGCCGGCACGACTAATCTGAAGGAAATCGGAGTGGCACTCTCATCCATCACGGAATCACAGTATCTGTACCTTGTTGGCCTGGCCTTTTTCATGATTTTGACTGGGCTCGCTTTCAAGATAGCGTCTGTGCCTTTTCATATGTGGGCACCGGACGTGTATCAGGGATCACCGCTTCCGGTCACTGCTTTCCTGAGTGTGGTTTCAAAAACAGCAGGATTTGTACTGATCGCACGTGTGGTGCTCGTCATAGCCTTATCAGCACCGTCTGAAGGGCCGGGCTCGCTGCCGCTCATCATCAAGGTCCAGGATTATATGGCCTTCCTGGCAGGGGCCACGATGATCGTTGGAAATGTGATTGCCCTGAGGCAGCGGAATATCAAGCGGCTGTTTGCCTACTCAAGCATTGCCCATGCAGGCTATATATTTGTTGCGATCTCGGCTGCATCGGTATTTATGTTCGACTCGCTGTGGTTCTATCTGGGTGCGTATCTGCTGATGAGCCTCGGGGCTTTTGCGGTCATCCAGGCTGTTTCTGAAAAAGCAGGATCAGAAGACATCAGCATTTTTTCCGGCCTGTATAAAAGGTCGCCTTTGCTTGCTGCTGCGATGGGGATATTCATCCTCTCTTTAGCAGGCATCCCGGGGACCGCAGGTTTTATCGGGAAGCTCAATATCATCACAGGCGCCCTTATGACAGAGCCGGCTCACTATGTGCTCGTGTCGATCATGGTTGCCGCAACGGTTGTCTCTTACTATTATTATTTTGGAATCCTTACGCAGATGTTCTTCAGGCCAGCAGCTGATCGGGAGAAACCGGCCCAGCCTGCTTCTGTATCCATTGTCATCGGCTTCTGCGCCTGTGCGGTCATTGTGTTTGGGATCCTGCCGAATCTGGCCATTGATTTTCTGCAAAGCAACTTCAATCAATTTGCTGATTTTCTTCAATGAGAAGAAAAGGAGGCTGGTGAAAAGCGCCAGCCTCCTTTTTATTTTTTCTATAAAAGTGTGAAACCTTTGCAGGGGAGCTTACGTCAAATGAAAGGAGGCATCCGCTTCGCCTGCATTTCGGGAAGCAATGTGCGCCAGCCGATTTATTTGCATGGCAATTGGTGCTACAATCTAAGTACTGAAAAGTTCTAGGGGGATTGCCAAATGATTTCAGGCTTCGGCCAGCAGGCATTACTAAGCATCATCTCACACTTGTTTTTCATCGCGATTGCCTGGTGGGCACTGCAGTCAGTCAACTATGAAAAGTTTCTGAGAGCCCACCATGTGTTCCAGGCAAGAGTGCTGTTCGTCATGCTTTCCATCGTCATTGGATCGATTGTCAGCAATTTTTTTCTCGACTATCTGCTATGGTCTCAGCAGCTGCCGCTCATTCTTCAATAAAAAGCAGGTTTTGGCAGCAGAAAAATGTGAAATATAGGTCTTCATGCATGTTCCATTCCAGCAGGAATCTTAGTAAAATCTTTTTTGTATGTCAGCAGCTTTCTTGCTGCAAATACATATGCGCACTTTTGTGAAAAAAGTCACGTATAAACATAATGTGAGCTTTCCGGCTTCTGTATTTGTCAAAAAGTGACGACTTTTCCCTGGTATGCTCTCCCCCAGCTTGGCAACAATGGTAATAAGGGGAGTGAGATACATGTTGAAAAAGTACACACTTTATTTTGCAATTATCGCTATTATTGGTTTTGTCACTATAAACCTTGGGAATAAGACGACTGTAGCTATCGGAAAGCATGACCTATTGACTATGGCCGCGGTTCTTCAAAACAAAGATATTTTGATTCAAGACTGGACGATCCATGCAAGAAAAAATATGGAAAATGTCGAAAATCTTCGGGACGCCGAAACGCTTGCCGGGAAAATGAAGGCAGATTATCCGGAATGGGAGTGGACATCAAGCTCCAGCAAGGATAAGGCCGAGTATTCAGCGGTTTTCCAGGCAGACGGAAATAAAAAAGAGAGCATAAAAATCCTATCGACCCTCACAAATGGCAAGGCTCATACGTATTTAATTTATGAGGCCACAGGCCATGGCTGGGGGAAGGGAACGGAGACCTTCCTAAAAGAGGAACTTTCCGATAAGCTCTCCGACATATTTCGTGGAAATGCCACAATTTTCTCTTGTATTAAAGGCGAGTTCGGTGATAAGATGAAAAAGACTTTGCCTGATAATGTAAATGAATTGATGAAAGCTTTTGATGCAAAGGAAATTGAGTCATTAAAAGAAAGTTCTTTTATATCAGCATCGGCGTATTCTCCAATGTTTGCCGGGTCGATTGAAAGCAACAATGATGAGATGAATTTACAAATTGGATTAAGAACTCAAGGATTGGGCGGAAAGACTACCCTTGTAGTTGGAACACCAATCATTACGATTGAATATTAATATAGAGAAATTGGACGCGGAGGGGAATACACTTTGGAAAAAATCATCGTCCGCGGCGGAAAAAGGCTAAGCGGTACTGTTAAAGTAGAAGGAGCAAAAAATGCTGTCTTGCCTGTTATCGCCGCTACACTGTTAGCAAGTGATGGAAAAAGCGTAATTCGTGATGTGCCGACTCTCTCCGATGTATATACCATCAATGAAGTGTTACGCTATTTAAACGCCGAAGTGGAGTTTAAAAATAACGAAGTCATCGTGGATGCATCAAGAGAGCTTAAGGTTGAGGCACCGTTTGAATATGTTCGCAAAATGCGCGCATCTGTACTCGTAATGGGATCATTGCTCGCGCGCAATGGCCGTGCCCGTGTCGCACTGCCAGGAGGCTGTGCCATCGGTTCACGTCCGATCGACCAGCACCTTAAAGGCTTTGAAGCCATGGGTGCTAAGGTAAAAGTAGGAAATGGCTTCATTGAAGCGGAAGTAGAAGACCGCCTGCAAGGAGCAAAAATATATCTGGACTTCCCGAGTGTCGGGGCAACTGAAAATATCATGATGGCTGCAACCCTTGCAAAGGGCACAACCATCATCGAGAACGTTGCAAAAGAGCCTGAGATTGTCGACCTCGCTAACTTCCTCAATAAAATGGGGGCAAAAGTAAAAGGCGCAGGCACAGGAACGATCAAAATCGAAGGCGTAGACATGCTTTTCGGAGCAGTCCATAACATCATCCCTGACCGCATCGAGGCAGGAACCTTCATGGTAGCAGCTGCTATCACAGGCGGAGACGTGCTGGTACAGAATGCAGTTCCGGAACACATGACATCCCTGATTGCCAAAATGGAGGAAATGGGTGTCACTTTCATCGAGGAAGGCGAAGGAGTCCGTGTCATCGGCCCTGATAAGCTGAAGGCTGTTGATATCAAGACCATGCCTCACCCTGGCTTCCCGACTGACATGCAGTCCCAGATGATGGCCCTCTTGCTTCGTGCAAAAGGAACCAGCATGATCACTGAGACGGTATTCGAAAACCGCTTCATGCATGTAGAGGAATTCCGCAGGATGAATGCAGAAGTAAAGATTGAAGGCCGTTCCGTTGTCATAAATGGACCATCCAATCTGCAGGGAGCAGAAGTTGCAGCAACCGATCTTCGCGCAGCAGCAGCCCTGATCCTGACTGGCCTGGTCGCTGACGGCGTTACCCGTGTAACAGAGCTTAAGCACCTTGACCGCGGCTATGTCGGCTTCCACAACAAACTGGCAGCACTTGGCGCTGACATCGAACGCATCACAGAAGTGGAAGAAACAATTACTGAAGAAACTTACGTATCCGATATGAATGCTTAATAGCGTTCCGGATGATGTTCAATAAAACCGTAGAACCTTGTTGTCTGATATCCGACGATAAGGTTCTGCGGTTTTTTGATTTTATGCGGAAAAGCTGTTTTTACGACTGATTATGCTGAATGTAACCTATTCTTAATATCATCCTGGTCTCAATGCAAAACCCTTCTCCCATCTGATGATTCTTGTCATAAAAGCTTGTCCCGGACCATATGAATGAATGGAGATGGCCATTTGGTTATTTGACAATCATTCGATATGGAGGCATAATTCATGATTAAATTTAAACCGATCCTACTACTATCCGCCCTACTGCTCGTAACAACCCTGATGATTCCGACACTGCTCGTCCTCCCATTTAAGGATGCGAAAGTCAGCGGCAAGCTGGGCGAAGAGCTTCAGCAGCAGGAAGAGCCGCCGGCAGCGGCGAAGCCTGCCGGACCGGCAATCGACGTGTCTGTATACCGCACAATGGCCAAAAAAGTAGAAACGCTTCCTCTTGAGGAATATGTAGTCGGGGTAGTCGCCTCAGAAATGCCTGCCGACTTTGAAAAAGAAGCCCTGAAGGCACAGGCATTGACAGCCAGGACCTATATTGTCAGGCAAATGATGGGCAAGGTGACAGAAGGGCTGCCGGATGGAGCCATCGTTACCGACACGGAGAACCATCAGGTCTACAAGAATGAAGCTGAGCTTAAGAAAATCTGGCAGAAGGATTACAGCTGGAAGATAAAAAAAATAAAAGAGGCCGTGAGTGAAACAAGCGGACAGATCCTGACATATGAAGGCAAACCGATTGAAGCCCAATTCTTCTCCACGGCAAACGGGTATACCGAAAGCTCGGAAGAAGTGTGGTCCAATGCCATGCCATATTTAAAAAGTGTGGAAAGCCCATGGGATGTGGGTACGCCTAAGTACCAGGCGCAAAAAGAGATTACAGTGGCAGAATTTGAAGCAAAGCTTGGCGTAAAGCTGCCTGCTGACAATACGATCGGGACCGTTATTGAAAGAACGGCCGGTAAGAGGGTCGGCAAGGTGGATATTAACGGCAAGATTCTGGAAGGCACGACGATACGCACAGATCTCGGGCTGAGGTCCACCGACTTCACATGGGAGCGCAAGGGCAATAATATTGTCATCACCACCAAAGGGTTCGGCCACGGTGTCGGGATGAGCCAATACGGGGCAAATGGGATGGCAGCAGAAGGGAAAACCTTCAAGGATATCGTCACATACTATTATAAAGGCGTCGAAATTGCCTCGGCCGATCAGGCATTGACGAAAATAACCGCAAAAAAATAGGACCGGGGTCTGACCCCAGTCCTATTTTTTTATATTCTCTATTCTTTTTAAAAAGCTGGCAAGCAGCTTGAAGCGTCCGCCGAACCTGGCCTGATAGACAAAATAATAAGCCGCAGCTACGCCAATCCAGTCCTTGGCCACATCGATCAGCGAAGAAGACCGTGCCGGGATGAAGGATTGATGAATTTCGTCTGTCACGCCGTACAGGGCGGCAATGAACGCGAGGATGATATTGAGCTTTTTAGTAAAAGAGCCTCCTGTTAAAAAGGCCAGCACCAAAAGGATATAAAGAATGGCAAACTCTATCAGATGCATGGATTCCTTCAGGAAGCTGTCGACCTTTGAATCAGGCAGGGCGACGACAGCATCAGCCGGCATGCTCGATAAAAACCAGATCAGACCCATATATAAGAGGGGCAAAATTCGTATGATCCACTTCATTATTTTTCTCCTTAGAATTATTTTGATCTTTCATGCATAAAGCGGAAAGCTTTGTCGAAAAATAAGCATTAAAAATTTTTTTCAAGGTATGTATATAAAACCCTCAATCTGTTCAGAATGATTGCTGAGGTGATGATAAATGAGAGAGGAAGAAAAGCAACGATCTTCTCAAGATTCAGGTTTCAAGCGCTTTATGAAAAAAAGGTGGGCATTCCCGGCTATCTATCTGGCGAGCGCAGCAATCATTCTAACCGCGGTTCTTTGGTATCAAAACTCGAACAATGCGTCTGATGAGTATGATTACAGCGATACTGATGTTGCCGAGAAGAAATACGATGAGCCATCAGTAGAAGTAACCCGCTCAATGGAAAACTTCGTAATGCCGGTAGCCAACCAGGATTCAGTCGAAATCCAAAAGCAGTTCTATGATTACACAGGCAAGAAAGAAGAACAGGAAGCAGCATTGGTTTTCTACAATAACACGTACCATCCAAACACTGGAATTGATATCGCCCAAAAAGATGGCGAATCCTTCGAAGTGAAAGCAGCCCTAAGCGGAACTGTTACAAGAGTGGATGAAGATGCGCTGTTAGGAAATGTCATCGAAATCGAGCATGACAAAGGTATTGTAACACAATATCAATCTGTTACAGATGTAAGTGTAAAGCAAGGCGACCAGGTTGAACAAGGACAAGCTCTTGCAAAAGCCGGCCAAAGCCTATTTAACGAAGAAGCAGGCGTCCATGTACACTTTGAAATCCGCAAAGACAATGTGCCTGTCAACCCGCTTGACTACTTCAATAAGCCATTAAGCGCGCTACAGGAAGCTGCCCCGACCGATAACACAGGTGCAGCCGACGACAGCGGTGCCGCTGAAGAAAATGACAGCGATGCAGCAGCTGAAGGTGAAGAAGCAGACGATGCCGCAACTGGAACAGAAGAATCAGCAGATGAGAAAAAAGCTGCTGAAGACGATAAAGCAGCAGAAGATAAAGAAGACGAAAATGCAGGCGATAAAGAAGATCAGGACAAAAACAATTCCGGAGATCAGGAAGAAGAGTCCACAGATTCATCTGACGCCAGCTTGAACAACGAAAACGCGTAATAAGAATGGAAAGGCCCGCCGTGATGATGGCGGGTTTTTTCGTTGTGGATGAGGGGTTGGTTTTTAGACGGGGCTGGCTGCTCTCTGAGGCTAGTTGCTAATAAAATGGGGAAGTTGCTAATAAAAAGGAAAAGTTGCTAATATACGGAAAAAGTTGCTAATAAACTCAAAAAGTTGCTAATAAACGAAATCCCCGGCCCCTCCAATGGTCAATCACACTCAAAATCCCCCCTCTTCATCTAAACACTGTACTCCCCAACCAAAACCATACCCAGAATACTCACTCATTCATAATTTTTCGACATTTCCCCCTTTTCTCTGTTATAATATTTCGCAAGGCGAAGGTTTTGCCTAGCTGGTGCCTGGCACCGTCAATAGAGGGGGAAAAGAATTTGTCTTCAAATCTTACTTATCCATATCAGTCACAGCGGATGGCTTCAATTGCGCGGAACGGGATGGTTGCGACCTCCCAGCCCCTTGCTGCCCAGGCTGGGCTCGACATAATGAAAAAAGGCGGTAATGCCATTGATGCGGCAATCGCAACGGCTGCCTGCCTGACGGTCGTGGAGCCGACCTCAAACGGGATCGGCGGCGATGCTTTTGCGCTTGTATGGACAAATGATTCGCTGTACGGCTTGAACGGAAGCGGACCGTCCCCGCAGAGCATCAGTATTGATAAGGTGAAGGAAAAGGGTCATGAAACCATGCCATCACATGGCTGGGTCCCTGTCACCGTTCCTGGTGCTCCTTCTGCATGGGCAGAGCTGTCCAAGCGGTTTGGCCGCCTTCCATTGAAAGAGGTGCTCCAGCCGGCCATCGACTATGCACGTTATGGCTACCCTGTATCCCCGATTCTCGGGAAATATTGGACAGGTGCACATAAAATTTATAAAAAGCGCTTTACCGGCCCTGAATATGAAGAATGGTTCAAGGTGTTCGCGCCGAATGGAAAAGCTCCGGAAATCGGTGAAATGTGGAAGTCTGAAGATCACGCAAGAACGCTCGAAGCGATTGCAGAAACGAACGCTGAAAGCTTCTACCGCGGCGAACTCGCCGATAAGATTGCCAAGGCATCCGAAGAGGGCGGAGGCTTCCTTTCCAAAGAGGATCTGGAAGGCTATAAAGCTGAATGGGTGGACCCGATTTCCGTTAACTACCGCGGCTACGATATTTGGGAAATCCCGCCGAATGGCCAAGGGCTGGTAGCACTGATGGCCCTGAATATTTTAAAAGGCTATGAATTTACCCATCGTGAAGACGCTGAACAGCTCCATCTGCAGCTGGAAGCGATGAAGCAGGCGTTTACAGACGGCAAAACTTATATTACCGATCCTGCCTTCATGAAAACGAAGGTGGAGGATATGCTTTCTGAAAGCTATGCAGAAGCCTCCCGCAGGAAAATTACAGGCGAAGCGCGCCTCCCAGAGCCGGGCTCCCTGCCAAAAGGCGGCACAGTTTATCTGTCAACGGCGGATGGGGAAGGCAATATGGTTTCGTTTATCCAGAGCAATTATATGGGCTTTGGATCAGGTGTGGTGGTGCCAGGCACCGGGATCGGCCTGCAGAACCGGGGGCATGATTTCTCCCTTGATCCGGGCCACGAAAATGCTCTTGCACCAGGCAAGAAGACCTATCATACGATCATCCCTGGCTTCATTACAAAAGGCAGTGACGCAGTGGGGCCGTTCGGTGTAATGGGCGGATACATGCAGCCGCAGGGCCATGTGCAGGTTGCCATGAACATGATCGACTTCAAGCTGAATCCGCAGGCCGCTCTTGATGCACCGCGCTGGCAGTGGATTGAAGGCAATAAAATAGAGGTTGAATATACAATGCCAAACCATCTTGTGAAGCAGCTTGCCGCCAAAGGGCACGAAATCAAGGTGGCCCACGATTCAGGCGGCTTCGGACGGGGGCAGGTCATCACCCGCAACCCGGAAACAGGCGTACTGACAGGCGGAACAGAGCCGCGCACAGATGGAACGATTGCCAGCTGGTAAAGGAGGAGCATAATGAAGAAACTGCTTTTAACAGGCTTTGAGCCTTTTTTGGAATTTCCGATCAACCCGACAGAAAAGGTCGTTGAAGCCCTGAACGGAACAAAGATCGGAGACTATGAAATTAAGGGAGTCCTTCTCCCTGTCGACTTTAAAGAATCACCGGTTAAAATACTGGAAGCCTACCATGAGCACCAGCCGGATGCTGTCATCTCACTCGGACTTGCGGGAGGCAGGAACAGCATCACCCCAGAGCGGATCGCCATCAACTGCCGCGACGGCGAACCTGACAACAGCGGAGCAAGACTGGAAGATTCGCCGATTGATGAAGAAGGGCCGGATGGCTATTTCTCCACTCTTCCAATCAGGAAGATGGTCAACAGATTAAAAGAGAACGGTCTGCCGGCTGAAATCTCCAATACAGCAGGAACATACTTATGCAATAATGTCATGTACACCATCCTGCATGAAATAAAGAAGAGCGGAAGGGAGATTCCGGCTGGGTTTATCCACATTCCGGCCTCCCACCAGCTCGCTGCCAAAAGCAAACGCAGCCTGCCAAGCTGGTCTGACAGCGATTTGCAGGATGCAGTGAAAAAGATGATAGAGGCTTTGTAGGGGACAGATTCTTGTCCCTTTTTTATTTTGAAAGAAATTGTCTCCCAATTTATCTTGACCCCAAGAGAGTTTCAAGTGATAATATAGTTAAAATTTTCATAAAATTTAGTCTTTTAATTTCGCCAGCATTGGAGGGATCTACTTGCCGACTCTTATGATTGTGCTGCTCTTGACAGCATTCTGCCTCTTTCTGGCATTGCGCCAAAAGAAAACTATCTTCCTTGCGATTCCTTTTCTAGGGATATTCGTTTACTTCCTCGTACAAATCATCCTGGTCCCTGCGCCTTTTCTCGATACCATCAAGTTTATTTTCAGCCTCAGCTGATCCGGACCTGCCTTCTTTAAGGCGGGCCGATTAGAATATAACTTTTTAATAAGGAGGGAATCGAGCCAATAAATGAATACGCTTCCAAATGAGGGGAAATCCATTAATTGCGAGGTGCAAAGGTTTGAAAAAAATTGATAAGGCAACTGCAGACAGTTATTTTCGCGAAAAAACGAGAAACATGATCATCTATTTTGCTATCTGGTTCATCGTCTCCTACGGTGTCGTGCTATTTGCAGAGCCGCTCAGTGAAATAACGATCAATGGCTTCCCGTTCCATTATTTCATGGGTGCACAGGGAGCTGTCATCACGTTTATCATTCTATTATTTGTGAATGCGAAACTTAGTGATTCAATTGACCGCAAATATGGGATTGATGAGGATAAAAACGAACAGATCAGCTCAGGGAAGGTGCTGGACCACTAAAATGCTTTTGTGTAGATAGAAACCTTTTAAGGGGGATTACATGGATACACAGTTTTTGGTCTCATTATCAATTATTCTGGCTACATTTGCTTTATATATTGGCATTGCGGTCTATAATAAGGCGCGTGCCACCTCAGATTTCTATGTGGCAGGGCGCGGTGTCCCGCCGATTTTCAATGGAATGGCCATCGGTGCCGACTGGATGAGTGCAGCTTCCTTTATCGGGATGGCCGGGACGATCATGCTTCTCGGCTACGACGGCCTAGCCTATATTATGGGCTGGACGGGCGGCTATCTGCTCCTGACGTTCCTGTTGGCGCCTCAGCTGCGAAAGTACGGGCGCTATACCGTTCCGGAATTCATCGGCGACCGCTATAACAGCCATACAGCAAGGGTCATAGCCGCAATTTGTACAATCGTCATCTCATTTACCTATTCAATCGGCCAGCTGTCAGGCTCGGGCGTAGTAATCGGCCGTTTGTTTGAGATCGATGCCAAGCTCGGTACTATGATCGGTGTTGTACTGATCGCCTTTTATGCCGCTTTCGGCGGGATGAAGGGAATCACCTGGACACAGGTGGCCCAGTATATCATTCTAATTATTGCCTATCTCATCCCGGTCATCTTCATGTCCCTGCAGCTTACCAATAATCCGCTTCCTTGGATTTCTTATGGAGAGCTTGTCGGCAAGATGGGTGAGCTTGATAGGGAGCTTGGGATCTCTGAATACTTCGCTCCATTTACGAACGGGACTAAATGGCAGTTCCTTGCCCTCATGTTTACCTTGATGGCGGGTACAGCAGGACTCCCGCACGTTATTGTCCGCTTCTACACGGTATCTACAATGAAGGCGGCCCGCTGGTCAGGGGCCTGGGCTTTGCTCTTCATCGGATTGCTTTATCTATCTGCACCGGCTTATGCTGCTTTCTCCCGTTTCATCCTGATGACAAAGGTTGCCGGCAGCAGCATCAGCGAGCTTCCGGCCTGGACCAAAACATGGGTCGACACAGGAAAGCTGCAGCTTGCCGATGGCAATGGGGACGGCATTCTGCAGTGGAGTGAACTGATCATCTCTAATGATATCGTCGTCATGGCTACACCGGAGATTGCCAATCTTGGTGTATTCGTCATCGGCCTTGTTGCCGCCGGTGCTATGGCAGCCGCCCTGTCAACAGCAGGCGGGCTGATGATCGCCATTTCATCTTCATTTGCACACGATATTTTCTATCGGGTCTGGAAGCCTAATTCTACTGAAAAAACCAGGCTCAGTGTTGCCCGCTGGTCCATTGTGGTCGCCACGCTTCTGGCAGGCCTGATCGCCTTGAATCCTCCGGGAGCCATTACCCAGATTGTCGCCTGGGCATTCGCTCTGGCTACAGGAACCTTCTTCCCGGCGCTCGTTCTTGGCGTCTGGTGGAAACGTTCCAATGCAAAAGGGGTCATCTCCGGGCTCCTTGTCGGTCTGGGAGTGACCCTGGCTTATATCTTTGCCGCAAAATACGGCGGCTTCACTATCCTGGGCATTATCGATACAGGAGCGGGCGTCTTTGGGGCAGCAGCAGCCTTCTTGACCAATATCATTGTATCGAAGGCCACCGAGGCCCCATCCAAAAAGATTCAGGAGGAAGTAATCAATCTGCGCTATCCTGAACAGATGATTTATAAAGATGGGGAAGTATGGATGGATGAGGGGAAATCCAAATCCGTTTAACAGATTTCTAATAAGGCTGTGCGGCTCTCTCCTTTTAGAGAAGCTGTACGGCTTTTCTTTGCGGCTATCGACAAATTTCTCGGGAAATATTATTTTTTCATAGAAACAAGTGCACCGTCTTTATAGGCAATAGATACTTTTTGGCCTGAGAGCTTCTGATAGTCCTGGGCGGTTCCATACGCCACTTTTAAAGCCACATATCCGTCCTCAGTCTTAAATTCCACTGTGAAGTTATCTGCTGCCCCAACTACTTGTGCATCTACATAAGGAGTTTCCTCATGAATGATCAGTCTCTGGCCGATCAAGAGGAAATTGCTGTTCAGGCCGTTAAGCCTTTTGATCGTCTCTATCGGGGTCTGGAAACGCTGTGACAGCTCCCAGAGAGTGTCTCCTGCCTGCACAGTATAGACGGAAACATCTGCACGTGTCTTCCGGTCAGATGCCGGTGGTTCTGCCGTGCTGTCTGCTTCAGGTATCTTCAATTCCTGCCCTGGAATAATAAGATTAGCATGAAGCTTATTTGCTGTTTTCAGCTCAGAAACAGAAACGTCATAGGTTCTTGCGATTTTATAAAGAGAATCTCCCTTTTTCACGCTGTATACCGTTTGTTCCTCGGGCGCTGCATAGCTGGTGCCAGCCGCCATAAAAGAAGACAAAGTCAAGGCCGCTGACAGGGAAATGGCAGCACCCTTCTTTTTGCCTTTATGCTTGTCTTTTTTCCTGCTTGCTTCTATACGTTCCTTTCTCGTCATCGTAATTGTATGTTCCATTGATTAACCCGCCTTTTTATATGTTTTGGATAAGTTTGGATGTGTAACCAAATTTATGAACGCTGAGCCAGAATTCATTTTATGGTAATCATTACCCTCCGGCAATAGGGATAAACTCATGAATAAAAACGGGGCTCTATCCTGCTGGAAGAACCATTCTTTTTGCTGCATAGGAGGATTTATGCCCAGTTCTGAGCAGATTATCTCTAAAAATATAGAGCAAAATGATTAAAGATTTTCCTATTAAGAGGAGCAGGTTGATAAAAGATAGACAATTCACGCAGGGCAGAAACACCCAGAGAAATGTCGGGTTATGTCGAAAAAAGGTTATTTCGCCCTTCATAGCCCAAGGGACAAAGGGAGGAGGAATCTGGATTGTATCTCCAGAGAGACTTATAAGAGAATAGTGAATGTCCGATTTTTCAAATAATTTCAGGTATGCCTTGTCCTTATTGCCGTAATCGTGCATATAATCTCAACCAAGCTAATAAACTGTTACAAACCTTACACAAAAGAGAGAGTATGAGGTGCAGAGTCGTTTTGACACCAACAAAGAGCAGGCCCCAAAGGACATGTTTATTCCCTGCAGTATTAGAGAGCACAGCTTTCTGCCGCAAAAAAAGCCGATTCTACCAGCTGTTGTATCAGAATGTGCGGAATGGAGAATTTCGAAAAAGCGAAACGGGTCTCATTTTACACTCCTCACAACCAATTTAGGGAGGGCGAGTGGTGTGCACGATTACATCAAAGAGAGAACTATCAAGATTGGAAAGTATATCGTGGAGACGAAAAAAACAGTTCGCGTGATTGCGAAAGAGTTTGGCGTATCCAAAAGTACAGTCCATAAAGATCTGACAGAAAGGCTTCCTGAAATCAATCCTGATCTTGCAAACGAAGTAAAGGAAATACTTGATTACCATAAATCGATCCGCCACCTGCGCGGGGGAGAAGCAACAAAAATGAAATACAAGAAAGAGGAACTGGAAGGCGAGCCTGTTCAGTAGGCTATGAATTGAATATGAGAGAGGAAGAAAGCGCAGCCGACAGGATTTGTGCTTTTTTCTGCTTTATTGGAAATGTAGCGACAAATTTTGCGGGAATGCTACATAATTTTTACAAAATGTTTCTAGTTACGGTTTGATTGTGATAAAATAAACAATTAGGATAGAACTTGGAAAAAAATATTTTGCAGCTTCGTCAGCCGCCGAAACCTTGAATTGGAAAGGCTTCCTTAATGGGAGGATTTGCGGCGGTTTAAAGCTATTGCATAAAGGCCGCCTGGCCGAACCTGCTTGGCAGCTTCCGCCAAAAAGCAGGAAAGGCGCAGGAGGCATCCATAAAAAATATGAAGCAGCGGCAACTGGCCAGCCAGGAAAAATCGTTATTGACTTCATTCAGGAGCCGGAAGCCCGCGCTGGCTAAGTGCAGGGAGGAAAAAAAGTAAAATGTTTGCTAGAGATATTGGAATTGACCTGGGTACTGCCAATGTACTGATTCATGTAAAAGGCCGGGGAATTGTGTTGAATGAGCCATCTGTAGTGGCGATTGACAGGAACAATAATAAAGTGCTGGCTGTCGGCGAAGAAGCGCGCCGCATGGTAGGGCGTACGCCCGGCAATATTGTCGCCATCCGCCCGCTGAAGGACGGCGTCATCGCCGACTTTGATGTAACAGAAGCTATGCTGAAGCATTTTATCAACAAATTGAATGTAAAAGGATTCTTATCCAAGCCGCGCATCCTGATCTGCTGCCCGACCAATATTACAAGCGTCGAACAGAAAGCGATCAAGGAAGCTGCTGAAAAAAGCGGCGGCAAGAAGGTTTATCTTGAAGAAGAGCCGAAGGTCGCTGCAATCGGCGCGGGCATGGACATCTTCCAGCCGAGCGGAAACATGGTTGTCGATATCGGCGGAGGAACTACAGATGTAGCTGTTCTTTCAATGGGCGATATCGTTACATCCTCTTCCATCAAGATGGCCGGCGACAAATTTGATGCCGAAATCCTCAACTACATCAAGCGTGAGTACAAGCTTCTGATCGGTGAGAGGACTGCCGAAAACATCAAGATCAATATCGCAACTGTATTCCCGGATTCGAGGGATGAAGAAATCGATATCCGCGGCCGTGACATGGTATCAGGCCTCCCAAGGACGATCACAGTTCGTTCCGGCGAAATCGAACAGGCTCTCCGCGAATCCGTCGCGGTCATCGTCCAGGCTGCCAAAACAGTCCTGGAAAGGACACCGCCTGAGCTCTCAGCCGACATCATCGACCGCGGTGTCATCCTCACAGGAGGCGGAGCCCTTCTGCATGGCATCGACATGCTGCTGGCAGAAGAGCTTAAAGTGCCGGTCCTTGTGGCTGAAAACCCGATGGATTGCGTAGCAATCGGAACCGGCATCATGCTGGACAATATCGATAAACTGCCTAAGAGAAGATTGGGATAATGGAAAAAGCGTGCGGGGGTCCGTGCGCTTTTTTCTGTGGTTTGGGCCGGAGTTTGGGAAGGTTTTGACTCTGATTTGCTGTGTTCTTGGGGGGAATGGGCAGAAATTTAGGTATCTTCGAGGAGATGTTATTAGAATGGAGGGGGGAGCATGCCATCTAGGAGGCAGTTTTTTGAAATTTTGAAGAGATCATGCCAGTCTCAGCCATAATCATTCCGGATTGGCTGATAATCATGCCGGATTCGGCAATAATCATTCCAAATTTGCGAATAATCATTCCAGTTTCATCCATAATCATTCCTAATCCCATATACTTACAAATCATCAAGCCAAGCCCTCTGCATCTGACCAGCATAAAAATTCGCCAACTCCCAACAAGGCACCACCACCCCACCTAAAATTACTCCATCCCTCTGAAATCCTAACCTCAAACCGCAAAATCCGCTGTTTTTTTCACATATTGACACTTTTCTGCAAAAATCTGCTGTTTCTTGGGCGGATTTTTTTTATAATAGAAAGTAAAGCAAGAATAGTTGTATGTCCCTTTTGATGGTGAAATGATGTCCGGTCGTTACCGGTCAATATATAGAGGTGGAACATGTTTAGAGGTTTTTACACGGTTGCTTCCGGGATGCTGTCCCAGCAGCGCAGGACGGAAATGCTGACGAATAATATGGCCAATAGCAATACACCAGGTTTCAAGGCGGATCAGTCCTCGATGAGGGCATTTCCGGAAATGCTCCTCCAAAGTGCGGGGCAGCTGGAAATCCCCGTTCAGAACAGGCTGAAAATGCCGCTGAACAAGGAAATCGGCAGCATCAACACGGGTGTTTATATGCAGGAGAATACGCCTAACTTCCTTCAGGGAGACCTGAGGGAAACCGGACAGAATACTGACCTGGCTCTTGTAGATATCACAATGCCGGAGGATGAAGAAACGGGGATCAGCGCTTCTGTATTCTTCAAGGTGGCAGGAGCTGACGGCGGGACGCGCTATACGCGTAACGGCGACTTCACGCTTGATGGGGAAGGCTTCCTGACTACAGCTTCCGGCATGTACGTTCTCGACGGGCAGGACAATCGGATCCAGCTTGGAAGCGACCGCTTCACTGTCTCGAATGCCGGTCAAATCACAGGCGAAAACGGCGAAACCGCACAGCTTGGATTCGGCTTCTCGGAAAATCCGGCAGAGCTGATCAAGGAAGGCGACGGCCTGTTCCGGACTGAAGATGGAGCGCCGCTCGCAGAGGCCGCAGATAATCCGGAAGCTGGCTTCGCGCTGCAGCAGGGATTCCTGGAATCCTCAAATGTAGATGCAAGCAGGACGATGACCGATATGATGACAGCCTACCGGGCGTTTGAAGCGAACCAGAAGGTTTTGCAGGCATATGACCGCAGTATGGAAAAAATGGCGAATGAGGTCGGCCGCATCGGATGATGGCCGCCAGCGGACTTCCGAATAACAGCAGCCCGATAAGGGGGATATTATGAGCAGAATGATGATTACAGCCACCAATACGCTGGCCCAGCTGCAAAAGCAGATGGATATAACAAGCCACAATATGGCGAATGTCGATACAACCGGCTACAAGCGCAGGGAAGCCACGTTTACAGACCTGCTTGTGCAGCAGTTTGCCAATCAGCCGAACTCGGCTGATGAAAACAGGCTGACGCCTAATGGGCTGAGGCAGGGCACCGGGGCGATGCTGGCCCAGTCGCAGATCGTGATGGCGCAGGGCAGCATTAAAACGACGGACCGCCAGCTGGACACGGCTTTTACGAAAGAGAATCAGCTTTATAAAGTTCTTGTCCAGACAGAGACAGGCTCAGAGGTTCAATATACACGGGATGGTGCGTTCTATTTGACGCCGGTATCCGACACAGAAAGCATGCTTGTCACCAGCGCCGGCAACGCAGTCCTGGATGAGAATGATAATCCGATTTACATCAATGGGCAGCCCGGTGAATTTGCCATTACAGAGAACGGCATCCTGACAGCAAAGGACAGCACCGGCCAGGAGCAGGAATTCAGCCTCGGCATTGTCAGGGTCAATAAGCCTCAGTTCCTGCAGCAGCAGGGAGGCAATCTGCTGGCACTGGCAGCCGGCGCGGATGGGATCGATGTATTGACTGATTTGACAGGCGCACTGCGCGGCGAGGCAGGTGTCCAGCAAAGGGCGCTTGAGCAGTCGAATGTGAATATGCAAAAAGAAATGACTGATCTTATTACCGTACAGCGTGCCTATCAGTTCCAGTCACGCGCCATTTCAATGGCAGACCAGATGATGGGGCTTGTAAACGGGATCAGGTAAAGGGGATTAAAATTGATGCTAGTGAAGAAAAACCAGGAAGCGGCCAACACGCGTGAACAAAAGAAAAAACAAAAAGCGGAAGAGAAAGCGGCCGGCAAAAGGATCATCCGCATACGCCTTGTCCCGATCTGGCTTCGAGTCATCATTGTGCTGATTTTAATCGCCGGAAGCCTCATCCTCGGAGCATTTGTGGGCTACAGTGTAATGGGCGGCGGCAAAGCATCCGATATTTTTGAAAAGTCGACCTGGATGCATATCAAGGATCTGGTTGAAAAAGAATAAATTTTTGCCGGGAAGGGGATTTGCCCTTCCTTTTTTCTGTTCTTTTACAGTACAATAAAGACATATGATACCTATTATTAGTAGGAGGTACTAAATTATGCTGGATATAAACCAAATCAAAGAAATCATTCCCCACCGCTATCCTTTCCTGCTCGTGGACCGCATCCTTGAGGTTGAAGAGGCGCAGAGGGCAATTGGGATAAAAAATGTGACGGCGAATGAGGAATTCTTCAACGGGCATTTCCCGGACTACCCGGTTATGCCAGGAGTGCTGATTGTTGAAGCTTTGGCGCAGGTCGGTGCCGTGGCCATGCTCAAAAAAGAGGAAAACCGCGGGCGCCTCGCCTTCTTTGCAGGCATAGATAACTGCCGTTTTAAAAGACAGGTAAAGCCGGGCGACCAGCTCCGTCTTGAAGTTGAAATGACACGTGTAAGAGGAGCCATCGGAAAAGGAAAAGGCACCGCAACAGTAGATGGGGAGCTTGTCTGCGAAGCAGAGCTGACGTTTGCCCTTGGAGATAAGCAGGAATAAATTCAGAATGTCCGGCTGCCGGACATTCTTTTTTAATATGCCGAAAAAACAAACTAACACGTTTAGCTTGTCCCATATACGTGTATGTATATAATATCCTGGCCAGCAGGTGACAACTTGCATATAAAAATCCCCCTAAAATAATTTTTTATATGCAAGTTGTTTCTTTTTTTGGACATCATATGAAAAGACCAAGGTCAATATAAACAACCAGAAGGGAGCTTTTTACTTATGAAGAAAAGGCTTTTAACATTAATTGGCGGATCGGTGCTTTCAGCTATGGTATTGGCAGGATGCAATAATGACCAGGAGCCGCCTCCGGAAGACGATAACACGCCGCCTGTTGAAGAAGGCGACATGAACGGAGAAAACGGCGACATGAATGGCAATAACGAAGACAATGGCAACATCAGCGAAGATGACAACGGCGTTATCGACGATAATGGCGAAAACGGCGACATCAACACTGACGAAGACAAGGATATGATGGAAGATAATAATGATCCTGGCGAAGATGCGGTGGAAGACGATCTTGACATGCAGGATGACGATAATAAAGATAAATAATGAATGAGAAGGGCAGGGGAACCTGCTCTTTTTTCGTGCAGTTTATACTATGAGGCAAATATGGTATGATGCTTGTGGAGACAGAATTTACTGGGGGGTACTTTATTTCCATGTATAAAGATTTATCACCAGGAGTGAAAATTAGCATATCAAGATCAATCTCAACATCATTCGAACAATATATGAATAAAATCGGCTGGAATGAAGATAAATTCAATCTGCAGGAATTTGTCGACAGCTGGAAGGACTATATTACAAATCATGCCTCCTGGTACGCGCAGCTCAGTGATGAGACAAAGGCAGATCCGGAGTTTCATGAACAGCTTGCCGGTAAAATAAATAAAACGATTGAAAAGATCCTTTCGGAAGAGCCTTCCAAGGAGCAGATGGAAGAAATTGAACATCTCCAGGCTGAAATAGGTGAAGAATACAATTATTCATGTAAGACAGAGGCTAAACAGCTGATTGAGAAACTCAAGAAAAGAACAAAACAGAAATAAAGAAAAAATCTCCTTGCAGAAGGAGATTTTTTATTTTTTAACAGCAGCAAGTCCTGGTTTGCTTTTCATCTTAGTTTTAAATTCATTCAGCAGCACATCGCCCTCCATGCCTGATTGAAGGAGACTGTCCAGCAGCAATTCTGCATAATCACTTTTAGTTCTTTTAAGGCTGCCCTCAAGCAGAACGCTAATGTGATTTTCCAGCTCTTTAATGGATGAAACCTTGGTCAGGAAGGCAGCAGGATCATTTTCCTTTTTTGTGATGACGGCCTGGACAACCAACTCTTTTTGCTGGTCAAGAGCGTCAGAGAAATAACGGGTATAAGATTTGTCTGTATAAGCCTCAATAAGCCAGTTGCTGTACTCATCCTCTTTATTGATGATCAGGCCGTCATCGAGAGCGATTTCCTTCAAGCCATCTTCTTCAACAACCTGCAGTGAGATCAACTTAAAAGTCTTCATAATGGCCTCCCGGTTTTATTAGATTATTTTGTTTTAAATTATAGCATAGCCATATATGAAAGCGAATTTTTCTCTTTGTCGAAAAAAAAATGCCAGATAGGCCAAATTCCCCTTTTTGATAAGAAGAGATTGGTGGAAATTGCATTTTATGCTGATATTCCTATTTGAGAGGCCGCTAAACTATCACCATAACACCTTTTTCTCCTTTTTACGCAGTCAGTGATTCATCATAAACTGGACATATCACAAAGAGAGGAGATGAGACATGATCAACCAGGCTATCTTAGTAGGAAGACTAACAAGAAATCCAGAGCTGAAAATTACAGCAGAGGGTGTTTCGGTTACAAATATTACTCTGGCTGTGAACAGGCAGTACCGCAATCAGCAGGGTGAAATTGAAGCAGACTTTGTTCAGTGTACTCTATGGAAAAAAACAGCAGAAAACACAGCCCAATATTGCCG
This sequence comes from Bacillus sp. MMSF_3328, assembly GCF_030733525.1. NCBI lineage: Bacteria > Bacillati > Bacillota > Bacilli > Caryophanales > Bacillaceae > Bacillus > Bacillus sp. MMSF_3328. The sequence goes on along the minus strand of NZ_JASHIV010000014.1, from coordinate 77,117 downwards.
GAAAGGATCTCTGATCGGGATAACCGGCCGAATCCAGACAAGAAATTACGATAACCAGGATGGCAGGAAGGTTTATGTGACCGAAGTGATTGCTGAAACAGTAAGATTCCTTGAGCCGAAACGGGAAATTGCCGCCGGCAGCAGCGGGAAGGAGCTGGTAAGCCAGTGAGGCAGCAGCCTGAATGTAAATCCAATACTGAAGCGCTGTTAGAAACTCTGATTAAAATGGTAGGAAGGAGCAATCAAAAATCAGAAGAGCTGGCAATCAGAATTAAACAGCTCGAGTGTATGCTCATTGAAATACACACAGATGCTGAATCCGGAATAAGCAAAGATCTCCGATTGGCTGCATCGCAGTAGCCCGATTTCAACCCCCTCTTCCTCATTATAGAAAATCAATCACCCCCTCCATCACTCCATTTTCCGACATTTTCTGTCGGATTTTTTCTTTTAATGGAAAGGTGTGTAGATTCCTGCGTTAGGAAAAAAGCAAGTGGAAAAATTGTCTAACAAATAGGTATTAATACCCATTTCTACTGTCTTGACACTATGTTAATTTAGTAGAGTATTAAAAAGATTCAGAATAAATAGGATGCAAGGGGGAACGACATGAAGTCTGCTAAGAAAATTTTAGCATTATTCACACTATTTTTATTGGTTTTCTCATCTTCTGTATCAGCAGCCGCTTTGCCTGAGAAGGCAAGAAGCACAAAAGGCCAGCAGAATCAAAAGTCCATTCAGGAAATCAAGAAGGCGGACCTTGAAAAGCAATATAAAAACACGGATATGGTCCGTGTTATTGTTGAAATGAAAGGCGAGCCTGCCATTTCTTATGCACAAAAACAGAATAAGAGATTTAAAGAGCTTCCGGCTGCAACCAAGAAGCAGCTGAGCAGCCAAAAGCTTGCCGAGCAGCAGAAGGTTAAAGACTCGGTCAAGAAAAGCAGGGTAAAGCTTATTGAGCGTGAAAGCTTTACAACTGTAGTCAATGGCTTCAGTGCAGATGTAATGTTCGGAGATATCGAAAAAGTGAAGGAAGTCTCCGGAGTAAAAAGTGTACAGATCGTCCACGAATATACACGCCCTGAAGAAAAGCCTGAGATGCTCTACAGCAAAGAGCTCGTACAGGCCCAGGAAGCATGGAGGGAGTATGATTTCAAGGGTGAGGGAATGATCGTTGGTGTCATTGACACAGGTGTAGATCCGTCCCACCGTGATATGATTCTTTCCGATGAAACTGAAGAGGAATTGTCCAGTGCAGAAGTTCAAACTTTTATTAACACCAATGGACTTCCAGGCAAATTTTATACTGAAAAAGTACCCTATGGCTACAACTATATGGATGAAAATGATACCATCCGCGATATCGGTCCTGATGCTTCCATGCACGGAATGCACGTTGCCGGAACTGTTGGAGCCAATGGTGACGAAGAAAACGGCGGAATCAAGGGTGTGGCGCCTGAAGCCCAGATCCTTGCATTGAAGGTTTTCGGTAATGACCCGGAAATGCCAAGCACTTATAGTGATATCTATGTAAAAGCAATCGATGATGCCATCGTATTAGGCGCAGACGTCCTGAATATGAGCCTTGGTTCTACAGCAGGCTTTGTTTCTCCAGAGGACCAGGAGCAAAAAGCAATCGAGAGAGCTGTGGATAATGGCATTTTAATGTCTATTTCTGCAGGCAACTCAGCTCACTATGGGAATGGCCATGCCAACCCATGGGCTTCTAACCCTGATATCGGGGTGTCAGGTTCCCCAGGTGTGAGTTATGACTCACTTCAAGTAGCTTCCATTGAGAATTCTTACATGGATCTTGATGCAGTGAACTACACATTTGGTGATGAAAGCGGAAAGGCAGCCTTCTTATCAGCCAGCAGCGTACATCCGAATGATGTATCACAAAAGACATATGAAGTAGCTTACGGCGGCTTAGGCAAGCCTGCCGAACTTACAGGAGTGGCGGGAAAGTATGCCCTTATCAAGCGCGGCGAATTGGCGTTCACCGAAAAAGCGCTGAATGCCCAGGCTGCAGGAGCGGTTGGCGTTATTATCTATAACAACGCTGATGGGTATGTAAACATGCAGACAGATCCAGCCATCACCATCCCGCAGCTCTTCATGCTAAAGCAGGATGGAGATAAACTGGCTGAAGCAATTAATGGAGGAGAGACCGTAACAATCTCCTTTAATGGCGAAAAAACAAAATCAGCAAATCCTGAAGCTGGCAAAATGAGTGCCTTCACTTCATGGGGGTTAACGCCTAACCTGGATTTCAAGCCTGAAATCACAGCCCCGGGCGGACAGATTTATTCTACACTTGAAAACAACCAGTACGGAATGATGAGTGGTACTTCCATGGCTGCGCCTCATGTATCTGGAGGATCTGCACTTGTTCTGGAACGTGTTGACAATGAATTTGGCGTAACAGGCTTCGACCGTGTAAACGTAGCGAAGAACCTGATGATGAATACGGCAAAGCCGGTCATTGACCAGGGAACTGTTAACGCAGCATTTGGATGGGGGCTTCCATATTCACCGAGACGTCAGGGATCAGGTATCATGCAGCTGAACTCTGCACTTCAGACTCCGGTAATTGTGACGGAAGAAGCGAGCAATGAAGGTAAGGTTGCTCTTAAAGAAGTAGGCGACACATTTGAGTTTACTTTAAAAGCGCAAAACTACAGCGATGAAGAAGCTGTATATGATGTGAGTGCGAACCTTCAGACTGACTTTGCGGCATACGGGGAACTAGGTTGGGATCCAGATAGCCTGGAGGCACAGGAGATTTTGAATGCTTCCATTAAAGTGAATGGCGGGGATACAGCAGAAGTTACTGTACCGGCAAATGGTTCTGTCACTTTTGATGTTACGGTTGATGTGAGTGATGCTAAGGTTGTAGAGCCTAGTATTACTGGAGACTGGGAAACGCAGGTGGACATTGACGAAGTATTCCCGAACGGTTACTTTGTAGAAGGCTTTGTCACATTGACAGACTCAAATGATGTAAATGCAGAACTGTCTGTACCGTATGTCGGCTTCAAGGGCGAGTGGGATAAAGCGCCGGTCCTTGATGGCATGAAATATGATGATCAAGAATCATTCTATGGTATGGCAGGGGCTGTTTATGAAAGTGGAGACAGTTACAGCTATTTAGGCTACAACCCTGTTGCTGATGCATTTGAGAGCGAAGCAATCGCCATTTCTCCGAACGGGGATAAAGTGAAGGAACAGCTGATTCCGATTCTTTCATTCCTTAGAAATGCAAAGAAAGCTGAATTCTCTATTGTTGATGAGAACGGCAAGGTTCTAAGGAAGCTGAGGACCGAAAACGATCTTCGCAAGCATTATTATGATGGCGGAGCCGCAGCAAATTATTCACTTACTCCTGCCAGAGGCTGGGACGGCAAGCTGAATAACAAAATTGCCGCCGACGGGCAGTATTACTATGAAATCAAGACTAAAATAGATTTCCTTGATGCTGAATGGCAAAGCGTCAAGATTCCTGTTAAAGTCGATACTGTAGTGCCAAGCGTTAAAGCTGATCTAGTGGATGATAATACAAAGCTGTCCATTGAAGCAGCTGATAATGCAGGAGGTTCAGGAATTTCCTATCTTGATATCTATATCAATGACGAATCTATCCTGGAGATTCCTTTAAATGGCGATACTGCTGAGTTCGTTCTTCCGGAAGGACTTGAAGTTGGCGATACAGTAACGGTTGTCGCAGTCGATAATGCAGGCAACTACTCTGAGTCTACTGCTGAAGTTGGCAGCAAAGACAAAACGATTCCATATGTTTACCTGACTGAGCCTGCAGCACTGGAAGTGTACAATAAAAATGACTTGAATGTTAAAGGAACAATCAAAGAAGAATCAGGCATAAAGGAATTCACCATTGACGGCAAATCAGTCGATGTCACTTATAATGAAGACAAGAAGCAATATGAGTTCTCTACTACTATGCATTTTGAAGATGGGGTTCATTCGTTTGTGGTTAAAGCAACAGACACAGCGAAAAACTCTATCTCCTTCAAGCGCACGATTCTTGTGGATGCAACCGGACCTTCAGTAGAGGTAAACGGACTACCTTCAACAAAATATGTCAAGCATGATGCCGACAACCCGGTTGTCAACGTCAAGGTAGCAGACAACTTTGATGAACTGCGCTTCTATTTGAATGGCAGCGAGCTCTTCTATAACGAATTCAAAGAGCCTTATGCTATGAGAAGCATTGAGAAGGTCTTTGAAAATATTGAACTTGAACTTGCGGAAGGTGAGAACCAGTTCGTCTTTGAAGCTGTCGACCTGGCAGGGAACAAGACGGCAAGGACAATAGAGCTTTATAAGCTGAAAGAAGGCGAAACACCGCCAGCAAAAGGTGAAACACCAGACAAAGGTAAAGACACGGAAAAAGGCAAGCCAATCAATCCGACACCTGTAAAACCAGATCCGGTCAAGATTGGGAAGCCATTGCCTGTCCAGCCTGGAAAACAAAAAATGTAGCAGTTAATAAGAAACCGGCAGTCTCCGAGTGGAATTGCCGGTTTTTATCATTTCTAATCTCCCTGCTGACTATTAAATCCTCCGCACAAAAAAGCACCCTTCCGCTAAAAGAGCGCCCAAAAATAATATTCACGTCATTCTCCTGAACTTTTTATGCTCTTTAATGACCGCTTTTAAAATTCCGGCAATATATTCATTCGTCCAGTTATCGAATAATGCCAATTCCAGCAATGGTTCCTTCAAGGAAGGAGTCTGAGCGAGGAGACGGCGAATCATTTCCATGTCCAAATCTTCGGGATTTTCCTTTAGCACATAGGAAGTATTGGCGTTTTTCAGCATTTCATCCAGCTCTTCGATCAAGTATTCCTTATCCACCCCGAATATATCTGCAAATTGAAGGACGATCTGATAGGGAGGTATGCTTTTGCCGTTTTCATACCGGCTGATCGTTGAACGGTCAATCCTCATCAATTCAGCCACATATTCTTGTTTCCAGTTCCTCACATTCCGCAATTCTTTCAATTTATCCGCTAGGCTCATCTTGTCCACCCTCGTTCATCACTTTCCTTTAATCTAACGAGAATCGGGAATGAATAAATCATCTGTGAAAATGGTTCACACTTATAATAGTGAAAATCACGCACGTTAATAAAAGAGAAAAAAGAATAGAGGAAATTTGAAGAAAGCTGTCGAAATAGAAAAATGGAAACGAATACCAATGATAAGGAGTGTATTTTATTTATGGAGAAAAATCCAAAAAGGGTGGAACATCAGCTTTACTTTCAAACAACAGATGCGAGGAAAATCAACATTGATTTTAAACCAGGCTTTTTTGATGCCCTTCAGCTGCTGAAGCCCTACCCATCAGCCCACTTCTGCCAAATCCTCTTTGATCAAAACACCTCACACCGCATCTATTCCAGATTAAATCACACTGATATCAAGCAGCTGCAGTATGACAACGAGCCGGGCGGCCGGGAGAATCTTCTCCGTGAAAATAACGGAATCAACTATCGTCTCCTATCAAGCCTTCTGATAAAAACCAGCCGTAATAGTGTGTCATTTGCGATGCAGGTGCCTGACAGCCGGGTAAAAACCAAAGAAAAAAGCCCGCTGCCATCTCTTGTGGAATACAAAAGACAGAAACGGACTTTATAAAATTTAAGCCAGATGCACAAGATCACGGAGATCATCGGTGGACAGCTCCGTGATCCAGCTTTCGCTTTGGATTACCTGGTCGTTGAGCGTTTGCTTTTTCTCTAGCATCAGATCAATTTTCTCTTCCAAGGTTCCTGTGCAGATCAACTTGTGAACGTGGACGAAACGTTCCTGGCCGATCCGGTAGGCACGGTCTGTCGCCTGGTTCTCTACAGCCGGGTTCCACCAGCGGTCATAGTGGATAACATGGTTCGCTGCTGTCAGATTCAATCCGGTTCCGCCTGCCTTCAGGGACAGCAGGAAGACAGGGAACTCCCCATCCTGGAACCTGGTGATCATTCGGTCGCGCTCATTCTTTGAGACGCTTCCGTTCAGGAATGGCACATCAATTCCGTGCCGCTTTTTCATGATTTTCTGGATCATATGCCCCATTTCAATATATTGGGTGAAAATAAGGCAGCTTTCTTCCTGCTCCAGGACGGCATCGACGAGCTCGTTCAGCTTCTCAAGCTTAGATGACCGTTCGAGCAGATGGGAAGGCTTCTCTTCCTTCAAGTAAAGAGCCGGGTGATTGCAAAGCTGCTTCAGGCGGCTGAGCAGCTGGAGAATAAGCCCTTTGCGCTCAAAGCCTGACAGTTTCTCAATCTCGGCAAAAGTGTCTTTGACCAGCTGCTCGTAAAGCGATGCCTGTTCTGCGGTCAGCGGGCAATATTCCTTCTGCTCCACCTTATCCGGCAGGTTCAAGGCAACTTCTTTGTCCTTCTTCGTCCGGCGCAGAAGGAAGGGGCGGATGATTGCCTGGAGCTGCTGGACTTTTTCTTTTTCATCTTCCTTCTCGATCGGGAGGATGAACCGTTTCTGGAATTGCCCGAGGCTGCCGAGATAGCCATGATTGGTAAAATCGAAAATCGACCACAGCTCGCTGAGACGGTTTTCCATCGGCGTCCCCGTCAGGGCAATATGATGCTTGCCGCGCAGCTTCCGGACTGCCCGGGACTGCTTGGTCTGCGCATTTTTAATATTCTGGGCTTCATCAATGCTGATCGAGCTCCAGGTGACAGCCTCGAAATCAGCCAAATCCAGATGGGTCAGGCCGTAGGATGTCAAAACAATATCTGCTTTCTCAGCCTCTTCCGTGAACATCTGATCCTTCAGGCGATTCTGTCCATAATGGAGATAAACCTTCAGATCAGGGGCAAATCGTTCAATCTCTTTTTGCCAGTTGCCGAGCACCGACGTCGGGCAGATGATGAGAGAGGCACCATCTTGTTCCTGCTCGCGAACCTTTAATAAATAAGAAATGAGCTGGACGGTTTTTCCGAGCCCCATATCATCAGCGAGAATGGCACCAAATCCGTATTTCCTAAGGAATAACAGCCAGCTCATCCCAAGCTGCTGATAGGGACGGAGTTCGCCGTGAAGTGCTTCCGGCGCATCAGCGAGCGGGATATTGTTCACCTCGCGCAGCTGCTTCACCATCTGCTTCCACTGGCGGTTCAATTCAATCTGGATGCGGGCGAATGCTTTCGGATTATCGAGCTCATCTTCTGAATCATCTTCTCCGGACAATTCCTGCTCAATCAAATCACGGACATGCAGCCCCTCTTTTTCCGCTTTTTTCATCAAATCCTGAATCTGGCGGATAAAGCCGTGGTCGAGCTTGATCCAGCGGCCGCGGATATAGACAAGGCGGCGCTTCTCTTCAACCAGTTTATTAAACTCATCCTCTGACAGCTCGACTCCGTTCATGCTGAAGCGCCAGTCATAATCAAGCATTGCCTGCAGTCCGACGAAGGAAGGGCGGTGGCTGCCGGAATTTCCTTTTACCTTCGCCTTCACCTTCATGCTCGCATTCTTCATCGCCTGCCACCAGGAAGGAAGGAGAATCTCGACGCCAAGCGCAAGCAGCGTTTCACTTGCTTCTGTCAGGAAAGTCCATGCTTCGTCTTCCGTCAGGCGGGTTGAAATGCCGCTATTGCCGTTCAGCCAGGGAAATACATTGATCCAGCGCTGCTGCTCCCGTTCAATGACCTCCTGATACTTCATCCAGCCCCGCGGATAGTTGCTTTCATCACGGTAATCGACAAACAGATCAGGATCCTTTTTTCCTCGCAGAAAAATAGACAAGTCCCAGAAGCTGTCTATATCAGCAGGCTCTTCAAGCTTCAGTCCGATTGTAAATGGGACATCATTTTCCTTCAGCCCAATCCATTCCTGCCAGCTTTCTTCGTCAAAGTAGGCAGCCAGCTGGCTTGGCGCAATATCTTCATTTTGCAGGCTGTCTATTTTTTTTCCGAACATTTCTTTCATTTCTTTATTGCGGTTCAAATAATCATTCAAAGAGCGGTCAAACCAATGCTGGACGAAGGCTTTGACAGAGCGTTCCTCTTCTCCATCATCAAGGGGACGCTCCCAGAAGGAATCATCAAACTCGTAAAGCACATTCTCAGGCAGCGCCCAGTGAAATTCATTCCGCTCCCACGCCTTGAAGTCAGGTACCCACTCTTTTTCAAGAATGGATTCCTCAAGCGCATGTCCGGCAGCCAGGCAGATCTCGGCCGTTTCGTCCCAGTCCCATTCGATCAGGCGGTTGAACTGCTCGTTCGCAAACAGCGTAGCGAGCTGCCAGCCGTTGACCAGGAGGCCAGGGGCGCCATCCAGCTCAGCCGGTGCAAGCATCGTCCCGAAAAAACTTTCCTTATGATTGTTGAACAGCAGGTTCTGCCATTCGTTTGGCCCCATCCATTTGCCTTGCTCATCAGAAGCTCCAATGAAAAAAGTATCATTATCATATTGTTGGACGTTCACTTTTATAAAACGTGTTTTAAGCATCGATCAGCTTACCCCTTTTGCATTCTTCATGAAAGGCACGCAGGCGCCTGGTCTTTTCAAGAATCATTTCCAGAAAAAGCTCCCAATCATTCTGCCGCTTTAATTTTTTATAGATGGTCCGCAGCTTCTTCATCTTGCGGACAGCCTCCCGGTAATGATCCCGGCTCTTCATGTTGATATGGCCCTGCACAGACTGATGGTAAAGCCCAAGCAGGATTTCAGGCTCGGATTGCTGAATCCTTTTGATCCGCTCAGAAGGGAGCATGCTGATATCAAAGCCGATATAAGCCTGCAGCTCTGCCCACTTTTCATAGTTTTCCTGTTCAAAAAGAACATCCTCATATTCCCGGTAGCTGTACGGCAGCGTCTGAATCATGGCTTTCTCATACAGATCAGACCGCCGCGTCTCGCCGGTATAGGGGCGCAGTGCCTTCAAAGCCATCCTGGAAAAATCCATGCTCGCATTATATTCATTGTTCCAGCTCAGATACTCCTTCAGCCGTGAGACAAACACCTCAGCAAACGGAGCCACCCGCTTCCATTCCTTAAGGGCGGTGAAATAGTCGAGCCAGTATAACATATATGGCGTCATCTCCGCGTTAGGGACCTGGATATTCCGCATCGCATCTTCATCCTCACGAAGAAGGATATGAAGATGGGTCACCCCGACAACCAGAGGCATTGTTGGCTCATCCTGAAGACTGTTAAGCTTGTTGACTTCCTCATCCCGCCATTCCTTGCTCTTGAAGAGATGGGTCCAAAGCAGACGGTAGAGATGCGCGCGCTCATATTCAATCTCAAAGTCGTTCGTCAGAAGCTCCGCGGTTTCCTCTTTCAGCTTCCCGATGAATTCATCAAACGCAAAGGGCACAGACTGGACCGTCAGCTTGCCGGTAATGTCAGCCGCTTCTTCGGTCATGAGATGGAAGAGATGGCGGTAATAGCGGTTGATCGTATCCTCGAAATAGCCGAGCTCCATGCTCAGGGAGATAAGCTTTTTAAAAGAAACAATATGCGCAATCAGCATATAAAGGAGCCGCCATTCCTGCTCGACCGGGGCCGCCGCCCTGAGACGGCGCAGGTGGACCTGGAACAGCTCTGCCATCACATAAGGCTTCGGGTCACCCTGGCCAAGCAGGATTTTATCAAAACTTTCCTCTATGGAAGATTTCCAGTTGTCATAATCAGGTTCCTGCTGCTGTTTGTTCGCCTTCAGCAGATCCCTTGCCGTCTTCAGTCCCTGCAGAGCGGCCGTCTTTGTCTCTTTGACCGGCTGGCGCCAGTCATTGAGCCAGGCGGCCACACTGCTGCCCTGGGACAAGAGATAGAAAAACGCAGCCATCCGGTGCCGGCAGAACCCTTCATGCGGACAGGAGCATTCACTATGGTTAATGAAGTCAAGGTCAAGCGATACCTTTGCCGGCGTCACATCCTGGACCACGGCCGTAATCTGGTCACCCTCATACTTCAGCTGATGCACAAGCCCCTGATGATACAAAAGCAGGCCCTTCTGGACCACCTTCTGATCTTCCTGGTCCTCCGGCCTCAGCAGGCTCTTCAGCTCGCCCGCAGCAAACTGCAGCCCCTCCAAATACCGCTCAGGAATCTGCGCCATAACAATCCCCCCTATACTCTAACCCGGCAAAACCCAGGTGAAAAAACACAAAAAAGCACACAAAAACAACAGCATTCCGATAAAATACATATTCCTTTATTATACCGCATTTGGCGGGAGTCTAAAAGGCGGGGGAGTTATTGATGGTGACAGGCACCTATACCACTTAAAGGAAGTGGTATAGGTGCCTGTCACCAATTGATGAGTAATGGATACGGTAACAACAGAGTTGAAGAACAGCGGTCAATTGGAAGATGTGAAAGAATATGTAGAAAGCTACCCAGAGCTGAAGAAGTATGTTGAGGAAGCAGAAACAGTGGATGAGAGCCAGTTGCCTTTCAAAACGAGGGAGCAGGATGCACGGGCCTTGATAAGAATGGTCAGCATATTTGAGATTCAGGGCACTACAGCAGATACAGGAAGGAACAGTACCTAAAGAAGGAGTAATCCAAAAGCTTGAAAGCAATCGAAGAGGAGATTCTCGCATTAAGGTGATTGCGTATAAGGAGATTTATAATAAATAGAAGATCCTGATGGGGGCTTTTTTTTTAGGGGACTCTTTATCAGCTTGTACTTATTCCTTTGGTTGAAGAATAATAATTAACTAAGCGGACCTCGAAGAACAAGAGGAAAAAATTAATTACTTTTTTCTTTTATTATATAAGATGACCATGTATAATTATTCTATATAACGAACGTTAGTGAACTTAAAGAAGAAGGGGTTCTTTCAGGAGGAGGGATTTCATTAGTGGAGCCAAGAGCAGATAAATTAAGGAGGGCAAGAATGGAAAAGCGCAAAAGGCTTTTTAAGGCTTTTTCGGCGAGTACAGCGCTTTCCTCCATGATTCTCGGAGGTGCCCAACTGGCGTCGCCTACATATGCACAATTCAATTCTACCCAGGAAAAAGAAATCCAAATTGGAGCGTGTTTTATTTTTCCTAAAGTAATTGAAAAAGATTATCGGGATTTTGCGGTAAATTTATCTGAAGAAGTTATTGAGGAGGCCAAAGCTGCTATGATAGCTGGAGAGCAGCTAAAAGAAAAAAATACTGCAATCTCAATCTCAGAATTGAAATCTCTTAATGACAACAAATTAGATGATTCCGAGACTAACTCAGACAATACTGGTGCAGGGGGCGGAACTGCGGTAAATCAACTTACTTTGCAAAAGAATTCACTGGTAAGCCAATTGAACAGTGTAAAAAGCCAATTGAGAGCTGTTAACAGTGGAATACAGGAAATGGAAAATGAGTCTAAAGCGCTGGCAGCTTATTCACAAAGTATAAAGAGCTATCTGGAAAGCGTCTTAAAAGAAAGTAAAACAAACGGCAGCCTAAAGTTAATGGAATTAGAAAATTTATTGGCCGAAATAAATGGATTTAAAGATAAAGCTATTAATGAATGCAAATATGAGAAGGCCTATTTCTCTGAAGTGCTCACACCAATGAATCTAGCTACAGAAGGGCTGAAAGAAATCTTAAAAAAGCTGGAGGACGAAGAAGTCAGTTTTATAAGTTTGCTTGATGAATCCGAGAAAAACCTTCAGTCTTACACAGATAGCCTGCAAAGATACAGAACCGAAAGTGCCATGCTGGAAAATGAGATAGCCAGTATTAAAAGCAACATTGAAAAAGTAAAGGGGCAGATTGAAGCAGAAGAAGCAGCTAAAGCGAAAGCTGAAAAAGAGAAGAACAATCAGTCTCCTCCTGCAGAGAAACCGGATAATACCGGAAAACCTGCTAATCAAGATTCATCTGCAAATCCGGGAGAATCAAAAGCAGTCCCGCCAGCGGATGAGGAGAAGGCTGCCCCACCTGCAGGAGAGCAAAAGGACAATGCATCAGACAAACCAGCAGATAACGGAAAAGCACCAGACAACCAGCAGGATGCTGGCACAGACCCTGATACAGGTTCAGCTCAAGACAACAACAGCACTTCCGAAGATGCTTCTTGATATACTGCTAAATAAGAAAGAGGATGCCTGAAATGGCATCCTCTTTTTTAAGTGACAGGCACCCATACCACTTTGGGCAAGTGGTATAGGTGCCTGTCACCAATTTTGTCACCAATTTCTAACTCAAACTCTCTTCAAATTTCTTCATCAGCCATTTATAATAGGCCGTTTTTTTCTGGGCGTCATTTCTGCCTGCGAAGAGGTTGTACACCTCAGAAATATTCAAATAATCGGGAAGGTTTTTACGGGTGGGGTCAAAGTAGCGGAAGCTGGACCAGCGGTAGTCCAGTGGATGATCGACAATTGAGGCTTCGACGGGGTTTAAGTGGATATAGCGGCTGACCTCAAGGAGGCCATATGCATCATAAATGGGCTTGCTGAAATACCTCTTCTCAAATACATGCCCTTGCACTCCATAGCGCTTGTTAAAATAATCAGCATAACCTTTGTTCAAATTTCTCATTACTCCGGGGAGCGGGACTTGCTGGGTTCGGAGCAGCAGGTGAAAGTGATTGCTCATTAAGCAATAGCTTGCCAGCTCCAGTCCGGTTTTACGGTGAAAGTAATGCAGAAGATTCATAAAGGATACAAAGTCATGATCTTCCTGGAATAGATCGGCCCGCCAATTCCCACGGCTCACCACATGGTGGAAGTGACTGGGGCTCCAGATTCTTTTTGGTCTTGCCATAATTACCTCCCTAATAAATAGATAGAACGCATTGTTAATTATTTGACTTTAGACCATAATTTTCCTTCCTGTTGGAATGGAAATTGAACAGATTAAGATGAAAAGTGATTGCCCGGTGTGAAAGGATTTCTAGCAAAAAAACATTGCTTTTCCATTCGATCTGGCTAATTCCAACGCTATTCGACAAAATCCGGGAGGTGCCTGTCACCACTATTCACCACTATCTCATTTACAAAATATTTGTAATGCTAAATAATTTTTACACTATTCGCTATTTATTTCTGATATATTTATAACTGGGTTGTTACATTTTAGCGAAATTTGTAATGATTCTACTTATTAGTAAAGGGTGAATATGGTATGAAAAAGTCGAAGAAGAGAAGTATAAATAAAGTTCTAACTTCAACAATGGCTTTAAGCCTTGTATCCGTTCCTTTCGTTTCAACTCAAGCAGGTGCTGAGGCGGCTGATAATCAAGCGCTTTCACAATCTGTGCAGAAAGCTTCAATTGTAAATGTTTTGGCTGAAAAACCAGAAGTGAATTACAATACGGCAGTACCGCAGGAGAGCGCTTCAACACTGAACCTTCGAATCATGGAAACAACCGATATTCATACAAACCTTTTAAACTTTGATTATTACAAAAATGCCGCTTCTGAAAAAGTTGGACTGGCCAGAACAGCAACCCTTATAGAAGACGCTCGTAAAGAAGAACCCAATAGTGTCCTGGTAGATAACGGGGACCTTATCCAGGGAACTCCGCTTGGTACATACGTGGCCAAGATTGATCCGCTTGAAGATGGCGAGCTTCACCCTTCCATTGCCGCTATGAATACCATGGGCTATGACATGGCCACTTTAGGGAACCATGAGTTTAACTACGGCCTGGACTTCCTTGATGAAGCTTATGATGATGCAAATTTTGATTTCGTTAATGCTAATGTGTACACAGATGATCAAGACGACAATCCCGAGAATGATGTTAATGAATTTACACCATATAGAATTGTAGATAAAGAAGTAACTGACGAACAAGGAAATCCTCAAACAATTAAAATCGGCTATATTGGATTTGCTCCTCCTCAGATCAATGATTGGGACAAGGCCAATCTAGATGGGAAAGTAGTTACAAAAGATATTATAGAATCAGCCATTAAATTCATCCCTCAAATGAAGCAAGAAGGTGCTGATGTCATAATTGCAATGGCACACTCCGGCTTTAACGGAAATGAGGAAAACACAGAGGACACTGTATACAGTCTTAGTAAAGTAGAAGGCATTGACGCCATTACTTTTTCACACACCCATAAAGTATTCCCTGCTAAAACTGAAGCCGCCCTTGATATCCTGTTTAAAGACGCTTCTGGCAAGGTGCTGCCTGGAGTTGACAATGCAAAAGGGACAATCAATGGAGTGGCAGCTGTACAAGCTGGATACGGCGGAGGTTCTCTTGGCTTAATCGACCTGACACTGGAGAAGCAGGGTGATTCCTGGACTGTAACGGGATCTCAATCCTCGACACGTGAAGTTTCAACTTCGGTTGCTCTTGATCAAGAGGTGGTTGCTGCAGTTACTGAGGCCCACAATAAGACAATTGAATATGTAAATCAGCCAATTGGAACAACAACAGATGACATTTACAGCTACTTCGCCCTTGTACAGGATGATCCTTCTGTACAAGTTGTAACCAATGCCCAGAAATGGTTTGTAGAAAAGTATATCAACCTTAATAAGCCAGAGTACAAAGATCTTCCAATTTTATCAGTAGGTGCTCCTTTTAAAGCCGGAAGAAACGGTGCAGAAGAATATACTGAGATTAAAAAAGGCAACCTGACGATCCGGAGTGCAGGAGATCTTTACCTTTATGACAACACGCTAAAGGCGGTTAAGGTGAAGGGTTCTGTCGTAAAAGAATGGATTGAGATGACCGCAGGGAAATTCAACACAATTGATCCTGCCAAGACAGAAACGCAGGAGCTTTTAAATCCTTCTTTCCCAGTTTACAACTTCGATGTTATTGATGGAGTTAATTATCAAATCGATGTAACCAAGCCGGCCAAATATGATAAAGATGGAAAAGTGGTCAATGCAAACAGCAGCCGTGTCATTAACCTTACATATGACGGCCAGCCTGTTGATCCTGATCAGGACTTTATCGTTGTAACAAATAACTACCGTGCAGGCGGCGGCGGAAACTTCCCGGGCGTTAAAGGAAGCGAGCTGGTTGTGGACTCTGCAGATGAAAACCGTCAGATTTTGATGGACTACATCACAGAAGAAGAAACAATTACGCCTACTGCTGACAATAACTGGTCAATCGCTCCGATTGATGCAGATGTAAAGGTAACCTTTACTACTTCTCCTAAGGCAGAAGCCTATTTAAAAGAAGATGGAAACATTTCTTATACTGGAGAAAAAAATGATCAAGGCTTCGGTATTTTCAATATCGATCTAAAAGGTACACCTGCTGAACAGCCAAATGATCATGTAAAAGTACAATTGCTGGGATTAAACGACCTTCACGGACAGCTGGACACTACTACTAAGGTAGATGGCATAGCTTCTGGAAGAATTGATTTCACAGCTGCAGCGATGAAGGAAAGGGAAGCTGATAATCAGAATACACTTCTTGTACATGCCGGGGATATGATCGGCGGAAGTCCGCTTGTATCAGCTCTGTTCCAGGATGAGCCGACAGTAGAAATCATGGAAGCAATGGGCTTTGACGTTGGTACATTGGGGAATCATGAATTTGATGAAGGTATCGATGAACTGAAGCGGATGATCAATGGAGGC
The DNA here is from genome assembly GCF_030733525.1 of Bacillus sp. MMSF_3328. Classification (NCBI taxonomy): domain Bacteria; kingdom Bacillati; phylum Bacillota; class Bacilli; order Caryophanales; family Bacillaceae; genus Bacillus; species Bacillus sp. MMSF_3328. The sequence continues at coordinate 61,568 of NZ_JASHIV010000014.1, read as the reverse complement.
CAGCATCCAAATGGCACAGAAGACTATGATGGAATGAACTTTCCTGTTGTCGCAGCAAATGTCTACGACGACAGCACTGATGAACTGATTACTGAGCCATATGCTGTTAAAGAAGTAGGCGGCCAAAAGATTGGATTTATCGGGGTTGTGACACAAGAAACGCCTGACATGATTGTACGCAAAGGAAATGAGAACCTTAAGATTACCGACGAAGTAGAAGCAATCAACAAGTATACAAAAGAGCTTCAGGAGCAAGGTGTTGAAGCCATTGTAGTACTGGCGCATAATCCTACATTCCAGGAGCAAAAAGCTGATTTGTATGATGCATCAACTATCGCTGAAAATGTAGATGATGCAGTTGATATTATCTTTGCGGCTCACAACCACGTGAAAGTGAATAAAGTAGTAGACAACAAGCTGATTGTCCAAGCCTATTCTTATGGAACAGCATTTTCTGATGTAGATATCGAAATCGATCCAGCTACAGGCGACATTGTCGGAAAAGCAGCTGAGATTGTTCAGGTTAAACAAAGCGACTATACACCGGATGCCGATGTTGCTGCTATCCTTAAAAAGTATGCGGATAAGGTAGAGCCGATTAAAGCTGTTGTAGTCGGTGAAAATGCCACTGAGCTTGCAAAAGGCTATCCATCTGTGAACAGTGAATATGCTGATAACGGACTGGGTAATCTGATTGCTGATGGAATGATTGCTTCAATGGATGCAGATTTTGCCCTGATGAATGGCGGTGGAGTGCGTGCGAATCTGCCTGCAGGTGATGTAACCTTTGGAAGCCTGTTCGCCATCCAGCCTTTCGGAAATGTTCTGAACAAAGTGAAGCTGAGCGGAGCAGATCTTGAAACAATATTAAATAAGCAGATCACTGAAAAAGGCCTTGATTTCCACATTGCCGGCTTCAAGTACACATATTCTTGGGACAGTGCAGCTAAAAAAGGCAAAGTAGTGGATATTCTTAATGAAGATGGCACACCGATTGATAAGAATAAAGAATATACGGTTGTTATGAATAACTATATGTATGGCAATCTATCATATGGGATTGCAGAACTTGCGACAGACCTTGAAGTTGGGCAAATTGACTTGGATGCAACGGTTGACTTTGTAAAGACGTTGGAAAAGCCGTTCACATATGGTGTGGAAGGAAGGATTCAGAAAGTAGCCGCTCCAACTCCGCCAAGCAATCCTGGTACACCGTCTGCTCCGGAGTTGCCGTATGCAACAGTAGAAAAGCAAACTGTGAATGGACAAGTTTATGCAGTAGCGAAGCTTGATGAGCAGAAAATCCAGAGCTACCTGGCATCTGATAAAAATGCAAAATCAATTGCGATTACTCTTCCAGCAGCTGTTGGGCAGGAAAAAGTAAAAGCAGAAATCTCTGCTGAAATTCTTGAAATGCTGAAAAATCAGCATAAGAAATTCACAATTGAAGTGAATGCAGATAAGGCTGACTACAAGCTTTCTGTAGATGATATTAAAGTAGAAGACATTGCGAAACAGCTGGGTGCCAAAGCTGAAGATGTTAAACTGTCTATCTCTGTTAATGAGGCAGCAGACACTGCTGGTGTAATCAGCAAAAACGCTCTTAAGCCAGTATCTCAACTAGTTGAATTCAATGTTTCAGCTAACGCTGGCGACAAGGTACAGGAAATCAGCCGACTTCCTAAATACAATGAAAGAGTGATTACACTCAATAAGCAGGTTGATCCAAAGCATGCAACAGTTGTAAAGCTAAATGCCGACGGAACTTTCTCAGCAGTACCAACGAAATTCAAGGGTGAAGAAGCAATCTTTAAGAGCCTGACAAACGGCATCTATACAGTTGTGGAAAACTCTGTAAGCTTTAAAGATATCACAAAGATTTGGAACAAAGATGATATAGAAACACTGGCTTCTAAGTATATCGTCCAGGGATATGAAGACGGTACATTCAAGCCGAACACTTCTACAACCAGACTTCAGCTGGCTTTATTGCTGACAAGAAGCTTGGGGCTCTCCCCTGAAGCAGACTACGATGGACGCTTCAAGGACATTGGCAAAAGCAGCAAGTATGCTGAAGAAATCATGGCTGCAGTAGAGGCTGGAATTATCAAAGGAAAGCAGGATGGCAAATTCGATCCAAATGAAACGGTTAACCGTGAGCAGGCAGCTGCCATGATCAAGCGTGCAATGGATTACATGAGCTATGATGCTTCAAAAGCAGATAAGTCCAAGTCACTTGACAGCTTGAAAGATCAGAAGAAGATCAGCAGCTTTGCCAAGGAAGATATTGAATTTCTTCTTCAAGCCGGCGTAATGAGCGGTAAGCTTGACGGCAAGTTTGATCCTAAAGGGAATACAACAAGGGCTCAAATCGTTAAAATGATCCAAAATGCCCTCACTTTCTCTGACATGATGTAAAAGCAGAAAGAAGCTCCCTCCCTAGGGAGCTTCTTCTGCTTTAAACAGGCACCTCCCGAAAGAAAACAAAATATATAATTCGACAAATTCCGGGAGGTGCCTGTCACCAAAAAAAGAAGGATTTTCAAAACAAGCACAGAATAGTTATCTAGTAACCAAATACATTCCTGGAATGGAGGCCCGAAAATGGATCTTGGGAGTATCGGCAGAACTTTGCATCGTTTGAGAAAAGCGGCTAATCTTTCGCATGAGGAGCTGGCAGCGAATATTTGTCCTCCGCAGGCAGTAAAAGAAATCGAGGAAGGGAAGTCATATCCGTCCGTGGACATCCTGGAAAAGCTGGGGGAGAAGATGGGCTTGAAGATCAATATTTTCTTTGATGTGAGCGAATCTACCTCATCTACCTACATAGAAGCCGTACAGCAGATAATCCGAAAGTATATCCGGAACAGGGAGTATAAATCCATCGGGCTGATAGTAGAAAGGGAGATGAACAATCCCCTGTTTCAAACGCCTTTTCATCTTCAATTTTTAAAATGGCATGAAGGTATTTCGATTTATTATAATTCAGGGAATGTGCAGCAAGCGATTGATGTATTATGGGAGGCCATCGACCTTACGAAGGTGGACACCAATGTCTGGACAGAAAGGGAAATTGAAATCCTGAACAGCATCGGCGTTATTTATTACGAGGAACAGCGCTTTCACGAAGCGTATGAAACATATTATAAAGCCTACGGCCGCCTTGAGAGCCTGCCTTTTATTAAAAACAGCCAAATCAAAATTCGTGTACTTTACGGATTGTCTCAGACACTGTCGGAGATGGGCAAATATCATGAATCACTTGTCTACAGCAACAGGGGCATTGATATGTGCATTGAATCGGAGACCATGTATCTGCTGGGTGAACTCAATTATCAAAGCGGAGAAAATTACTTCAAAATTGGGGAAGAAGATAAAGGGATTGAGTTTATCGAAAGCTCAAAAACGGTCTTCTCCATACAGCGAAATGAAAAATTCATAGATTTGGTTAATAATGAAATGGCATTGTTATTAAAAAAATGATAACATAATATGTAACAACAGGAATATGCTTACAATATAAAAAGGATAGGAGGAATTCCGGTATGAAAAAATTTATTGCTGGCCTTACTCTTGCAAGTGCACTTGTAACTGGAGTGTTTGGATTAGGATTAGTTGATACATCTGTAACGCCTGGCGGAGGAGTAACAACAACAGGCCTTCCACCACAGCATTAATTTAAAACAGAGTGACAGGCTTCTGCCTGTCGCTTTTTCCTTTTGACCGGCACTTTCTCCTCTCTCCCACCTCTCTGCAGTGAGCCCCCTTCTATGAAAAAATTCCTGAATAAACAATACCTCACTCACCATCAAACAGTACTTTCGACCCCAATGCTAACATTTACATTTCTTTAAAATATTGGTACATTAACAATAATCTACTATTCTGACAAATAAAGAAGGGATATTAGTCTGGAAAAATAGTAAAAGAACATGGGGGGAAGACAGTGATAAAGAAAAGCTTTTCTATTTTGATGATCATGCTCCTTCTTTTTGCAACCGGGGCGATGGGAGCGGCTGCTCCTGCAAAGGCTTCAGCTAAAACGGTTCAGCAGAAATTGATGCTGGACAAGCAATATAAGCCGGATGATAAGGTCCGTGTACTGGTCGAGCTTGATGATGAACCAGCGATAGAATACGCGCGCAGAAGCGGCGTGAAATTCGGTGATTTAGCACCAACTGTTAAAAATAAGCTTCAAAAAGATGCGGTGACTGCACAAAGCGCGGTTAAAAATGAAATCAAATCCAAAAAAGTCGCAATCAAATATCTCAACAGCTTTACAACGATTGTCAACGGCTTCAGCGCCGAAGTGAAATATGGCGACATGGAAGCCATCGGAAAATTAAAGAATGTGGCGAAAGTACATATCGTCAATGAATATGAACGCCCGGAAGAAAAGCCGGAGATGCGTTACAGCAAGGAATTTATCCAGGCTCAGGAAGCATGGAGGGAATACGGAGTCAAAGGTGAAGGCATGATTGTCGGCGTCATTGATACCGGCATTGACCCGGATCATAAAGATATGGTGCTGACGGACAGCTCCACAGCAGAATTATCACAGGCTGATACAGACAGCCTTATCTCTGCCAATCAGCTTCCGGGCAAGTTTTATACAGATAAAGTCCCGTATGGCTATAACTATATGGATGATAACGATACAATCCTTGATCTTGGACCTGATGCGAGCATGCACGGAATGCATGTGGCAGGTACAGTAGGGGCAAATGGGGATGAGGAGAATGGCGGAATTAAGGGAGTCGCGCCTGAGGCCCAGCTTTTGGCCTTGAAGGTGTTCGGAAATGACCCTGAATTCCAGTCAACTTACGGAGATATCTATATAAGAGCTATGGATGATGCCATCAAGCTGGGGGCCGATGTCCTTAATCTGAGCCTTGGCTCAACGGCAGGATTTGTTTCTGCTGATGACCCAGAGCAGATGGCTGTGAAAAGGGCAGTAGACAGCGGTGTCCTTGTGGCTATTTCAGGCGGCAACTCTGCCCATTTTGGCTACGGGTTTGAAAACAATCCTTATGCTTCAAATCCTGATATCGGTGTTTCCGGAGCTCCGGGAGTATCTTATGATTCCCTTCAGGTTGCTTCTTCAGAGAACTCTTTTATGGATCTTGAAGCTGCTTCTGTTTCAATCGGGGAAAAAGAAAGCCTGCTTCCGTTTTTGTCGGCAGGAAGCGTCCATCCAAGTGCATTGGATAAAGAAGAGTTTTCAGTGGTCGATGCAGGACTCGGCAAGCCGGAAGAAACCCGGGCTGCTGATCTTGAAGGGAAATTCGCACTGATCCAGCGCGGAGAAATCAGCTTTGTAGATAAGGCCCTGAACGCACAGGCAGCTGGAGCAGTCGGAGTCATTATCTACAATCATACCGATGGAATGATTGGAATGGCCACTGACAGTGCGGTTGTAATCCCTCAGATAGAGATGCAGATGCAGGATGGGGAAATGCTGAAAACAGCCCTTGATAGCGGTGAGGAAGTGAAAGTTTCCTTTAATGGGGAAAGTGCCAAGGTAGCAAACCCGGAATCCGGGAAAATGAGTGATTTCTCTTCATGGGGGCTTACGCCTAATCTTGATTTCAAACCGGAAATCACAGCTCCCGGCGGACAGATCTACTCTACATTGAATAATAATCAATACGGGATGATGAGTGGTACATCCATGGCAGCGCCTCATGTTGCCGGCGGCTCAGCCCTTATCCTCGAGAGAGTGGACAAGGAATTCAGCCTGGCTGGCTATGAGCGGGCAGCTTTCGCCAAGAACCTTCTTATGAATACGGCAAAGCCGATTGTGGATCAAGGCCCAGCGCAGAGCAAGCTTGCCCAGAATAATTTCTATTCGCCGCGCCGCCAGGGAGCAGGCATGATGCAGCTGAATGCAGCCTTGCACACTCCTGTTGTTGTAACAGAATCAGCGACAAACGAGGCAAAAGTGGCTTTGAAGGAAATTTCAGCTGATTCTATTTCCTTTACGCTTAAAGCCACTAACTACTCAGATGCTGCGGCCGTATACCAGGTTAATGTCAATGCCCAGACAGATCTGGCTGAAGAAGGCTATCTGGGTGTACAGCCAGGCCAGCTGGAAGCACAGGAACTCCAGGGGGCAAAAGTGGCCATCAATGGAGAGGAGGCACCAGTGATCACGGTGCCGGCAAATTCATCCGCAGAAATCAAAGTGGACATCGACCTTTCAGAAGCTAAAGTGCTGAGTGAGGACGGAACAAGCACAGTTTCACCGGAAGAAATTTTCGCAAACGGGTATTTTGCTGAAGGATTTGTAACTTTTACTGATACGGAAGATCAAAATCCTCCGCTGACTGTCCCTTATACAGGCTTTAAGGGAGACTGGAATGCCCCTCCGATCCTGGACGGATTTGTATGGGAGGCAGATAGTTTTTATAAAATGGCAGGAATGGTAACCGTGATGGATGGGGAGTATGGCTATCTTGGCTATAATGCATTCACAAAGGCAACCCTCCCTGAGTCCATTGCCATTTCTCCCAATTCAGACGGAATACAGGAACAGGCAATCCCTGTTTTATCTTTCCTGAGAAATGCCAAAACAGCAGAATTCAATATTCTGGATGATGAAGGTAAGCTGCTGAGGAAATTGAGAACAGAAAATAATATTACGAAAAATTATTATGATAGCGGCAGCAGTCCGCTTTACTCTCTTGACCCTGCAAGAAGCTGGGATGGAAAAGTAAATAACAAAATCGCTGAGGGAGACTATTTCTACGAAATCAAGGCAAAAATTGATTATCAGGGAGCAGACTTCCAAAGCTTCAAAATTCCGGTCAAGATTGATAATACAAAACCGCAATTAGAAGCGAGCTACAGCGGACAGAAATTAACATTCAAGGCAGAAGATGACGCGGAAGGAAGCGGCATTGCCTATATTGATATTTTCATTGATGGAGAAACGCTTTTCACAACAGAAGAAACCCCCGGACTGCCGGGCGATGCAGTAGAGTACATCCTTCCTGACAGCCTGGAAGCAGGCCAGGAAATCATTGTAGCTGCCTTTGACTATGCAGGAAACGCAGTAGAAAAAGAGTTCGAGGCTGAAGAAGACAGTGAGGACCCAGGCGACCCGGGTGATCCAGGAGATCCAGACCCTGGTAATCCAGGCAGCCCTGGAGGCGGGGGCGGAACACCGCCGGCACCTCCTGCTGGAGACAGCCAGGGCGACTTAAAGCTTGAAGGAAGCACGGCAACCCTGACAGTTGATGAAGGTAAAATTCTTGCCGCTATCAATGATCCTCTTAAATCATCTGTTACTATTGATCTCTCATCTTCACAGAAGGATGCTTCTTCCTTCCAGGCAGTTGTAAAGCCTGAAACGATTAAGAAGATAGCAGACAAAAACAAGTCTCTTACAGTGGCTACAGGTAATGCCAGCATCACCATTCCGGCCAAGGTTCTAAAAGAGGCAGCAGGACTTTCATCAGGAGAGATCAAGTTCAGTGTTTCAGAGCTTCAGCCGAAAAAATCCGAGCTTCCAGCAGCAGAAAAAGGACAGCGGAGAATTTCGGATGTGTATGATTTAAAGATCATCTACACTAAAGATGGCAAGGAACGCTATCTGACAGGCTTCAGCGAGCCGGTGTCAGTAAGCCTTTCAATCAAAGGGGCCGAATTGAATGACAAGCGGAAGGCTGCCGCTTATTACCTGAATGAACAGCAGAACAAATGGGAATACACAGGCGGCAAGGCTGAAGGGGATTCAGTAACATTTTCGGTGAATCACTTCTCCAAGTATGCAGTATTAGAAAACAGCAAAACATTCAACGATATCAAGACGCATTGGGCAAAGGATGAAATCGAGGTGCTGGCTTCCCGCTCCATTACAGGAGGGAAGACGGCAGACAGATTTGCTCCCGGCGATAAGCTGACAAGAGCAGAGTTTGCCGTATTGCTTGTAAGAGCCTTAAATATACCGACAGAATCCTACAGGGGTGTCTTCCCCGATGTTACGGCCAAGCAATCATGGAGTGTGCTCCATATTGAGGCTGCGAGCCGTGCAGGCATTGTACAGGGCGATTTGAAAGGAAAGTATAATCCGGGAGAGGAAATAACGCGTGAGCAGATGGCCGCCATGATCGTTAGGTCCATCCGCTACCTGAATGAAGATCTTTTGGACGGCGTATCCTCCGAAAAGAAATTCAAGGATCAAAGTACAGTGAGTCCTGGTCTGCGGGAAGCAGTATCCCAGGCAGCGGCCCTTGGCATTGTAAAAGGAAAAGCCGGCGGAACCTTTGCTCCGAAAGCGGACACAACAAGGGCGGAAGCTGCAGTTATGCTGTACAGGCAGCTTTCCCTGCTGGATGAGATCTAATAACGCAAAATCTTTGAAATCGAATTGAAATGAAAACGTAAACTATAAAAGCATCAGCTCCTGGTCCCGGGAACTGATGCTTTTTTAGTTTTTCATATTAAAAGGGGTAATTCTTAATGCACTTATTTTTTCACAGCCAGAATCAATAGACTCATAAAAAAGGTTCTTAATATAGTAGAAAAAGACACAAAATAAAGAAATTGGAAATATTTTATTACAAAATTTCATGTTTATAGACAAAATGGATTATACAGGTACAGCTTCCAGTGTGTTAAAATGTAGGAAAATGGCGAAAGGAGCAAGCTAGATAATGAGGAAATTTTTTTGTGTGATTTTGCTGGCTTTGATGATGCTGCCGTTCTTTGGCACAACATCTGAAGCGGCTGGATCCTTTAAGGACGTAGGAGCTGATTACAGAGCCTACAAGGAAATCATGTACTTGGCTCAAGGTAATATTGTCACGGGAAGCTCAGACGGATATTTCAGCCCCAACAAGGAGGTAACCCGCGCAGAAGCGGCGGCGATGCTTGGGAGGGCTTTAAACCTTAATGGAGCGAAAAGAGTCACACAATTTAAAGATGTCAACAGTCAGTCGTTTGCTTCTGGATATATTCAATCAGCTGTAGATAAAGGGATCATCTCAGGATATTCCGATGGCTCCTTCAAGCCGGGCAAGCCGGTGACGCGGGGAGAAATGGCCCTGCTGATCAGCCGTGCTTTCCAATACGGGGAGAACAGTACGGGCGGTGCAGCGAATGCACTGATGGCCAGGGGGATAGCCCAGGGGATTTCACCAACGAATTTTGGATATGATTCCAATATTAAAAGGGCGGATTTTTCCGTATTCCTCGCCAGATCGGTAGATTACAAGCTTAGGATCGGCGCAAGTGTTTCATTTACAGGTGAACTTACGGTAAACGCAGATTCCCTGAATGTACGGACAGGGCCGAACACAGATTATCCAAAGGTTGATTCTTTAGCACAGGGAACAACCGTACAGGCTGCTTATAATGTAGGAGACTGGGTGTACATAAAGTCCGGCTCTGCTGAAGGGCTGGTACATGGTGCATACTTGGATGGAAGCTATAAGCCGGGGGATGTAAATAATGATCCGATTGCCCTGCAGACAATCGTAATTGATCCTGGACATGGCGGATCCGATCCAGGTGCAGGCGGTTTTGGCATCCTGGAAAAGAATGTAGTGCTGGACACCTCTTTAAAGGTAAAGAGCCTGTTGAGCAGGACTCCGTTTGATGTAAAGCTGACAAGGGAAACCGATGTATTTATCTCCCTGCAGAAAAGGGTAGAATTTGCCAAGGCTGCTAAAGCGAATATATTCCTGAGTGTGCATGCAAATGCATTCAATGGAACAGCCAACGGAACCGAAACCTATTATTATAATTCGGCTGCAACGAATCCAAATACAGCTGAAAGCAAGGCACTGGCAGCAGCAGTCCAAAACAGGCTGCTTAACGCCTGGAAACTCTATGACAGAGGCGTTAAACACGGAAACTTCCACGTAATCCGTGAAAATACCATGCCTGCAGTGCTTGTAGAGCTTGGTTTCATTGACAATCAGAAAGATAATGAAAAACTCAAATCGTCAGCTTGGCGACAGAAAGCGGCAGAGGCGATTTATTTCGGGATTTTAGACTATTATAAGCAAAAAGGGTACAACGTGTCCTCTTACTATAATATCTGATATTTACCCCGACTCTATAAGATATAAACAACAACAGGAGCTGATTAAGCTCCTTTTGTTTTATAGTTCAGCCTTTATATAAGATAATGATAGAATGAAAGAATGATAGCGATTCGGCAGCTTGCTGAAGCCGTTCCCCGCTTTCGTGAATCTAGTAGAACGGAGTCTTTAACTATGAAAAAATGGCTGATGCCTGCGGCAGTTATGTTGTTAATAAGCAATATCCTATTTCCGGTCATGAATAATGGCAGCACTGCTGCAAAAGCCGCCCCGGAGACACAGGAGGCTAATTACATCGCGTTTTTTAATGGGGAGATCAATGAAAAGCTGATTGAGTCGGCAGGCGGGGAAGTAACGCGGGAATATGGGCTGATCCATGCCGCTGCAGTTAAGCTGCCTGCCGCCTCGGCAGAAGTACTGCGCCTCTCCGGTGAGCTTGCGGGCCTTGAGAAGGATCAGAAGGTACAGGTGGGCGGACAGGTGATTCCATGGGCGCACGGGAATATAAACCGAACGTCCATGCAGCCGGCAGGCCTGACAGGCAAAGGCGTAAAGATTGCCATTATCGATTCCGGTGCTGCTGAGCATGAGGATCTTTCCATCGCTGGCGGTGCCTGTGTACTGGATCTTAATTATAATCCGCTGGCCTGCAAGGATTCTTATAAGGATGAGAACGGGCATGGAACCCATGTGGCAGGTATCATTGGTGCCCTGGACAATGAGGTCGGCATAGTCGGCGTGGCCCCTGAAGCACAATTATATGCGGTCAAGGCGCTGGACCGCAGAGGGGACGGTACTTCATCCACTGTCATGGCAGGACTGGAATGGGCCATCAAAAACGATGTGGATATCATCAATCTGAGTCTCACCACACCATATGATGATGTTGGTATCCGGACAATGATAGATAAAGCTTATGAAAAAGGAATCCTGATCATTGCTGCAGCCGGAAACTCGGGGAAGGGCGACGATGTGAATACTGTGGAATATCCCGGCAAGTTCCCGAGTGTCATTGCCGTATCCGCCGTCAATAAAGCGAATGTGAAGGTGCCTTCATCCTCCAGCGGGGCTGAAATAGAGCTAGCCGCACCGGGCAGCTCTATTTACAGCACAACGCCTCAAGGGTATGGGTACATGACGGGGACTTCAATGGCATCCCCTTTCGTAGCCGGAATGGCAGCACTATATATGCAGAAATATCCCGGCTACACGAATAAGCAGATCAGGAAGCTTCTGCAGACAAATGCCAAGGACCTTGGCACTCAGGGAAAAGATCATCTTTACGGATACGGCCTCGTTCAGGCAGACACAGCAAAGGTAAATCCGATACCCGTCTCGGCCAGGGCAGACAACAGCGGGAAAATCTCACTGGATATGCAGAATGTTTTGAAGGAATTCAAGGCCTATAATGTATATCGTTTCGGCGGACTGATCGCAGAAGGGGCCGCAGAACCAGTTTTTGAGGACTACGGGGTAAAAGGACAGGTCCCTTACATGATTGTGCCCCTGAACGGGAAGGAAGAGAAACTGGACAGAAGCACGCTTGTCTCTGCAGAGATTGCTTCTCCTTACTTCAAGGACATGACAAATTCGCTTTGGTACAGCAGGCACTTAATATACCTCAACAGGGAAGGTATACTGAACGGCTATCAGGAAAAAATGATGGGTCCCGGAAAGCTTGTAACCAGGGCAGAAGCTGTTGCAATGATTGGAAGGGCGCTGGGTATCGAAGGCACCCAGAAGGCTACCAGATTTAAGGATGTTCCATTTGCCAGCTTTGCTTCTGGCTATATTGAAGGAGCTGCAGCCAGCGGGATATTGACCGGGTTCAAAGACGGGACATTCAGGCCGAATGAGCCGGTGACACGCGCAGAAATGGCCATTTTGATAGCGAGAGGCTATAAACTGCCTGAGGCTTCAAATGTCTCATTTTCAGATGTGAGCCCAAGCATAGCCGGTTCAAAGGAAATTCTGAAAATCGCCGGAGCTCATATTTCAGAAGGCTATCCTGATGGTACATTCAAGCCGGGAGAAAAGATGCTCCGCTCCTCCTATGCCGTATTCCTGGCAAGGGCGGAAAATAAAGGTTTAAGATAAAAAAGACGGGCTTTATGCCTGTCTTTTTTATGTTCAGATATGTCAACTTACATATATACCCTCCTTTTTCGTCACATATTCCCATCAAACCCATTTGTAACATAATCGTAAAGTAATAGTCCGGAATTATCTGATAAAATAAGCCTATAAAATTCATATTTCGATATTATTTATGAAAAAAAGCCCAGAGGTGAAAAAATGAAACGGTTATTGTCAAAACTACTCATTGCAGTGATGGTTTTTGCTATCCTGCCTGTATCATCAGCGTTTGCATCGTCACAGCAGGAACAGATCGCAGCTATAGCAAAAGACAATCTTGGTGTGCCATATAAATATGGGGGCACTGCTCCAAGCGGTTTTGACTGTTCAGGATTCCTCTTCTATGTTTTTGGAAAAGTGGGCATCACTCTCCCGCGTGTATCGGCTGATCAGTATAATGTCGGCACTCCGGTTTCAAAGTCTGATCTGGCGGTCGGTGACCTTGTCTTTTTTGAAAAAACATATGATAAAGCAGGTATCACCCATTCAGGCATTTACATAGGCGACAATCAGTTCATCAGTGCAACAACGAGCAGCGGCATCAAGATTGATTCATTGAGCAGTACATACTGGGGACCAAAGTTTGCAGGTGCGAAAAGGGTGGTTGCAGCGGCAGCGGCATCACAGCAGTATACAGACCTTGATGCCAATCATCCGGCATATGCAGCAGTCAATGCGCTAAGCAGCCAGAACATCATTAAAGGCTTTGAGAATTCAACCTTCCTTCCAGAGAACCCGGTTACAAGAGGACAGGCTGCGGCCATCATCAACAGAGTGCTGAAAAAGGATGCTTCCAGCCTGAATGCTTTTAAGGATGTATCGCCAAACTATCAATTTGCCAATGATATTGCAGCTATAAGAGAATCCGGGATTATCACCGGCTTTGCCGACGGTACATTCCGTCCAAACAGCAATATGACACGTGCAGAGATGGCCGTCATCATTCAGCGGGCCTTCAATCTCAAGAATAAAGGTGTCACAGCCGCAAGCACCGTGTATACAGATGTCAGTCCTGGCTACTGGGCTTTCAATGCCATCATGGTCATGCACCAGATCGATACGACTTCCATCTTTGGCGGCAGCCAATACCGTTCGTCAAGCAACGCAACAAGAGCCGTCTTTTCAGCGGCAATCTATAACTCTATGAATAATTCCAGATAATTCATGAAAACCAGGAGGATAGTCCCGCACTCCTGGTTTTTTTCTTGCTTTTTTTTCCGAAAACTTGAATTTCATGTTCATTTTGCCATGGTAGTTTTGGTAGAATAAGAGGGAATCTTGTAAAATCTTAGGGGGAGAAAAATGAAGAACAAATTCAGCATGCTTTTCGCTCTTATGCTGGCAGTCAGCCTGTTTTCTTTTACCGGGCAGTCAGCATTTGCCAATGATGATATCTCAGGGATTACTTTGGAGACCGAAATGCGTGCGATGGTAAGTGAAGGCATTATCAACGGATTTGGAGACGGAGTATATAAGCCCGGCGAGATGGTGACCAGGGGGCAGTTTGCTGCGTTTGTAGCAAGGGCCTTGAAGCTTCCTGAAGGACCTGTGTCGTTTGCGGATGTGCCTCTATCCTCAAGTCTGGCGCCGGGAATCAACAGCGCAGGTGCTGCAGGAATTGTGACAGGATATGCCAATGGGAAATTCGGGCCGAATGATCCGGTCACGAGAGAGCAAATGGCGGTCATGATTGACAGGTCGCTTATCTACTTGAATGTGGACAGAACTGAGGCTCCTTTAAGTTTTACAGATGCCGGCCAGATTAATAAAAGCTTCAGGCAGGCAGTAGCAAGAAACGTATATGACCAGATTATAAAGGGCGTGCCCAACGGCGATGGAAGCTTCCGCTTTCTTCCGCAGAAGTCAGCTACCCGCGCAGAGGCAGCAGCCTTTATATACAGGATGATTAAAACAGCTGAATCCTTTGTGGGAGAGGGCCCTGGGGGAGAAGAGCCCGAATCAGGCGCTTTCCGGGTGTCGACAATCGATAGCAGTGGAAACCTTCAGCCGGGATCCCGTTCATACTCAACCTTTGATGCGGCCAATAAAGCTGTATCAAGCTCCAGTCAGGTGGTGACGCTGAATGAACAGATCGTCAAAATGTCAGCGGGACTTGTCATTTCCAGACCGCCGGTAGGCAGCTCTTTAACGTATATATACAGCGATTCAAGCTTTAAGAATAATATTACCTATGTCCCTGCCCAGCAGGAAATGAAATATGTAGATTCTAATGAAAACTATGTAAAAGTGATCATTGCGGGGATGACTGCATATGTAAAGCACACCGAAGCTTATCTGATTCCCAATCAGCAGGTAGCCGGCAGAAACTATTATTCTGTCAATGTGAATGGTGAGCTGGTTCATTCCATCTACACGCCTTCAACCAATACCTATGCTTCATATTCCATGGGCAAGGCTCCTTCATTCCTTACAGCCGGGAACAAGTACTACAGCTGGGATGGAGGAACATTTACAAATACAACCGGACAAACAATCGGGACAGCCTATCAATACTTCAATTATCTCCCTGCCAGGACAACAACGAATTATACGGCAGAAGAGCTGAATCGTTTCATTGATATGAGGCTCGGCGAACTGGATGCATTATACAGAAGCAATCCGGCAGCCTTTGTACGCTATAAGGATGCTGCAAAGCTCAGTAAGATCAAGGGACTTGGCGCTGCCATTAAAGCAGCCGAAGCAAAGCATAGAATTAATGGCCTCTTGATTCTTTCCATGGCCATGCACGAAAGCGACTATGGCATGAGCAGGCTTTCACAGGAAAGAAACAACCTTTTTGGACTGAAGGCATATGACAGCAACCTGAATGAGGCAGAGAAATTTGCTGCACCGGCAGAAGCGATCGATGCCCTGGCCACAAGGTACCTGAACAAAAATTACATTAACCCGCTCGGCGCCTACCCTAACGGCGGTGCGACAGGAAACAAATCCCGCGGATTTAATGTGAAATATGCGTCAGATCCTTTCTGGGGCCAGAAGATCGCCGGCCATATGTACAGGGTGGACAGTTATTTAGGCAAGAAAGATTTTGGATTCTACCAGATTAGTGAAACAACTACTTCAGGCTTGAATGTGCGCAGCACACCTGAGGTTTCAGCATTGAACCTGCAATATACGTACAAAAATGCAGGCATGCCGATTGTGGTGCAAAGCACAAGCAATGGCTGGAGCAAGATTATCTCGGACCACAACACTATCTCTGAAGCCTATGTGTCAGCTCAGTACATCAAACTGATGCCGATAGTGAAATAATTTTAAAAGACTTTAAGCATCATTGAATAAAAGAAAGACAAATGGGGATACTGACTATTAATCCCCCTGAAAGGTTTTGCCGGCTGCAGACGATTCGAAATCGCTGCAGCCGGTTTTTTTATGCACTTAAACAGACAAAGCCGGAAGCGGGGAACACGTTGGCTTTGCTCGGAGGAACCCCCGCCCCGGCTTAGCTTCTTTTCCCAGAAAAGGGCAGCTGTAAACCGGGATGTATGCAGTCTGTATTTAGTATATTTCTTCCTAAAAGGGCAGCTGACTATTCTAAAATATAGTTAATTCGAACTAAAATGCTCTAAATGCAGACTGAAATCTGCCGATAATCATTGTAGTAGCTGTGTTTGTTAATAGGTTTTAATGAACAATGCTGTTCTATTTTTGCCATTTTATTATGTTGGAGGAAATGATATGCGGTATAAGCATAGGTCTAATTGGAGATTTTTTTTAGCAGCATCAGCAGGTGTCATGGTGGCAGGTTCGGTTTCGCCTCTCCTTCCTTACGCACAAGGTACCAGTTTTTCAGATGTGAGAAATAACGATTACTATTATCAAGCTGTTTCCAGCCTGTCGGAAAAAGGAATTATCAAGGGCTTTGGGAATGGCATTTTTAAACCGAATGAAAGTGTGACCCGTGCCCAGGCAGCCAAAATGCTTACGCTTGCTCTAAATATAAAAACAGACCATGTTAAGGACCCAGGGTTTAAAGATGTATCGAAAAACAACTGGGCATACAGCTATATTGCTGCTTTAGCTGAGCAGGGCATCGTAAAGGGATATGGAGACCAGTTCAAGCCGAATGAACCCATTACACGTGCACAGATGGCAAAAATAATAGCTCTGGGCTATAAATTCAAAGAAAGTCCTCTGAAGGATAAGCGATTTCATGATGTAAATCCCACCGAATGGTATGCAGGATACTTGCAGCCATTAATAGAAAAAGGCATTACAAATGGAACAACAGCAAAGACTTATTCACCTAATGAGACAGTAAGCCGCGGGCAGATAGCCGCATTCATTTACCGGAGTGAGCTTGCTGCAAAGCCTTTACAAATTACTGCAGCGGTTTCGGGCATTACTGATCATAATGTGGTGACGGATAAAGGTACCTTTTCTTTAAGTGCAAATTTAAAGACGTGGTTTAATGTGGAGAATGCAGGAGCCCTTAAAGGAGCAAATATCACATTCAGCCCTAACGGAGACAGCATTGACAAGTTTTTGTCAGTCGAATTGACAGCTGGAGGACAAGCCAGCTCAAATCCTGATACATATAATCATATAACTCTGAATGGGAAAAATGCTCTGATTAACACCGACTTAATCGTAAATAGTGACTTTACCATTCTGAAAGATATGAAAATAAACGGAAATCTCGAAATCAGAAGTGCAGTCCAGCATTCTTTTTACACAGAAAACATAAGCGTTTCCGGCAAAACCATCGTTTCAGAGGGAGCTGCTACGACCCTTGCGAATTCAGATAAATTTTATAACTCCCTTTCTTATAAAATAGCCCAAAACCGCTATGAGACTGTTGCTGCAATTGATTTGAAGGCGGCTTCCCGAGTTGTTTTCCATAATTCAAGTTTAGGCGAAATGGAAATTTCAAAAGGCGGTGCCAGCGTTGAAGCTACAGGGGAAACAAAAGCAGTCTCTGTGATGATCCGCAGTAAAACAAGATTTACTGCCGATTCCCAAACGATTATTCCAAGGATAACAATTGAAGCCGGTGTGGAAAGTGTTGAAATTAATTCAAATGTAGAAGAAGTAAGGATCATTGGCAATGGGAATATTACGATAAGCGGAAACGGCAGCTTTGGTCAAATGGTCGCATCCGCAGCTTCAATAGTTACTGTGGAGTCTACAGGCCAAATAGGTTTACTGAAGACGATTGATAAAGATTCACGATACATCCTTGGAAAAGCGGCAAAGATTATTAATCTGCAGCTTCCTGCAGGAGTGGACCCGGCTGCTGCCATATCAAACTATGAAAATGTGAAAGGCAATATACAAAAAATCGGTGGCAAGGACAATCCGGATTATGTACCAGGCGGCGCAACTGTCATCCCAAACAGGGCGCCTGCTGTAGCGGCTGAAGTGTCCGATCAAAACTTGACAGCAGGCAGTGCCCCTATTTCAATTGAATTGGGCTCCGTATTTACCGATCCTGATGGAGATGCCCTTCAATTAACTGCGGTTTCCTCAGCGGCAGATGTAGCAGATGCTTCCCTCCAGGGTGCAACGCTATTGATAACACCTGTTACTGCAGGGGCATCCACTATCACAGTAACCGCTAATGACGGCAGGGGCGGAATTGTCTATGAGAGTTTCTTTGTGAATGTTGAGCAGCCAAACAGCATTCCCGTGGTAGCTAATGAGATAGCGGACCAGATGGCTGTGGCTGGAACAGCACCGATCACAGTAGATCTAAGCAATGTATTTATGGATGCAGATCATGATTCATTGACTATTACAGCGGAATCTTCAAATTCAGGGGTAGCGGCTGCAAGTGCGGATGGAACCACTTTAACGCTGACGCCATCTGCCCCGGGAACAGCGGCGATTACCGTAAAAGCGGATGACGGACGCGGGGGAACGGTGGAAGAAAGCTTTACGATAACAGTAGAGCGTCCGAACCGTGCTCCAGTAGTGGCCAAAGAAATGATTGACCAGAAGGTGATGGCAGGGGGACCTCCGATGATACTGGATTTGAGCCAGGTATTTGGGGATGCCGACGGGGACGCTCTCACGATGACAGCAGCCTCATCAGACAGCACAATAGCATCAGCGGAGGTTGCCGGAAATGACCTAAAGGTGACAGTGTTAAGCGCTGGGACAGTCACCATCACGGTAAAAGCTGATGATGGACGCGGGGGAACGGTGGAAGAAAGTTTTACAATTACAGCAGAGCGGCCGAATCATGCACCTATATTGAAAAATGAAATAGTCAATCAGACGGCTGTAGCAGGTGATGAACCGTCTTTAATAGATTTGACCAATGTATTTGAAGATATTGACGGAGACACACTCACTATAACTGCCGGCACTAACGATGCTGGCATAGCAACAGCGGAAGTAATCGGAACAGGCCTGAAGTTAACACCGTTAAACGCAGGAAGAGCGACGATTACTATTACAGCCGTTGACGGCCGCGGCGGAAGTCAAGAGGAAAGCTTTTATATAACAGTAGAGCAGCCGAACCGTGCTCCAATAGTGGCCAAAGAAATGATTGACCAGAAGGTGATGGCAGGAGGACCTCCGATGATACTGGATTTGAGCCAGGTATTTGGGGATGCCGACGGGGACGGCCTCACGATGACAGCAGCCTCATCAGACAGCACAATAGCATCAGCGGAGGTTGCCGGAACTGACCTGAAGGTAACAGTGTTAAGCGCTGGAACAGCCACCATCACGGTAAAAGCTGATGACGGACGCGGCGGAACCGTGGAAGAAAGTTTCACGATAACAATAGAGCGTCCGAACCGCGCGCCTGTATTGGCAAAGGAAATAGTCAATCAGACGGCTGTGGCTGGAGAAGCACCGTTTATGATAGATATAAGCAATGTCTTTTCAGATCCTGATGGAGACAAACTTACTCTGACAGCCATCTCCAACAATAGCGGAATTGCAGCAGTGGATGTGAACGGAACATATCTGAAATTAACGCCGTTAAACAAAGGAAGAGCCGTGATCAGTGTTACAGCAGCTGATGGCCGGGGCGGGAGTGAAGAGGAAAGCTTTTATATAACAATAGAGGAACCGAATCAGGCTCCCGTAGTTAAGAATGGAATTCCGGATCAGACAGTGATGGCAGGCGGAGCCCCAATGATATTGGATTTGAGCCAGGTATTTGGGGATGCTAATGGCGACGCCCTAACATTGAAAGCCGACTCTTCAGATAGAGAAGTTGCTGTTGTGAATATGACAGGAACTGCCTTATCAATCACACCTGTAAATGCAGGAACAGCGGCAATTACAATCACTGCTGAGGATGGCAAAGGGGGAACAGTCAGCAGGACATTCCAATTAACTGTCCAAAGTGCTTCTCCAGCTGCTCCCAACCTATTCATTTCTGAAACGGTCTGGGGATTATTTGACCTGGCTTTAGAGATTTATAATCCTACGGCGGCTGAAGTTGATCTATCACAGCTAAAGCTGGTGGTTGCCGGGGAAGATATTACCTTTGAAAGCTTTGGACTTACACTAGAGTCTAAAGAAATACTGGCAATTGTAGAGTCTAACTTCTGGTGGACTGATGAAGAAATCCCATCTAAAGTTTTACGCATTCCTTTTCCTATAGAGCCTGAAAGAAGTGTTGAATACGTTGATGTTCAACTGATGTATGGAGAGCAGTTAATCGACTCTGTAAAATATTTCAAGGATAAAACACTGGTAAGACAAAGCGGAGTAACACAAGGGTCAGCAGCTTATGATGATAGCCAGTGGATAGAATTACCTACGGATTATATTGATGATATCGGCACATATCCTCCTGCTCCTTAAATAGCAAATTGCCTCAAAACAAAGAGCCAGCATCTTTTACAATGCTGGCTCTTTGTTATGTAAAAAGAAGCTGCCCTTCCAAGGCAGCTTCCAATCTATTAAGGTGTATGGTTACCCAAATTGATATATGTTGTTGGCATCAAGTCGAATTCCCCGCTCAAATCAAAGGAAGTGGACCCAGTCCCAATTCCCTTCTTCCGAATCATCGTGCCAAGTTCCGGCAGGATTTCAGAAGGGGAGCCTGGTGTCCAGTTTTTATCTCCGATGACATCAACCACCTGTCCGTTCTTTAAAAGCTCGAAGGCACAAATAACATAGCCGTCTTTGCCGTTAGTGGTCATGGCCAATTCGTCATTGTAGTATGGGACCGGTGCGATATCCATTAAATCATAGAACGTATAGTTAATGACCATCCCGTACATACCCGGATAAATTCCGCTGACTCTTCCAAAAGGTTGAGGAGTAATATCACTGTTTTTCATTATTTCCATCTGGCTGGTTTTCGTATTGTACCGGTATCCTATCACTTGATAGTTCAGCGCATTGTCATTTTTGTTATAAATCTCTAAAGCAATCCTGCCATCTTCTCCCCGGGTGTATTCTGAGAAAAAGACTTCTGGGCCTTGCTGTTCCTGAACGGTGAGTTCAATAAATACTGCTGTTCCATCCTCCGCTGTAATCCACCAATTCACAATAGATCCTGTCTCACCTGGTACCATCTTAAACACTTTTCCGTTCAGAGGCTGGGTGCCGCTCTGTGTCAGCTGCCCTTTGATCTGGCGGTAGACGGTCAGGTTATTCTGGGCCGGGAAGAGGGATGTTATATCATAAGACACATCTGCAATTCCCTTTTTTGCTGTAATTTTTTTGTATTGAGCGACTTTGGTGACGTTTACTCTAATAGCGGCCGTTGCTGTCCCGCCATTGCCGTCATCTGCCTGGACAGTGACAGTCGTTTTTCCATAGCCTGTTCCCGGCATAAGGGTCAGGAGATTCCCATTGATGCTGGCATTGACAAGGGCTCCGTCCGCTGCCGTTACTGAATAGGTCAGCTGATCGCCGTCGGAGTCAGAGAATAATTGGTCAATTGAAAACTGATTTCCCGGCACCCCTGCACCAATGACCTGTTCAGGGATAGAGCCGGACACTGAAGGCGCAGCATTCGATGAAACGGTAACCGTGAAAGTGGTGCTGACCTTGTTGCCGGAAGCATCGGTTGCTGTCACGGTGATGACAGCATTCCCATCCTGGACGCCGGTGACTGTGAGTGAACTGCCGGATATTTCAGCGTCTGAACTAGAAGGATTGGATGATTCTGCCTCATAGATGAGTTCATCCTGCTCCGGATCAGTGAACACATCAGCAAGATCGATGACAATTTCATCAGCCGGCTTTGACTTCCTGTCCCCGATTACCTGCTGAACAACAGGTGCTTCGTTTGGTTTTACTGTAACACTGAAAGCTTGAGAGACAGTTCCACCAAAAGAATCAGAAGCTGTGACGGTCAAAGTAGTCTCCCCAGTCCCAATCGCAGAGATTTTTAAGACCTTTCCAGTGAGCGCCGCTTGAGCGATGCTTGAATCCGCTGAAACGGCACTCAAGGATAATTCATCACCATCTGGATCTGAGAATGACTGGGCCAGATCAATAATCCTGGCTGCACTCCCCAAGGAAAGCGTCTGATCTGCAATCGGGCTGGCAACAGGATTCCTGTTGATCCGCACAGTAAAGCTTCTGGATGTCTTCCCGCCTTTTCCATCCTCCGCTGTAACAGTAATGACGGAGGTTCCGGCAGTTTCAGCCTTTATTTTCAATAGAGAACCGCTGACGGCTGCACCTGCAATGGAAGAATCCTGTGATACGACCTTATAAGTTAACGCATCTCCGTCAGGATCGCTGAACACGCTGGCGAGATCAATTGTTTTTTCTTCAGAACCAAGGGTGAGAATATGATCAGCGATAGAAGTCCCCGCTGGTGCCTGGTTGACATTGATTGTAAATGAAATCTCTGCAGAACCGCCTTTTCCGTCTCTGGCTTTGATGGTTATGGCTGATTCACCTGGTCCGGCAGGATGCAATTTGACAACTGTACCGTCCAGTGAAGCGCCGGCAACGGAAGGGTGGCTTGACGTCACTTCATAGGTTAAAGAATCGCTGTCAGGATCCCGGAAGACATTCTTTATATCTATTTCTATATCCGGTTCGCCAATCGTCCCGGTCTGGTCGATAATGTTCAGAAACGCTTCAGGAGCGCGGTTCACCAGCACTTGCAATGTCTTGCTGATGGTTCCTCCGCGGCCGTCATCCGCTGTCACTGTGACTGTGGCAGTGCCTGCACTGACAGCAGAAATGGAAAGCGTACTGACATCGATATCAGCCTCAGTTATGGCCGGATTGTCTGATACAGCTGTATAGGTCAGCGTGTCGCCATCTCCGTCCTGGAAATAAGAGGATAAATCAAGCGTCCCGCCTGCAGAGCCAAGTGTCAGGGTTTGGGCAGGAAGGTCTGTACCGGACGGCTTTGTATTTACAAAAACGCTAAATCGTGAAACAGCCGACTGTTTCCCGTCGGTTGCAGACATCTGGATGAGTGCTGTACCCGCAGCTGCAGGTGTGATGGTCAGCTGTGTTCCAGCCAGCTGCACGGCAGCCACCCCGGGTGCACGGGACATCGCAGTTAGGGTAAGGGGCTCTTGATCGGCATCAGTGAAAACCTCTGATACGTCGATCACAATAGGGCCGTCTTCCAGGTTAATGGTTTTATTTGATACCGGATTTGCCTGCACAGGAGGATTATTCCTTGGTGCAGCGGCCGGATTGGCTGACCCGTTCAGGTTGGCGACCTGGGACTGGATGGCTTCAAAGTTCTTTACAAACTGCTGCGCCTCCACTTTTGCCGGTGTCACAAGGTTTTGTATCTGCATATTAGACCCGATCGCCAGGCTGGTTTTTGCCTGGGTGATAGACAAGGTCTGAACCTGTCCAGTGTAGTCCAGTGAAACAGGAACGGTGGAGCTCACCTCTAATTTATTTACATTACCTGATCCAGTGAGATTCAGTGCTTTGCTGCTGGAAATAGTGAGAGAATCAATATTAGCCTGCAGATTGATCTGGCTTGCGCTGCCTGTAATGGATACCTTCGGAAAAGTGACGCCAGAATCTGCGGTGATAGTAGCATTGGTATGAATAGCAAGCTCTCCAACAGCAGAATGGCCGAGCGATTCGACCCGCACTTCAGGCTTATTCACATCCACAGACCCTAAACGGGAATCTTTGAACACCACCGTATTTGAATCGCCGCCATTAACCAGGGTTTTCCCATGGACGATGGCATCTTCCATATAGAAGTCATTTTCTACTTCTTTTGCAATCTCTAAATCCCCCATGATGGTCAGATTCTTCAAGGATAGGAAATCGCCTGACACTTTTACATTCCCTTCAATCACAGCGCCTTTCCCGTCAAATAACAGGTTTCCGGAAAACTCAGCGGCATTCTCTGCAGCGGGCTTCCCGCTGGCCTTGATTTCAATAGAGGCAATCTTCTCTATTACATGTTCATCAGCTTGATAGTGAATGACTGCATTTTTAAGAATCTGGGCATTATCTGGAGTGATCCATTTTTTCTGTTCAGGAGAGAGAAGAAAAATCCCCTTATCTGTAATAAGCTGTTCCTCTGTAATCTCTTTAATGACAGCGGCAGATTGCATGGTATTGACAGCCTGTTCGCTTCTATATATAAATGCCGCCATCTGGCCGCGGGTCACGATTTGGGAAGGTGAAAAAGTGTTAGCCGTCGTTCCGAGCGTAATTTTGTTTTCAATCAGCGGCTGCACATAGCCTGCAAACCAGTCTTTAGCATGCACATCAGTAAAACGCTGATCCTTCAGCGGGCTTTCCTGCAGTTTAAAAGCAAGCGTCAGAATTTTTGCCAGCTGTGCCCGGGTAATCGGGTCATTCGGCTTGAACTGGCTGCCATAGCCATGAAGAATTCCGGCATTATTCAGGGCGGTGATATAGCGATAGGCCCAATTGGTCTTTGGTACATCCTTGAATCCTGGATCTGTTAATTGATCGGTCTTTAAATCTAATGCTAAAGCAACCATTTTGGCCGCCTGGGCTCTTGTCACCATTTCGCCGGGCCGGAATTCTCCCTGTCCGAAGCCCTTCACAATTCCCCTTTTTGAAAGGCTGGTGACCGCTTCGTAGTAATAATCCTTTGGTGCTACATCAGAAAAAAGCACAGGCTGCTGGGCGCCTGCAAGCTGGGGTGATACGGCACTTGCGACCATAACACCTGTTACAGAAGCCGCCATAAATTTACGGTAAGATTTATGCTTATCTAGCATAGAGTTTTCCCTCACAAGTCAATAAGATATAGCAAAAGGTAAAAGACTGATTGATAGAGTCATTTTTATCATTCACTATATTAAATATCGGCTGATTCAGGACAGGATTTAGCCGGAGATAGGAAGAATGACCTAATTTCTGCGAATCAGCAGGTGAATTTTTCATTCCTCTATCTTTTTCAAAAGGATTCCGCCTAATGTTTTGCTGATTCGCCCTAAAATCATGATGATTCGCCCTAAAATCTCGTTGATTCTACCCAAATTAAAGGTGATTCGCCCCAAAATTTCATTTATTCGCCTAACTATACATTTTTTACCAAAATTCACCCTCCATAATGACAAATATTTCTTCCCAATCTCCCAATATGTTAAAATACTGGAAGAGGAGGGATAGCATGAAATCTCAAAAACTAGTGAAAATGGCTGCGGCCGGTGTATTTATGCTCAGCCTGGGTGCAGGTACGGGTGTGCAGGCTGAAGGAGTGACAAAGGCAGCTTCTTCTGTCCAGCCGCTGATCATGGCAGCAAATGCCCAGGTGAATATTGCCGAGGTCCAGAAGATGCTGCGCGAGGTGGCTGTTCAGAAAGGCATCCCGGCAGAAATTCTGAAGGCGATCGCTTATGTGGAAACAGGTATGATGCAGTTTGACGGCAATGGGTCTCCGATCATTTCCAATGACGGCGGAATCGGCATCATGCAGCTGACGCTGACACCGGAAGAAATCAGCCAATATAACGTTGATGTGGAAAGATTGAAAAAGGATACGCGCTACAATATTGAGCAGGGGGCCGACCAGCTGCTGCGCAAGTGGAATAACAGCAATCTTCCGCAGGTGAACAAGCATGAAAAAGAGAAGATTGAAGATTGGTATTTTGCAATCATGAGCTATAATGGGCTCTCCAAACGAAATGACCCGAACCATGCAGGAGGCAATGCCTACCAGGAGAAGGTTTTTCAGACAATCAGGGAGAACAGCCTGGTGGAATTGGGGGAAACACCGAAGCTGGACATCCGCTATCCGGATGCATCTCGTCCTGAGCTGATGACATTCCCGGCAGGAGTCGACTATACATGGCCAACCAGCACGAAAACAACGCAGAACTATAAGAACAAAGCAGTCGCATATACATATAACACTGCCCGTTCTACTTCCAACCTGCGTGATTCTATCACTGATGCGACACCGGAAGCCATCCTGCATTATACACCGGTAGAAATCACAGGCGGACCGTACGAAAGCGGATCGAGCATCTATAACCAATATGTATTCTACAAAGTGAAGGGGACAGGCTTCGAAGGGTATATGGCCTCCTCCAATCTTGTCACTTCCAATGAATTAACTTATTTCAAAGATGTGTATAATAAGGAAGTTTCCCGGGCGGTGACCTTCCTGCAGACAAGGGATACCATTAACGGCTACACGGACGGCACTTATCGCCCTGAAGTGAAGCTGCTGCGCTATCATGCTGCCAAGCTGATTGTCCAGGCGCTGGACCTGAAGCTGCCGGCAGGCTATAAGATGAAAGCTGATGATATGAAGCCGGGCAGCCCGGGCTATGAATATATGCTCATCGCGGAAGCGAACGGCATCATGGGAGCAGGCGGAAAGCTCAAGCCTTATGATCCGCTCACAAGGTCGGAAATGGCGAGCATTCTTGTCCGTTCATTCGGCGACACCTATAACCAGCCGCCAGCAGGCTATAGTTTTGCTGGAATCGCTCCATTCCATCCGAACCGCACGGATATCACCAAGCTTGCTTATAACAAAATCACCAACTCGGTTCCATACAACGGAAACAATACAGTCGACCGCGGCCAATACGCGCTCTTCCTCGAACGCTCCGTTAAGATGAAGGAAGCGAAAAACTAATAAGTGGTTTAAAGGGCAAATGCTATGTGATCTTACTCGGTTGAAGAACTGCAGAAAAATAATTAATCCCTGTTGATCTTCGTTCCAGACACGCAGAATCCAGCGGGATTGCAGCTGCAAAGCTAAGACCCCGCAGCGTGCAGCGCCAGGAGGCTCAGCGCCGCCCCGCGGAAAGCGAAGTGCCTGCAACGGAAATCAACAGCCCCATTAAAAATAATAATAGTTTATATCTTAGCGCCGGCCCAATCCCCGGCGCTTTTCCATGCCCACCCAAAAAAATAAAATCAACCTTCTCCCCCCACGCCTCGTCTAAAAATAAACAAATCTCCCCGAGAGGAGGGACATGATTGGATAAACATGAAATCATCAGCGATTTGATGGACCGGCATGGCACGGATGTACTTCATCTTGCTTATTCGTATGTCCGCAATCATCAGACCGCAGAAGATCTCGCACAGGAAATCTTCATCAAATGCTATGAGAAGCTGGATACCTTCCAGGGAAATTCATCCATTGATACCTGGCTCTACAGAGTGGCAGTTAATCACTGCAAAGACTATGTCACCAGCTGGCATTACCGGAAAATGCATGCAAGCGATGTGGTTTCCTCCTATTTCACAGGCGGCAGCAGCAGTGCCGAACAGGATTTGATCGAACAGGAGGAAAAGACAGAGCTGCTGAATGAAATATTGCAGCTTCCCTTAAAATACCGCGAAATCATTTTCTTATATTATTATCAGCAATGCACCCAGAAAGAGATCGGCGATATATGCGGGCTGAACCTGAATACCGTGAAATCGCGCATGACAAGAGGCAAGGAAATATTAAAAAAGTCTTTGACGAAAAGAGGTGAGTGGAATGGAGAAAGAACTGGAAGAAGTAAAAGATCAAAAGCATAGCGGAAAACTTGCGGAATTCCGATTTACTCCCGATATGAAGGCAAATGTTATGAGAACCATAAGGCAGAAGGAAACAAGGACAGCCCAAAGACATTCCCGAAAGAAGGCAGGAAAATGGGTTCCTGTTATGCTAACAGCCGTGTTTCTTGCCGCATCCTCTGCAGGGGTCTATTCATTGGTGAACCAGCAGGAAGAAGATCAGCAGCAAACGGCCGAAAAGAAACCTGAGCTGATCACACCTCCCTATATACCGGAAAATTATGTGTTTAAGCATATGCATACAGTAGGAGAGTTATATGAGCATATATTCACCGATTCGGCGAACGAGCAGAATACATTTTCCTATCAGATGCGCAAGGAATTGTCGGACGATCAGCAGGCAGGCTCTGACCTCATGCTGGCAGATAATCTGACCGGCACCTATTATCATGGAGAAGACGGGCAGTCGTATATCATCTGGGAAGCGGAAGGCTTCTATCAAGTCGTTGAGAAGCAGGGAGACCTAAAGGAAGAAGAATTGTTCAAGATTGCAGACTCCATCCTTGAAGCCAAAGGGTATAACAGCCTGCTGCTCGAAAATACAGAAGACACCGAAAAGCAGGAAGATACAGAAGCAGAGGCCCCCGACAATCAGCCGGACCAGAACGAAAACAATGAACCAGAGGAAAACACAGAACAAGATCCAGGACAGAACTATCCTCCGCCAACAGAGGAAACAGAGGAAGAACAGGAAGAACAGCCTGAAGCAAACGAACCTGAGGATCATCAGCAGGAAGAAGAACCAGTGGAGCAGGGCGGGCTGAGCAGGGCAGAAGCAAGCGGGCTCTCGGCAAGTTCCATGACGCTGTTTGATCAGCAGTTAAAAAAGTTTGATGCCAATCTGAAGCATCCGACATTCAAAACAGAAGAGGAGTTTTACACTGAATTTTCTTCCATTATGACCAAACAGCTCGCAAAGAAAAGATTTGGCTATATAGTTGAAGAAAAGGCGGATGGACTTTATCTTGTTGCTACCGAAGGACCGATATTCCTGGACACATCACAGCCTTATGAACTGAAGCAGACCAGCCCTTCAGAATATAAAATCACCCAGAAACATAAAAGCGATCTTCACGGTGTCCTCACCATCGTCATCACAATCAGCAAGGTGGAAAACAAGTGGATCATGACTGATTTTGAGCACCAATATTAAAGGCTCTTTTGCCTTTAAGGAATAAATTACATTTTATAGTATTGTGTGTAAAAAGAGGCTTAATCAGCCAACGCGGCAGGATAGTGAAGGAATGGTTTTGAAAAAACAGGAAGTCCGTGAACAGCATGCCTGAAAATAAGCGGAGATTTTCCGGTTATGCTGCTGAATATGGCACTCGTGGGTGTAAATAAGGGGAGAAATTCCCGTTAAGCGGAGCAAAACTGCCGGTTTTCTTATTCTTTGAGCCAATAGACGGAAATTCTCCGTCTATTTGAGCTTTTTTTAGAGGTTTTTAGAAATTAGAGGGAAATTCTCCGCCTATTTTTCAACCTCTCACTGGTCCTCGTCCAGGCCAGGAAGGTCAGCTCTTTTAGAGAAAATAAAACTTAAATAGCTTTTCTCAATGCCCCACAATTAAGCAGTATATATCGGAATAAGAAATACAGTCCTTCCAACCTGGTTTTTAATATTTCACATAAGAAAGTGGAAAGCAGGAGCAGCATTTGCCTCCTGAAAGAGTATTTTATCATCATTAATATGGACGGCAGAATAGCAACAAAGAGCCATAGAAAAAAGCGCCAGCAAGATAGCTGGCGCTTTTCGCGCTATACTCAAGCAGAGCTTCCGCCCCGTTTTTTCCGGACAACAGAAAGCAGCTGAACAAATCCCTGGCGGTAGAAGAAATATAATCCTCCCGCATAAAGGATGGCGCCAAGCGGTACAAGAATACTCAGCTCGAACAGCGGCAGCCAATCGGAGACCGGTGTGAACTGCTTGATCAGGTAGAGCGGCACTGCCATGATGACAGATGGCAGCAGCACGCGGATGAATAAGGAGATAAGCTTCCTTCTTTCGCCTGCATCAAAGTCCTTGTAGACCACATAGGTAGATACGCCCAGATAATAGAAGGAGACGACAGAGCTGGTCAAAGCAAGCCCCGGATAGCCGAACGGACCGACAAACAGCCAGTTGAGCAGCACATTCAATAGAATCGTCGTTACACTGATCCGGAGGATGATCGCCGTCTTCCCGCGGGCATACATTGACTTCGAGACGATGTACTGCAGGCCCTGCGTCACGATCAATGGCAGATACAAGAGAAGTGCAAGATAGGTATTTTGCGTGTCTTCTGCCGTAAATCTCCCACCTTCATAGATAAAGGCAATGGCCGCATCACCGACAAGCAGGAGCCCGACCGCGATTGGCATCAGGGTAACAAGGGAGATCTGCATGCCCATGAAGAACGTCTGCTGGAACTTTTTATGGTTATCCACCTGCTCTGACAGCAGGGTAAAGATGATCGCAGCAATCGTCGTGCCGTATATTGCCTGCGGGATGCTCACCAGGAGGGAAGCATTATTCAGATAAGTGACAGCACCGGAAATTGTCCCGGCGGCAAATGTTTTGTTGACGAACATATTGATCTGCCCGACGACTGAATTGAGCAATGCCGGTACAAGAAGGGCAAGAAAGGTGTTCCGGAATACTTTATCAATCTTGATCGTCGGCTCCCAATGAAAGCCGCTTTTCTTTAGATAAAATATCTGCAGCACAGTTCCAAGGAGTGTACCGAAGATAAATCCGTAGGCAAGGCTATTGATGCCCCATGAGTCAGAGAACAGCAGGGCGAATACGGCACCCATCAATGTCGCCAGGAGCTTTGAAATCTGGGATGGAACAAACACGCGCCTGCCCTGCAGGTAGGATTCCAGAATTCCGTTCAAGGCAATCGCCGTCATGAAAAGGAAGAAGAATTGCGTGATATCGACAGCGACCTTCTCCTGCACCTCGTTCATTGATCCGTAGATGAATGGGACAATATACGGGACGAAGAAATAGCCGGCAACCGTAATAATCAGGAAGACCAGCACTGTCGCATTCATGATGCCGCTCGCATTCCGTTCAGTGGCAGCTGTGTCATCCTTCCGATGCTTTATATACAAGGGCAGAAACACATTATTGAATCCGCCTGAAATCATGGCCACAACAAGTGTGATAAAAGAAAAAGCAAGCAAATAGCCGTCTGTGAAATCGGTCGCGCCGAATTCCCTCGCAATGATGCTCTCGCGCAGGAAGCCTGACAGCTTAAGGACAAGGGCAAGCAGCGTGATCCAGATGGCGGTTTTTTTTAATCCTGACATGGATTCTTCAGTCACTTTCTATTTAAGGGTAGAAGGAAACCCCAGGTAAAGCGGGTGCTCTCCCTGAGGCTCTTCACAATTATTTCTTCAGTGCGCTGAGGTAGATTTCCTCATATTTGGCTGCAGCGGCAAGGTGAGAATATTCCTTCTCAATCTTTTCGCGTGCATTTTTCGCCATTTCTTCGCCTTTTTCCGGATTTTCGAGGAAGTACAGAATAGCTTCGGAAAGCTCTTCTACATTCTTTTCCTCAACCAATAAGCCGTCCTTGCCGGGATCGACAATCTCCTTCAGGCCGCCGACTGCACAGGCGACAAGCGGAGAGCCGGAGCCCATCGCTTCAAGAGCCGAAATGGAGGTAGCTTCCTCCACACCTGCAGAGTGGACGCTCGGCACAAGAACGATATCGGAGAGGGCATAATAATCTTTTACCTTTTCATGAGGGACGGCACCGAGCAGGGTAACACGGTCCTCCATTTTATTTTCCGCGACAATCTGCTTAATTTCATTTAACGCTTCGCCGCTTCCGGCATAAATTAATCTGGTGTTTGGATACTTTTCAAGCACAGCAGGCAAAGCCAGGGCAGGGTAGATGACCCCGTTCTTTTTTGTCAGGCGGCGCGGCACGAACAAGACATGCTCGTCTCGTGATACCCCGTACTGGTCGCGAAGCTGGCCTTTCTTATCTTTATCAGGCTTGAAGCTGTGAATATCGATGAAGTTGCGGATGGCATTGCCTTCCACGCCCGACATTTCCTTTACATAGTCCTTCAGGCGCTGGTCGACGGTAATGATCTTCCGTGTCCCTTTATAGGCCTTGATCTCGATATCCTGCATTTCCTTTGCCTCAGGGCTTCCTTCAATGATGCTGCCCTTGCTGACAGATTCGAATGCCATATAGCCGTGGACAGTCGAGACAGTCGGGATGCCCGTTTCGATGGCAGCAAGCGTGGTAAATGGATCTTGTGCATTGATCAGGTCATACTGCTTATGCTTGTTCTTTTCAATCAGCTTCTGGATCAGCTTCTTCCGGGCATGATGGCTCCACAGGATGCCGCGTCCTTTCTTAAGCTTTTGAATGACAAAGCTTGGCCCCTGGGCATACACCTTGCGGACGGCAGGGCTGATATCAGAAAAAGACAGGACATCAACCTCATGCCCGCGCTCTTCAAGCCCGGCCTTTAATGTCGCTACATGGGTGGAAAGTCCACCCGCGTGCGGATAATCGTATGCGGTAGCAATTAATATTTTCATTTTGGCGCCTCCATTAACGTAAAAAGTTTTCTTTCAGCAGCTCAACATTGCGGACAGCTTCTTTTCTCATACCTTCAGCATTTGCTTTGACCACCGTGCTGTATTTATCGCGGTTATCCAGAAGGTGAAGTGAATTCTTGGTGAGCTCTTCAGCATCCATTTCTTCAAGGACGGCCGAGAATTCCCACATCCCGCTGCGCTTCAGCAGGCTTTCCACCTTTTTATCGTAGCTGAGGCCGATATGCGGAACACCCATAAGCGTTGAGAAAATCAGGGCATGAAGACGCATGCCGATCGTCATTTGGCATTCGCCGATAAAGTTTAAATACTGATTTGGCGTAAATTTCGTCCCGAGGATATGGCATTTGTCAGCATGCTTCATGTGGGCAAGCACCTTTTTGCTCGCCTCATCATCATGATGGCCTTCCATCGGCACGAATATAGGAGTTACATCACGCTCTTCAATCAAGCGGTCAAGGATCTGGCCAATCTGTTCAAACTGCTTTACCTTCTCAAACCATGGACGCACAGAAACGGCAACCAGATTATCCTTTCGTTCAAGATCAAGGCTGTCGATGCAGCTTGTATCTTTTTTCGGATGGAAAGCAAATACGATATCTGATGTGACAACCGTTTCAGGCCGTTTGACGCCAAGCTTGTGCAGCAGGTCCTTAGAGAACTGGTCACGGACTGTAACGAAGTCGGCCATATTGGCAAAAACCTTCATTAGTATCTTGCCCCAGGTGGAGTTGACAGGTCCAATGCCCTGGGAGAAGAACATGACTTTTGTGCCGCAAAGCTTGGCAAGGAATACAATCAGTAAATAATAAGGAAGCGGTCCGAATATAAACTTAGTCGGATATGTATCCTGCAAAAGTCCCCCGCCGCCGGACACGAGCAGGTCGGCTTCCTTCAGTGCTCTGACCTTGCCTTTAAAATCCTGGCGCCAGCCCCGGTAAACGGTTTTGACATGATGTTCCTTTGCAGTCTGTTCCGGAGATAGTGAAAAAACGGTAATTTCTGGTTCATTCAATTGATCGCGCAAATTATCGACAATAGATTCCAGGATGGCTTCGTCGCCTGTGTTTCCAAGTCCGTAGAATCCTGAGATGACAATCTTCAAAGAAGTATTTCCTCCTTATAGTGGGTTAAGGCTGCATTTCCCGCCAGAAAGCTTTTCTTTTAGTATGCACATATGCTTTCATCCGGCATTAAAATTAAGCCTCTTGGTAAAAAATTGCGAATGCAAAGCAGAATATTTTCGCAACATAAAAGAAAAGGAGCCGGTGAAAACGCCCCCTAAAAAGCTAAACCATATTTTATCATTATAACTGCTTTCAGACAATGTCAATGATGCAAGGTTTGTCAGGATTTGTTATACTATGTTAGAAATTATTTGAGATTGTTCACCGGGTAACAAAAAAGCCCGGTATATCACTATTGAAGCTTATAAAGAGAGGTCCTATTTGATGGAAAAGATTTGTGTAATTGGATTAGGATATATTGGCCTGCCAACTTCGGCCATTTTTGCAAAAGCCGGCTATGAAGTAGTTGGCATGGATGTCAGCGAACGTGTCGTCAATTCACTGAACAAAGGGGAAGTCCATATAGAAGAAGTCGGCCTTCCGGAGCTTGTGAAAGAGGTAGTGGAGACAGGCAAGCTGCGCGCGTCCACAGCACCTGAGGAAGCAGATGTCTTCATCATTGCCGTACCGACGCCGATCCACGAAGACTATACAGCGAATGTCGACTATGTTGTCAATGCTACAAAGTCAATCGTACCATTTTTGAAAAAAGGCAATGTCGTCATTGTTGAATCCACGATCCCGCCAAGAACGATGGATGATGTTGTGGCACCGATCCTTCGGGAAAGCGGATTTGATACACAGAATGATATTTATGTGGCCCATTGTCCAGAGCGTGTGCTCCCAGGCCGCATTCTGATCGAACTGATCGAAAACACACGCATCGTCGGCGGAACGACACCGGTTGCTGCGAAAAAAGCGGCAGATGTCTATCGTGCCGTCGTCACAGGCGATGTGATCGAAACAGAAGCGGTGACTGCTGAAATGTCCAAGCTGATGGAGAACACCTTCCGCGATGTTAATATCGCCCTTGCCAACGAGCTGGCGAAAATCAGCCAGAAGCTTGGCGTCAATGCGCATAATGTCATCGAGCTTGCCAACAAGCATCCGCGCGTGAACATCCATACGCCTGGACCAGGAGTAGGCGGCCACTGTCTGGCAGTCGATCCTTACTTCATCGTGGAAAAAGCGCAGGCAGAATCGCCATTGATTCAGGAAGCCCGCCGCATCAACAACTCTATGCCTCACTTTGTGGTTGAGAATATCGAGAAGCTTACTGTCCAGCTGGAAAAGCCGAAGATCGCTGTTTTCGGCCTGACGTACAAAGGCAATATTGATGATGTGCGCGAAAGCCCGGCACTCGAAATTTACGAAATGCTGAAAAGCAATCCGCGCTTCGAGGTTCATGCCTATGATCCGCATGTACAGAACCACCAGGTGGATTTTGAGCTGTCTTCTTTTGAGGAAGCAGTGAACGGTGCCCATGTGGTCGCTGTCCTTGCAGACCATTCTGAGTTCCGCGAACTGAAGGCAGAGGATTTTGCAGGCATGGCTTCCCCTGTTGTGTTTGATACGAAGAACTGTACGGACATGGATGCTGATCATGTAAAGGTATACCGCATCGGCGACCTTTCCATGCTGGCGCCCATTACATTATGAGTAAAAGAAAGTGATGAGTAGAATGGGAAAAGAGCAATATTTAGGGGTCGATGTTTCCCCTCTTAATTATGAAGAGATTATTGATGATCTCAGAACCAGGATGATGGAAGGGAAACAGTCGACCATTATTGCCGTAAATCCTGAAAAAGTCATCAAAGCGGAAGAAAGCGAAGAACTGCGCGGCCTGATCAACGGGTCAACCTATCAGATCCCTGACGGCGTCGGCATCCTGCTTGCCTCTAAGCTCAAGGGCGGGAGCATCACCTCCAGGGTGACCGGCGTGGATATGATGGAAAGGTTGATCCGCTTTGCCGCTGAAGAACATCATAAAGTATTTCTGTATGGCGCCAAGGAAGAGGTTGTCACAGAGGCTAAACGGAAGCTTGAGGAAAAATATCCGGGGCTCATCATCTCCGGCTATGAAAACGGCTATGTCCAGGACCAGCAGGCGCTTGTTGAGAAAATCAATGAATCAGGCGCCGAGCTGCTGTTTGTCGCCATGGGCAGCCCGAAGCAGGAGCTGTGGATCCGTGAGCATATGCCGCATCTTAACGTTAAAGTATTCCAGGGTGTTGGCGGAAGCTTCGACGTCTTTGCCGGCAAGGTGCAGCGGGCACCGTCCTTTTACCGGAAGCTCGGCCTTGAATGGCTTTACCGCCTGATGAAGGAGCCGCACCGCTTCAAGCGGCAGCTCGCCCTGCCGAGGTTCCTTCTGAAGATCATGTCCCGCCGGTAGGGATTGGTTAAGATTCACAGGATTTTCAACTTTTTAATATAGACTGCTCCAGTTCCCCATGTTATAAATGGAGAGAACTTTATTGGACTGCCTTCTTAGAACACAAAAGGCTTGAAAGACTACTTTTCAAGCCTTTTATCCTGCATAAGCAAAGTAAAAGGCAAGAAAGGACCTAGATTGATGAATATTTCATGGAGAGATTTTCCTTTTGCACTCATAAGCGTGCCTCTGATCATCCTTGCACTCATAATTCCCCATTCACTTGTCGGGCTTGGGGTATCGGCGCTATTGGCCCTGTATGCGTTTTTCTCGCCGAAGAATGGCCTGCTGAACCTGCTGATTTATTTTCCGACCCGTTCGTTTTTGATTGAAATAAATCCATCGCTGAAGATGGCAGGAGATCTGATCATCCTGGCGGCATTCGCAAGTGTGGTGCTGAAATATCTTCTTCAGAAAGAATGGAAGAAGATATTTGAATTCCATATTTTCGAATGGGCGTTCTTCGCCTTTTGTGCAGTGGGAGCCATCTCGGCATTCCTGACCGGTGTATCGCCGACTGCCATCGTGTTTCAGCTCAGGGCCTTCCTGATCACGTATATCGTGTTTTATGTTGTGAGGCGCCTGAATATTACAAAAGAAGATATACTGAAGTTTCTTTGGACAACCTTCTTCATGGCCATCCTGCTCTGTCTGCACGGACTTGTAGAGAAGCTTTCCCTGAGGACGCTTCTTATGCCGGAAAAATGGGTCGCGCGTTCTTTGTCCTATAATAACCGCGTCAGGATCTACGGACTGATCGACAATCCGAACGTATTGGCTGTATACCTGTCCATTGCGTTCATGCTTGGCGTGTATCTGAAGCAGCTCGTCAATAATGGCAGAACAAGGCTGTTCATCAATATCGGCCTTGTGCTCATGCTTGGCGTCATCACGCTGACCTATTCACGCGGGACCTATATCGGCTTTGTGATTGCTTTTGTTGTCTATATCCTGCTCACAAAAGAGTGGAAGAGGGCCCGCAATATCGTTATCGGCATCCTGATAGCAGTTGTCCTGGTCAATATTCCGGTGACAAAAGGAGCGAACTACTTTAAGCTCCAGGGCCTAGATCAGGATGTACCGCGCACCGAAACGCCTGCAGACCAGACTGAGCAGCCTTCAGACGAGGAGCGGCGCTTCAAGGAAACATTCGAGATGTCGACCGTTGAGCTCAGCAAGACAACCGGCCGTCTGTTCATTGTGAACAAGGGCTTTGAAATTTTCAAAGACCATCCGGTTATTGGTACAGGCTTTGCCACTTACGGCGATTCAGCGGCAAAGAGCTATTCTTCGCCGATCTATGATGACTATGGCATCGAGAATGACATCTATTCGGACAACCAGTATATCCAGATCATCGCCCAGACAGGGGCAGTTGGCGTCATCCTGTTTGCCGTGTTCCTCTTAGGCATGCTGTTCTTCCTGTGGAAAAACAGACAGAAATCCAAAGCGGCAATCGCCCTCATGAGCGTCCTGCTGGCAGTATTTGCCTGTGCGCTTCTCTACAATATTTGGGAAGATAAAACATATACAACGTATTTCTTCATGATGCTGGCAGCTGTTGCCGGAACATTTACAATCAAAAGGAATGAGCAATCATGAAAATATTGCATCTAATCAGCGGAGGGGAGACAGGTGGTTCAAAAAACCACCTTCTTTCTTTATTAAGCCATCTAAAGTCCGAGGACATCCTGCTTGGCGTTTTCCAGGAAGGCAAACTCGCACAGGAAGCGAGGGAGCTTGGGATCCCGCTGGTCTTCTTCAACCAGAAATCACGCTATGACCTGTCCATCTTATCAAGGATTAAAAAGGTCATCAAAGATGAAGGAATCACCATTGTCCATACTCATGGGCCGAGGGCGAACCTTTTCGCCTATATGGTGAGAAAAATGATTCCGTTCAAATGGGTCACCACGATCCACAGCAATCCTGAGCAGGACTTTATCAAAGGCGGGATTAAAGGCCGTGTCTTTACTGCAATCAATATGAATGTCATCCGTAAAATTGATCATTTCTTTGCCGTATCTGAACGCTTCAAAAGCATGATCACCGGCTTTGGCATCCCGGCAGGGAAAATTACGACTATCTATAACGGCATTTCCTTTGATAAAGAATTGAAAAACAATCTGACAAGGGGAGATTTAGGGCTCTCAGAAGAGGAGTTTGCCGTCATCATGGTGGCGCGCCTGCATCCAATCAAAGGCCACACCGTTGTCTTTGATGCTTTCCAGAGCCTTTTGAAAAAAAGACCGGATACAACGCTGCTCTTGATCGGCGACGGACCGATACGGGAGGAGCTTGAAAAGGAAGCTGCCAGGAAAGGGATCGCGGAAAAAGTTCGCTTCCTCGGCTTCCATGATGATGTTCACTCATATCTGTCCTTATCTGACGTCAAGCTGCTCGCATCCTACAGTGAAAGCTTTCCGCTCGTCATTCTGGAAGCGGCCCGCGCCCATGTTCCGGTCATTTCTACAGATGTGGGCGGTGTGAAGGATTTGATTTCCGATCCTTCGCTGGGCTGGATTGTGCCTGTCAAAGATGCATCTGCCATAGAGTCAGCCATTCTGGCTGCAGCTGAAGCGAAGGATCAGGGAAAACTCTCAAATATGGGAGACAAACTCTACGAAAAAGCTTCGGCCCTTTATTCTGTCAAACAGCTCGCCGACCAGACTCTGGAAACATACAAAAAAATATAGCATACACCAAAGCCGGCGTGCATACACTGGCAAGGTGAGTTCAGCAAAGCATGCAGCTCTTCTGCATGCTTTTTTTCTTGGAAAATAATATAAAAAAACCTGAAACTAAATCAAAACTCACATCGTCTATAATAAGAGGTGGAAGTACTGGAAACAATTACTATGCCAAACTAGTATTATTTTGCCATGGTAATTCTTCCATCTAAAGTAAATTACCTGTATAATAATTTTTGTTGCTGGTATTACACTCCTAATGCATGGCATAAGTGGGTTTTCTGGCAAAAAACAGTTTGCAGGGAGAATATTGTAAAAAACAGTTGAAATATCATCCATTTTTGGTAGAATAGAATACGTGTATAGTAGTTCTATTCTGTCATTTAGGAGAGAAGCACTGTTTTTCTTCCAGGAATGCTCCATTTTCACCTACATAGCAACGCGAAACATGGGGGAATTTGACGGAAATAGGAATCTGCTAAACTGCAACAAATTGGTGTTCATCGAAGATTCAATCTTCGAAAATATTAAAAACCTTTATTTACAAAACAGGGAGGAAACAAACACATGGCTTATCAACCTAAGTCTTACCGCAAGTTCATCGCAACAGCTGCTACTGCAACGATCGTTGCATC
Organism: Bacillus sp. MMSF_3328; assembly: GCF_030733525.1. NCBI lineage: Bacteria > Bacillati > Bacillota > Bacilli > Caryophanales > Bacillaceae > Bacillus > Bacillus sp. MMSF_3328. Next base: position 23,050 of record NZ_JASHIV010000014.1, on the reverse strand, counting down.
TGCTGTAGCTCCTGCTGCAAGCGCAGCATCTGTATCTGATTTCAAAGACGTTGCTGCAAAATACCAGGACGCTGTAAACTACCTAGTAGTTAACGGTATCACTCAAGGTACTAGCGACACTACATTCGGCACTCACGACAATGTAAAACGCGGTGATGCTGCAATCTGGCTGGCAAAAGCTCTTAAGCTTGACCTGACTAACGTACCAGCTTCAGGCTTCTCTGATACTGGCCGCTACGATGCTGCTGTATCTGCACTGAAAGCTAAAGGGGTTATTTCTGGTAAAACACAAACAACTTTCGCTCCAAACGCACTGCTTACTCGCGGTGAAATGGCGAAGATCCTTGCTAATGCCTACGAACTTGAATCAGATGCTAAAGTTCCTTTCACAGACCTTGGCCCTAACTTCGGTTCTTACATCAAAGCTCTTTATGAGTATGGTGTAACTCAAGGTAAAACTGAAACAACTTTCGGAACTAGCCAGAACATCACTCGCGGTGATCTTGCAATCTTCCTTAAGAGAGCTGCTGAAGTTGTTAAAACTTTAGAAGTTTCTAACGTTTCAGCTGTAAACGCAAAAGAAATCGTAATTGATTTCAATACAGCTGTTGACGAAGTGACTGCTGAAAACGAAAGCAACTATTCATTAACAGTAGCGGGCGCTGGTGAAACAAACTTCACTGCTGAAGTTGACGAAAACAACGCTAAGCGTGTAGTTCTTACTCTTACTGACAATGCTAGACTGGCTAACAATGAAGCTGTTCAGCTTACTGTAAAGAAATCAGTTCTGAACTCTAAACTGGAAGGTCTTGCTGAGAACTTCTCAAAAACTTGGGTATTCTCTGATACAACAGCTCCAACAATCACTGAAGTTGTTCGTGACGGAAGCGACGTTAAAGTAACTTTTGACGATTATGTTTCTTCTGTAGAACTTGCTAAAGTTGGCGGCGTTGACAAGACTGGATCTGTTGCTGCTATCTCAGGTCTAACAAAAACAGTTACAATCTCTGGCGGTGCTTCTGGTCTTGCGTCTGGATCTCACCAGGTACTAGTAAGCGGTGTTACTGATGCTGCTGGAAACAAATCTTCTGTACTTACTGGCTCTGTAGTAATCTCTGATGATACTACTGCACCTACAGTATCTAAAGTAGAACAGTTATCTGACAACACTTTGAAAGTTACTTTCAACAAAGAAGTGACTGGCGCTAACTTTGCTGTTAAAAAGGGCGGTTACAACTTAGGGGTTGTAGCATCTGGTTCAGGTAAAGAGTATACTTTAACATTGTCTGACAATGGTCAAATTAAAGTATATGATACTAATCAAAGCACTTCTAACGTAGTGGTTGAAGTTTCTGGATTCAAAGCGACTTCAAACAACCTATACGGAACAACTTATACTTCTAACGTTACATTGAGCAAGGATCAAACAGCTCCAACTGTTGTAACTCGCTTCAATGAAATCGTTGATGTTGATGCAACTGCAGGAGTGAATGAAGTATTCAACGTAAGATTCAATGAGAGCATCAAAAATGCAGACCTTTCTAAGCTTACGCTGACTGATAAAGATGGTGTTAGACAAGCAATCAATAGTGCTACAATCGTTAATGATGCTAGCGGCAACCCGACTATCCTTCAGGTAGCTTCTAGTGCAGTTCAAACTAATGGTGCATTCAAAATCGGCAACTATTCTCTTAACTTAGCTGCTGGTGCAGTAAAAGATTTAGCTGGAAACAACAATAGTGCAACTACTGTTTCATTCACTAAATCAGCATCTGCTTCTACAGTTTCTGCATCTGCTGTTGCTGCTAATAATGTAATCACTGTATCTTACAGCACTACAATGACAACTTCAGCTACTACCCTTGCTAACTATATGTTAGATGGTAAAGCTCTTCCAGCTGGAACTAACATCTACTTCGATGGAAATACTCAAACTGTTAAGATTGAGCTTCCAGCTGCAAGTGTTGCTTCTACTGGTGGTGCAGTTCTGACAATTTCAGACTCAGTAGTTTCTACTGCAGGCAGCAAGGTTGCAGCAGCTGATCGCACTGAAAACATTGCCGGTGGTTTTGTTGACAATGTGAAGCCAGTACTTACAGCTGCTAGAAAAGCAAGCTCAACTTCAGTTGAACTTACTTTCAGTGAAAATGTAGATGCGACTACTTTACTTGCTGGAGATAACAACGACTTTGTTGTTAGTGTTAACGGAACTACTGTAGCTTACACTGGAGTTGTAGACGGAGTAGTTGGAGATAACAAAATTTCCCTGACTGTACCAACTTACAACACATCTCAGACAGTTACTGTAGGTGTTACTGATAACGAATCTAATATTAGCTTAGAAGATATCACTGGTAACAAGTTAACTAAATCTACTGTAGTAACTGCTAACTAATAAGATTAAAACCCTATTTCAACATTGAAATAGGGTTTTTTTTGCTTTAAAACAGTACTGAGAAAATATTGCACTTTTCACTTAAGGGAATACCTATAATGAATCCCTTACTGAAATAAATTTGGCTGAACACAAGCGTATTAATCCCTGTGTAGAAATCATCTGCTAATACTCCCCTGTGAAATTACTTTTTATACGAATAAAGAAGAAAATAATCGATCCTAATACAATTATCAAAATCTGGCTTATTCTAGTGGGAAAAGAAAATAATGCAATACATAATAATTTCAATATAATTATTATAAAAATTCTAAATCATTTACTAGAGACGAAGTAGCGCTTATTCGCTGCTGTCAATACAGTTTCTCAAATAGAAGTCAAATAGAGATGTGAAAAAAGATATATGAAAAAAGTATTAACATCAGCAAAAGGCGAATGTTCTGGTGTATTTACAAAATTAACATTCGACATAAAGCGCATACAAATGTAAAAATCCCGTAAAATATGTATAAATATGTGCAAACTGCGTAGGTCTTTTGTTATAATGTAAGAGCTCTGGTCTTACTATTCTTAATTCAAGGTATTTTGTGAATTGATAGAGTAATAGGACTATTTTTGGATATTTTTCTGAGTATTTGCCAATTTTAAAAACTGAGGAGGCACTAGGATGACCAAAAACCGTAAATTTTTAGCAACAGCAGCAACTGCAGCTGTCGTAGTTTCGGCAGTGGCACCAACAGCAAGCGCCGCAAATTTTCAAGATGTAACAGATCGCTATAAGGATGCTGTCGATTTTGTTATCTCTAAAGGCGGTAAAGGTTTAAATGCGTATTCGTTTGGGACTAGTTCCGAAATTAAGCGTGTAGATGCAGCTGTATTATTAGCGAAGGTTCTGGGCTTAAATACTCAAACTGCTCCCGCCTCTGGATTCAAAGATGTTCCTGCCCGTGCAGAAGGTGCAGTAAATGCTCTTAAAGCAGCAGGGATTACATCAGGAAAAACAAAAACTACATTTGATTCAAACAGCTCTATTACCCGCGGAGAGTTGGCCATTTGGCTGCATAAAGGATTTGGACTTAAAGGCAACTCCAGCATGGAATTCAAAGATGTAACACCAATGTACAAAAATGCTGTACAAGCCTTGGCTGCTAATGGTGTGACAAAAGGAACCACTGAAGATGAGTTTGGAGTCAATCTAAACGCAAAACGCGGGGATTATGCTATATTCCTACATAAATCCGCGATGGTAATGGAAAACATGGTTGAAGCCGTCAGTGTGGAGTCGGTCAACAATACTACGATTCGCGTAAAAGTAAAAGGTCAATTAGAAAATGTCCTGACAACAGATTTTTCATTTGATGGCGGACTGAAAGTAGAAGCAGTCAAGATTCTTCCTTCTGCACCGGCTGACGGAGATTATACGACGGTTGAATTGACAACTTCTGTTCAAGAGTCAGGCAAGACCTATAAATTGTTATCATTTAATGGCAAGTCTGTTATCGGTGACATTACGTTTAAAGCACCTCAGGCTCCAAATCCGGGTACGCCATCAAATCCGGGTACACCTACAGATCCACCTGTTGAAAATTTCAATCTGTCACTTATGCATACAAATGATACACACGCAAACATTGACAATGCCGCAAAGCGTGCTACAGCTATTAAGGAGTACGAAGCTGGCCATCCGGACGCTTTACTGCTTGATGCAGGAGATGTATTCTCAGGTACTTTGTATTTCAATAAGTTCCAAGGTAAAGCTGACTTAGAGCTTATGAATTATATGGGATACGATGCCATGACATTCGGTAATCACGAGTTTGATCTTGGATCAAGTCCAGAGGGTCATCAGGCACTTGCAGAATTTGTCCAAGGTGCAGACTTCCCATTTGTCAGCTCTAATGTAGACTTCTCTAAGGACAGCCATTTCGATGATATCTTTAATACAGAAGAAGTGAAATCAAATCCTGAAGACGGACAGATCTACAATGCCATCGTAAAAGAAGTAGATGGAGAGAAGATCGGTATTCTTGGCTTGACTACAGAAGAGACAGCCGGAATTTCCAGCCCGGGCAGCGTTGAGTTCCAGGATTATATCGAGGAAGCTCAAAAAGCAGTCGATGCGTTTGAAGAGCAGGGCATCAACAAAATTATCGCTCTAACACATATCGGGTATGATGATAACCCGGCTTTCGACAATGATCAGGAACTGGCTAAAGCTGTTGACGGCATTGATGTCATTGTGGGCGGACACTCTCATACTTTCCTGGGGACAGATTCCCGCGATGCTTCCACTTATAAGCCGGTTGTAGACACTCATGGAGATGAGCCGACAGTAATCGTGACAGCCTATCAATACAGTACCTTCCTGGGAACATTGGATGTCGAATTTGATAAAGACGGCAAGGTTGTCGGCCATGCGGGTGAATTGGTGGATATTTCTAAAAAGACAGAAGATGCAGGTGCGGCAGCTATTCTGAAGCCTTATGCAGATGAAGTAAAGACGCTTAAAGAACAACCGACAGGTGCAACTGCTTCAGTTGAACTGGTTCAAAACATAGGTGGCCAAGCGGTAGTCCGAAACCAGGAAACCAATCTTGGAAACCTGATTGCCGACGGAATGCTGAGAAAAGCCAAGCAATATAATGAAGATGCAGTCATAGCGTTCCAAAATGGCGGGGGTATTCGTGCTTCAATTAATAGCGGGGAAATCACAGTCGGGGAACTGATCACGACATTGCCTTTCGGAAATACTCTGGCAACAATGAACTTAACAGGTGCCGAAGTGAAAGCCGCTCTGGAGCAGAGTGTGAGCATTGCACCTGCACTAAACGGCGGGTTCCTTCAAGTGTCAGGCTTAAAGTTCACTTATGATACTTCTAAAGGTGCAAACGATAGAGTAACTAGCGTTACAGTTCAGGACAAAGATGGAAACTGGGAAGCGTTAAACCTGGAAAAAGAATATGTTGTAGCTACTAATGCATTCACTGCAAAAGGCGGAGACAACTATAAAGTATTTGAAAACGCATATAAAGAAGGCCGTGTAACAGATCTGGGACTAACTGATTGGGAAGTGCTTCAGGAATATGTGAAGGAACTGGGAACGGTTAACCCTTCTGTTGAAGGCCGCATTGTACAAGTGGTGGAAGTTTCAGGATTCAGCGGTACAGAAGCAGCGCCAAAAGTATATAGCGGAAATGTGACAGTGGATGTGACCGGAGTAGACAAACTTGAGCATGCGCATGTAAAAGGAAACCTGTACATCAAAGGCGACGCTTCTACCATTGAATTCAACAATGTAGAAGTTGATGGCGATACAGAATTTCTAGACTGATTATAAAGCAGATCCTTCTGGTCTCCCAGGAGGACCTGCAATGAAATGACTATAGCTTTACAAAAACTATGATTAAAAAGGGGCCGACTATGAAAAAAGGAAAGTGGAAAAAACCGCTAAATGCCTTTTTGTCAGCTGGTTTAGTGACAAGCCTATTTGTTCCTGCTGCTGTACCGTCAACGGTAAAAGCGGAGACAGTAGCTGCTGCTTCAGATCTGATTATTTCAGAGTATATTGAAGGAGCTAGTTATAATAAAGCAATTGAATTATATAATGGCACCGGCTCTTCGGTTGACTTAAGCCAGTATTCTCTTGAGCTGTATACTAATGGATCCAGCATTAACCCATTTAAGCTTGCTTTATCAGGTGAGCTGGCAGATAAGCAGACATATGTAATCTCACACGGTCAAGCTTCTGCGGAAATACTGAGTAAGAGCGATACTACTAACAGCAGTGTCATTAACTTTAATGGTGACGATGCTCTTGTATTAAAGAAATCTGGAAATATAGTAGACTCATTTGGCCAACTCGGAGTGGATCCAGGAACATACTGGGGTACAACTGTTAAAACAGCTGATATGACGCTGGTCAGAAAAAGCTCTGTCACTTCCGGAGACACTATAGCGGATGATGCATTTGTTCCCGAGGACGAATGGACTGCCCTGCCAAAAGATGACGCATCAAACCTTGGAATCCACCAAATGGATGGATCAGCAGGTGAGAACCCGGGAGAACCGGATCCGGAAGAGCCAGGCGATGTTGAAATCATTTCAATCGCTGATGCAAGAGCTGCAGCAGTTGGAGAAACGGTCACTATTAAAGGTGTTGTAGCTGCAAACCTTAAGAATACTGTGTCTGTCCAGGATGCGACCGGCGGTATTGCGGTTCGCCCGGCTTCTCTTGATGCACAGGTTGGCGATGAGGTAACACTGACAGGTAAACTTGCAGTTTATAGAAACTTGCTTCAGCTTGATGGAGCAGTGATTGTAGAAAAGAACGAAGCAGAAGCTCCGGCTTCTAGAACAGTAACAGGAAATGAAATCGGCGAACCACTTGAATCACAGCTGGTGACAGTCAAGAACTTGGATCTTACTGGCGTCGATTCCTCAGGAGCTAATTTCACAGCCACAGATGGAACTGGCAGTTTCATAGTCAGGGATGAGTATATAACGCTGGGCTTAGAAGTGGGAACGGTCTATGAATCTATTACTGGCATTGTCCAGCAGTTCGATAATGACTACCAGATCATCCCGCGCGGCGCGCAGGATATCGTGGTCGACAGTGCTGCTCTTCGCCCGGCTCAAGCTGTACCGGGAAGCGGCACATTTGTCGGCAGCACTGAAGTGACGCTATCCACTTCAACTGCCAATGCAGAAATCTTCTATTCAACAGACGGTTCAGAACCGACTGATGCAAGCGAGAAATATACTGCACCTATCCAAATCACAGAAGATACAGTACTGAAAACAGTTGTAAAGGCTGAAGATGGTACATTGAGCGAAGTTACAACATATGAATACACGATTACAGACTCACTGCAGATCCATGATTTGCAAGCAAAGAACCACACGTCTCCGTTTGCAGGGGAAACAGTGGAAGGAATCGAGGGTATTGTAACCTATGCATTCCAATCCACCGGTTCCTATTATTATCATATCCAGACACCTGATGAGCTGGCTGATAATGATCCTGATACTTCAGAAGCGCTTGTGTTATACAGTGGGAACAGCCCTTGGCCTATCACAGTGGGAGATCTCGTTTCAGTAACAGGACAAGTAAGCGAGTACGCCATTGAAGGGTACAGTGACCGCCAGACAACAGACCTGAAGACAACACAGATTACAGTCAGGAATGATAGAGGCGGGAATGTAACTGTACTTGAAAGCGGGGTCAGCCTTCCAGAGCCGATTGTCATTGATGAAAGCAATCTGCCAAGCGGGCATATCGACAGCGATAACCTGGAAGTATTCAATCCGGAAAAGGATGCTATTGATTTCTGGGAGAGTCTTGAATCCATGAGAGTCCAGGTCGGCGATGTAAAGGCTGTAGCTCCGCAGGAAAATGGAGATCTTGTAACAGTCCTTGAAAGTGCAGAAACCGATACACTTCATGGCGGCCTATTATATGAAGAAAATGATCAAAATCCAAACAGAATCCAGTTCCGTCTGGAGCCAAATGGCGAAGCCCGTGATTTTGAAGTGGCAACAGGCGACAAATTCGAAGGTCCTTTAACAGGGGTAGTCGGATATTCTTATCAAAACTACAAAATCTATGCAGCTTTGGCTGATCTTGAAGAAGCCCATATTGAAGGTGAAGCTGAACCTGAACAGACGACTATCGTGAAAGCTGAAGATAAGCTGACCGTTGCGTCCTATAATCTGGAGAACTTCTCGAATAATAAATCTTCGTCCCCGGACAGCAAAGCACAAAAGCTTGCCCGTGCCCTGGCCACTGACATGCAGAGCCCAGACATTATCGGTGTAACAGAAGTTCAGGATAATAATGGCGGATCTGCGGGAGATTCAGATGCTTCTGAAAGCTATGAAAGACTTATAGCAGCAATCAAAGCAGCCGGCGGTGCAGAATACAACTACGTTAATATCGACCCAGTCAATAATGCAGACGGCGGTGCACCTAATGCCAATATCAGGGTAGGTTTCTTATACAATCCTGAGCGGGTTTCTTTAACTGAAGGTATTCCTGCAGGAGATGCAACCACTGCTGTTGGCTATGAAAATGGCAAGTTAACGCATAACCCAGGGCGTATTGACCCGACAAATAGCGCATTCGATGACAGCAGAAAGCCCCTGGCAGCCCAGTTCGATTTTAAGGGTGAAAGTGTCGTTGTCATTGCCAATCACTGGAACTCCAAGTCAGGGGATACACCTTTATTTGGATCACAGCAGCCTCCTGTCTATGGAAGTGAAGTACAGCGCCATAAGATTGCAAAAATCGTCCATGATTTTGCAGCTGGTATCAAAGCAGAAAACCCTGATGCCAACATCGTTTCTTTAGGTGATTTTAATGACTATCAATTCTCTCAGTCTTTAAAAATCCACGAAGGCGATATTATGACGAATATGATCAATAAAGTGGAAGCTTCTGACCGATACACTTATGTATATCAGGGCAATTCCCAAGTGCTTGATCATATCCTTGTATCTAATAATCTTGTTGACAATACGAAGGTTGATATTCTTCATATCAATGCTGACTTTACTGACATGGCTGGCCGTGCAAGCGACCATGATCCGGTATTGGCGCAAATTGATTTCTCAGGTGAAACGGAAGTGCCAATCACAGCAGAAAAAGACTATCAGTTTAATAACTTTAAGACTAAGAAGCTGACCATTTCAAAACCTAGTGTTTCCATCACTGTAAAAGGAAGCTCTGTCATTCAAGACGGCATCTACTTTACTGGTGAATACGCTGAGTTCCACGGTGAAAGCCTTGCAGATACAAAAGTAGTGATCAAGCCAGCGAAAGCGGATGCGATCATTGACTTTAAAGGTACTGTGATTAAAGAAGTAGTCATCGACAATAGCAATGTAAAAGAAATCCGCGGTGCTGAAAACGTTCAGAAATGGACAGTTACAGACGGCTTCGATACATCGAATATCAAGTTCACTAATGTGAAAGGGGAAGCTATTGCTTCTCCTTTTCACCCTGTAGAAAACGGGGCTCCGGCAGCCAGTCCAATCAGCAATCAAACTGTTCAAATAAACAAATCTTTAACAATTGATTTGAGCAATTATTTTACTGACCCGGACGGGGATGAGCTCACATATACATCCACAAGGGGAAATGTATTCGGCAGCACGCTTACCTTCCTTGAGTCTGAGGAAGGCACGTATCAGGTAACAGTCAAAGGCACTGATGGCGATAAAGAAGCTCAGCTTACTTTTCAATTAACTGTTACAGGAGAACAGACTGAACAGCCGGTTGATTCCTATTATACGGCTGCTGCAGGCAAGACAGGCAGTGAGCTGAAGGCTGCTCTGCACGATATTATCAAGACTCATAAAGTTCTTTCTTACAGCCAGGTATGGGATGCGTTGAAAGAAACAGATGAGGATCCAAACAACCCGAACAACGTCATTCTTCTTTATTCCGGCCTTTCCCGATCTAAAGACAGAAACGGCGGGAATGTCGGCGATTGGAACCGGGAGCATGTCTGGGCCAAGTCCCATGGCGATTTCGGTACAACCAATGGACCGGGAACAGATATCCACCATCTCCGCCCAACAGATGTCCAGGTCAACAGCACGCGCGGTAATTTGGACTTTGCCAATGGCGGCAGTGCTGTAACGAACTGCAGCGATTGCAAAAGGAGCGCCAATTCCTTTGAGCCGCCTGACCGCGTAAAAGGCGATGTAGCGCGAATGCTCTTTTATATGGCAGTCCGCTACGAAAATGGAGACAGGGTGGATCTTGAGCTGAATGACCTGCTTAACAACGGCTCGAATCCTTACCATGGCAAGCTGTCTGTCCTGCTAGAGTGGAATGAACAGGATCCTGTCGATGCGTTTGAAATGAACCGCAATAACGTCATCTACAGTATCCAGGAAAACCGCAATCCGTTCATCGACCATCCTGAGTGGGCCAATCAGATTTTCAGAACAGCCAATTAATGAGATCAGCTTCCTTCTAAGAGGGAAGCTGATTTTTTATTTTGGAAAAATCAACAGAATAAAGAACTAAAAATTTACTATATGCCTACAGTTATATAAAAAGACGTTTCGCGGTCTATTTATTCAAAAAATACCCAGAATACAAAAATGCTGGGAATACAGCATGATTAGACAATCTGTATAGATAAGGTGATAATATGGATGTAAGGTTATCAATTGAAAAAAGAGTGAGATAGTCAGCTGCGATTTCCTTGGCACCTTCTGGCCATGAGAATTTTCCTGCTGCTATCACATTCCCCATATTCAATTCCCAAATTTCCGTTGGCACTCCTTGGAGTGCTTTTTTTAAGGAATTGAACGGCAGGACAGCGGATTGTAATTTCTTCCAAAATCCAATTTAAACTATAAATATGCAGTTTTTTATAGTTTAATGGACTAATGAGGAAAATAATTGCCAGATTGCTGTCAAAGTCGAGCGGATCTTGTAAAAATCATGCCATTATAACCATTTTTTGATATATGATATGCTATAATACTATGTGTTTTACAATAACCTTACATTTTTTTTCAGGAGGAACCCAATGGAGGAAACAATAAGTTTGAAAGAGCTTTTCCAGACATTAAGGAAGCGTCTGGGTCTCATTTTGTCTATCGCCTTCGTTGCTGTAGCAACGAGCGGTCTCATCAGTTACTTTTACCTCACTCCCATTTATCAGTCTACAACACAGCTGCTGGTCAACCAGGCCAAGAGCGACCAGCCGGTATATAATACCGGTGAAATCCAGACCAATCTGCAATTAATTAACACTTATAATGTCATCATAAAGAGCCCGGCAATCCTTGACCTGGTAAAAGAGGAGCTGGACCTTGATATAACGACAAGCCAGCTGGATTCGAAGATTACGGTCGGCAGCCAGACGGACTCCCAGGTACTGGCCATTACAGTCCAGGATCCTGATGCCAATATGGCAGCGGATATCGCCAACACAACGGCAAATGTCTTCAAGCGTGAAATCGTTGAAATCATGAATATTGATAATGTCAAAATTCTGGCGAAAGCAGAGCTCACTGACAATCCGGCACCTATCAAACCGAACAAATTGCTGAATATGGCCATTGCCCTCGTAGTCGGCTTGATGGCAGGTGTTGGACTTGCCTTCCTATTAGAATACATGGACAACACGGTAAAAACAGAGCAGGATATCGAGAAACTGCTGGATTTGCCTGTGCTTGGCACGATTGCCATTATTAATGAAGAAACAGGAGCCATGGAAGAGAAAGCAGCACGAAAGCAGCGTGGAGGTGAACGGGATGCTGTTTAAGAAGAAGCCGAAAGCATCTGTGAATGACAGCAGGAGAAAGCTGGTGGCAGCTTATAACACAAAATCTCCGATTGCCGAGCAGTACAGGACCGTAAGAACCAATATTCAATTCTCATCCGTTGATCAGGATGTCCGTTCCATCCTGGTGACTTCATCCGGTCCGGGGGAAGGGAAGTCCACAACAGTGGCCAATCTTGCTGTAGTATTTGCGCAGCAGAACAAGCGGGTGTTGCTGGTTGATGCCGACCTGCGGAAGCCTACTGCCCATTATACCTTCAACCTGACGAACAACAACGGTCTGACAAATGTATTGACGAAAAGCTCCAGTCTGTTAAAAGCTGTTAAAGAAACAGCGATTGAAAATCTTTCTGTGCTGACAAGCGGACCGATTCCGCCAAACCCTGCTGAACTTCTTGGTTCACAGGCGATGGAAGAATTCCTGGTAAATGTCCAGAAGGAATTTGATGTCGTCCTATTCGATACTCCGCCGATTCTTGCTGTAGCTGATGCCCAGATCCTGGCTAACAAGGTAGAGGGCACCATGCTCGTGATCAGCAGCGGCTACACAGAAATGGAACAGGCGGAAAAAGCGACAGAGCTTCTCCGAACATCCAAGGGCAAGCTGCTTGGAGCAGTGCTGAATCAGAAAAAGCTTCAGGATTCGCATTACTATTACTACTATGGCGGAAAATAAGAAGATTCGACAAAATCTCTTATTTACCCTATAGGAGCAGAATGGTATATTAAAAAAGTCCTAGATTATTAACATTTAATTGGAAGGGGTTGGGCGCAATGATTGATATCCATTGTCATATATTGCCCGGAGTTGATGACGGAGCCAAGGATATGAGTGAAACGATAGAAATGGCCAGGCAGGCTGTTTCAGAAGGGATTCATACAATCATTGCGACGCCCCATCATAGAAATGAAAGCTACGATAATACTAAAGTAGAGATACAGAATAAAGTTTCTCTAGTGAATGATGTACTGAAGCAGGAAAAAATCGGCCTTGAAATCCTGGCCGGACAGGAAACCCGGATTAATGGGGATCTGCTGGCTGACCTGGATAAAGGGGAAATCCTTCCCCTTGCCAATTCGCCTTATGTATTCATTGAATTGCCAAGCGGGCATGTACCGCGCTACACAGAGCAGCTCTTATATGATCTGCAGATGAAAGACCTGACACCGGTCATTGTGCATCCTGAGCGCAATGCTGAAATCATGGAACGTCCTGACGTGTTATACCAATTGGTCAAAAAAGGGTCATTAACACAAGTGACAGCTGCAAGCTTATGCGGGTACTTCGGGAAGAAGATCAAAGGCTTTTCCCATCAGCTGATTGAAGCCAATCTGACGCACTTTATCGCTTCAGATGCCCATAACACCACAAAGCGGGGCTTCAAAATGGCGGAGGCTTTCGCTGAGATTGACAGCAGATACGGTGTTGATACGGTCTTCTTATTTACAGAGAATGCAGAGCTCCTTGTTCAGGGGCAGAACGTAATTAAAGAAATACCCAGCCGGGTTAAAAAGAAGAAGTTCATGGGTCTGTTCTAATTTGATCGTTCGAAATATCAGTCATTTTGAATTTTACATAAAGAACCGGTGATGTCTCCTCGCCGTTATCCAAGGGGGCACTCGGCCATTCTGTGGGATCAGAGATCTTTTCCTTAGACGCTTGTCGTCATTGGAGTGGTGTGAGGGCGGGTTGGATGCCCTTTTACATAAAAATGATAAATATCTAATGGAAACACATGAACATTCGTGTGCTTTCATTAGATATTTATTTGCATGTGTACTTTATTATACTAAAGCTATAGGAGGATTATGGATGACATTTCAAAAACGCTTAACTTTTCTGGTTGCGTTGGATTCACTTATTGTGCTGTCCGCTATTTATCTCAGTTATATTACCCTTCATCCCACATTTCAGATTTTCAAATACGAAACATTGATGCTGACATCCATTACCTTGCTCTTAAGCCACCATATCTTCGCCAGCATCTACCGGCTCTATAACAAGGCCTGGGAATATGCGAGCGTAGGCGAGCTTGTCAGCATCGTAAAGGCAGTCAGCCTTTCCATTATGATGACAGCCGTTGTCCAGCAGCTTGTCATACAGGACATTTACTTCCGGGCACTTATGCTCGCCTGGATGCTTCACGTTCTCCTGATTGGGGGCTCGCGCTTTGCATGGCGTGTCTACCGCGACCGCTATATCAAGCCGCAGGTTGAACAGTCCAGGGCTTTGATCATCGGTGCAGGAGCAGCAGGCACCATGCTTGCCCGCCAGCTGCTGAAAAATACAGACGCCGGCATCAAGCCGGTTGCCTTTATCGATGACGACCCGAAGAAATTCCGTCTCCAAATACACGGGCTTCCGGTAGTCGGCGGCTCTAAACGCATCAGTAAATCAGTTGAAACTTTGCAAATAGATAAAATCATCATTGCCATTCCTTCTTTGAATAAGGAAGAAATGAAGAATATCTTCGAACAGTGTGCAGGAACAGATGCCAAAACGGTGATCATGCCGCTGATTGAGGATGTTATGCTTGGAAACGTTTCGGTCAATCAGTTCCGCGATGTCCAGGTTGAAGATCTTCTCGGCAGGGAGCCTGTCCAGCTGGATACAGAAAGCATTTCGCAAAAGCTTACAGGCAAGACGATCATGGTGACAGGGGCAGGCGGAAGCATCGGCTCTGAAATCTGCCGCCAGGTGATTAAATTCCATCCGAAGAAAATCGTTCTCGTCGGCCATGGGGAAAACAGCATCTATCTGATTGACATGGAGCTCCGTAATCTCAAAATCGAGAATCTGGAAATCAGGCCGGTTATTGCTGATATCCAGGACCGGGCGAGGATTTTTGAAGTAATGGAAGAGCATCAGCCGGATGTGGTCTACCATGCAGCAGCCCATAAGCATGTGCCGCTCATGGAATACAATCCGAAAGAAGCTGTGAAAAACAATGTCATCGGCACGAAAAATGTCGCCGAGGCAGCTGATACATTCGGGGTCGGCACATTTGTGCTGGTGTCCTCCGATAAGGCGGTCAACCCGACCAATGTAATGGGCTCTACCAAGCGGATTGCCGAAATGGTCATCCAGGCGCTGGACGAGCAGAGCAAAACGAAATTCGTCGCTGTCCGCTTCGGCAATGTCCTCGGTAGCCGCGGCAGTGTGATCCCATTATTCAAAAAGCAGATCCAGGCAGGCGGCCCGGTAACGGTCACCCACCCGGATATGACCCGCTATTTCATGACGATCCCGGAAGCATCCAGACTGGTCATGCAGGCAGGGGCCCTGGCACGCGGCGGAGAAATCTTCGTCCTCGATATGGGAGAACCGGTCAAGATCGTCGATCTGGCGAAAAACCTCATCCAGCTGTCTGGCTATACTATAGAAGAAATCGGGATCAACTTCTCGGGAATCCGTCCTGGGGAGAAGATGTTCGAAGAGCTTCTTAATGAAAAAGAAGTGCACACAAAAGCAGTATTTCCGAAGATACATATTGGAAAAGCTGTGCTCGAGCAGGAGCATGAAGTGCATTATTTGATTGATAGATTTGAAACGATGACGGTGCAGGAGATTAGTGAGTTTGTGATCAATGTGGCTAATCGGAGAGAGAATAAAACTTTTTCTCTTGCAAAATAGTGATAATAAATGAGTTCAACTAATCTTAAATATTCTAGACATACTAAGTTTTATTTTATTGTATGTCTAGATCTTTTTTATGAAAAGGTCATGTTTCATAACAAGGACCTTAGAGATGGAGGGATATATACCTGGCCTGTTACATAAGAAGTCAAAGTCATTATGTGTTTAGTAGCTTAGCAGTTAATTGGAAAGAGACCATAACCAATTAAGTCCTAACTTACTAAATAATCTTCTAAAGGAGTGTTTCTACCCATGTACATGAAAATTAAAAGATTGATTGATATTATTCTTTCTTTATTCGGTCTAATCATATTATCACCTATATATTTAATTTTAATTATTGCTATAAAGATCGACTCAAGGGGACCGGTCCTATTCAAACAAAAACGTCTAGGAATTAACAAGACACATTTTAATATTTTGAAATTCCGTACTATGAGGATTGATACTCCAAAAGATACTCCAACTCATTTATTGGAGAATCCTGAACAGTATATAACAAAGGTAGGAAAGTTTTTGAGGAAAACTTCTCTTGATGAGTTGCCACAAATATGGAATATCTTCGTAGGTCAGATGAGCATTATAGGACCAAGACCAGCATTATGGAACCAATACGATCTTATAGCTGAACGTGATAAGTATGGAGCTAATGCTGTTCCGCCAGGCTTGACTGGATGGGCACAAATTAATGGACGCGATGAGTTACCCATTGAGACTAAGTCAAAGCTGGATGGGGAGTATGTTGAAAGGCTTGGTCTAAGAATGGATATAAAGTGTTTCTTTGGAACTGTGGTTAGAGTTTTAAAAAGTGACGGGGTTATAGAGGGCGGTACTGGCACTACAGCAAAGAAAGAAGTTGCAAGCAGCAAGGAGCATACCTCTCGATGAAAAGAATACTAATAACAGGAAAAAATAGTTATGTAGGTACCAGCCTAGTAAAATGGCTTGGAAGACAACCGAAGAAATATTCAATTGATTCTATTAGTCTAAGAAATGATTCGTGGAAAGAGAAAGACTTTTCAAGCTATGATGTTGTGTATCATGTGGCTGGGATAGCACATATAAAAGAAACTGAAGAAAATGCACATCTCTACTATAAAGTGAACCGTGACTTGGCATTCGAAGTTGTTCAGAAGGCAAAGATTGAGGGGGTTAAGCAGTTCATATTCCTTAGTTCAATGAGTGTTTATGGCATTGAAACTGGTATTATCAATAAGGATACTCCGGTAAAACCAAAGAGTAATTATGGGAAATCTAAACTTGAAGCAGAAAAGTTAATCGCAAATTTAGAGAGTAATGTATTTAAGGTTGCCATTCTGCGACCTCCAATGATATATGGACGGGGTTGTAAAGGTAACTATAATCGATTGGCAAAACTAGCATTGAAAACACCTATTTTTCCGGATATAGACAATAATCGAAGTATGATTTATATAGATAATTTATCAGAATTTGTTAAGTGTGTAGTGGATAGCTGTGGTAATGGATTATTTTTTCCACAAAATGAGGATTATGTGAATACAAGCAAGATGGTTGATTTAATTGCAAAGGCACATGGTAAGACCGTGTTATTGACTAAGTTATTTAATCCTTTACTTGCTTTATTGAAGAGGAACGAAACAGTTAATAAAGTGTTCGGTAACTTGGTTTACGAAAAAAGCCTTACTAAACTAGAGATAAATGAGCAAATTTCTTTAGCAGAGTCTATTAGGCTTACAGAAATGGATTTTCAGAAAGAAGAGGTTATATGAAAAAAAAGAAGGATGTATTGTTCTTATGTCAGTACTTTTATCCGGAGTACATCTCATCTGCTACACTTCCATTTGATACTGCACATTCTCTTAGTAATGCAGGTTTTTCAGTTGAAGTTTTATGTGGGTATCCTAAAGAATACAATCTATCAAATAAAGTTCCGTTAAGAGAAAAATACAAGAATATTGATATTAAACGGCTAAAATATATTCAACTAAAAAGAAGTAATATTATTGGAAGATTAATTAATTATTTTTCTTTTACATCTGCTGTTGCTTTACGCTTCATGAAGTTAAGAAATTATAAGACAATAATGGTCTATTCTAATCCCCCAGTGTTACCATTCATCGCAGCACTGGCGAATAAATTCTTTGACACTAAGATAATATTTGTCTGCTATGATATCTATCCCGAGATTGCACATGTTACGAACACTATATCTCAAAAAAGTTTAATCAGCAGAGTGATGAAGTTTATAAACAAAGGAATTTATAAGCGATTAAACAAAGTGGTGGCATTATCAAATGAAATGAAATCTTATCTGCTTGAACATAGACCTGCATTATCTGCAGACCAGGTCGAAGTAATTCCTAATTGGTACGAGGATAAAGGAGTTTCGAATTCTTCGGCTTCCATTGATAATAAACTATTCAAATCCATTAAAAAGGACGGAAATCTGGTAGTTTCTTATTTCGGAAATATGGGGATTGCTCAGGATCTTGATACTATAATTGACGCAATCCGGAAACTTAAAAATGACAGCAATGTACAATTTCTTTTTGCGGGACATGGGAATAAAATGCATCTGTTAAAAGATATTGTGAAAAATGAGGAGTTAAACAATGTTACAGTTTTTGATTTCTTGCATGGGCAAGATTTCCAAGATGCACTTAATATTAGTGATTGTTTCATCGTCAGTCTATCAGATGGATTGACTGGACTGGCTGTACCAAGCAAAACTTACAGCTATATGATGGCTAGTAAGCCTGTAATTGCGATTATAGGAGAGGAGTCAGATATAGCTAAAGATCTAAAAGAAAATAATGCCGGATATGCTATGAAAGCAGGAGAAAGTTACAACCTGGTTAAAGCTATAGAGGAACTGCGTGACGATTATAATAAACGTGAATACATGGGGAAAAAAAGCAGGGGTATTTTTTTAGAGAAATATACAAAAGAAAAATGTACCCAACAATATGTGAACTTGATGAAAAAGATACTGGAGGTCTAAAATAATATGTTTAAAGATAAAACTTTATTGATAACAGGCGGCACAGGTTCATTTGGAAATGCTGTCATGCAAAGGTTTTTGGGTACTGACATAAAGGAAATCCGCATCTTTTCCAGGGATGAGAAGAAGCAGGATGATATGAGAAAACTTTATAAGAACGACAAACTAAAATTTTATCTAGGTGATGTTAGAGATATATCAAGTGTCAAGAATTCTATGCATGGAGTTGATTATATCTTCCATGCAGCTGCATTAAAGCAAGTTCCCTCATGTGAATTCTTCCCATTAGAAGCGGTGAAAACAAATGTTTTAGGTACAGAGAACGTACTTACAGCTGCTATTGAATATGGTGTAAAGAAAGTGATTTGTCTTTCGACCGATAAAGCAGCGTATCCGATTAATGCAATGGGAATTTCTAAAGCCATGATGGAAAAAGTTTTTGTTGCCAAATCCCAAACAGTTTCTCCTGAAAGAACTCTTATTTGCGGAACGAGATATGGTAATGTAATGGCCTCTCGTGGATCTGTCATTCCTTTATTTATTGATCAAATAAAAAATGGGCAGCCATTAACAGTTACTGATCCTAATATGACAAGGTTCCTTATGAGTCTAGAAGAAGCAGTTGAACTAGTTGTGTTTGCTTTTCAAAATGCAAATGCAGGGGACATTATGGTTCAAAAATCTCCAGCAAGTACTATTGGAGATTTAGCCCGAGCAATTAAGGAGTTATTTAATGCCGAAAACGAAATAAAAATTATTGGCACAAGGCATGGGGAGAAACGTTACGAAACACTTTTAACAAAAGAGGAGTATGTTAAATCAGAAAATTTACCTGGATTTTATAGGGTGCCTGCCGATCAAAGAGATTTGAACTATGATAAGTACTTTGCGGAGGGAGATCAAAAGCTTTCTACTGTAGAAGAATATAATTCAGAGAATACACAAATTCTTAGCATTGAACAAATTAAAGGAAAGCTACTGGAATTAGATTATGTACGAAACGAATTAAATGAGTGGAATAAAAAAGTACACGTTATGAATTAAGGGTGGGTTAGAATAATGAATATTCTTGTTACAGGAGCAAAAGGGTTTTTGGGAAAAAACCTTATAGCTGAGCTTAAAAATAGAGGGTACAATGATGTTTTTGAGTTTTCCAGGGAAAGTGATCCTGAGTTACTCGAAAAATTTACTATGGAATGTGAATTCGTCTTTCATCTAGCTGGAGTTAACAGACCGACAAATGAAAAAGAATTTATGGAAGGCAACTTTGGATTAACTTCTCAATTACTTGAGCTATTAAAAAAGCATAATAATAAGGCTCCTGTTCTCTTTACTTCATCTATACAGGCAGAGAAGGACAATCCTTATGGAAAAAGTAAGAAAGCAGGAGAGGACCTACTATTTAATCACTATTATGAGACTGATGCAAAGGTCTATGTATATAGATTGCCTAACTTATTTGGTAAGTGGAGCAAACCTAATTATAATACTGTAGTTGCCACATTTTGTCACAACATTGCTACTGGCTTAGATATACAGATTAATGATCCGGAAATTGAGTTGAATCTCTGTTATATAGATGATGTGATAGAAGAATTTATGAAGGCTGTAGAAGGGAATCCAACTTTACAAGAGGATGATTTTTGTGTTGTGCCAGTAACACATAAAATAAAAATTGGAGAACTAGCTAAACTTTTAATGAGTTTCAAAGAAAGCAGAACAAATTTAAGTATTCCAAATATGGAAGAAAAGTTGGTTAAAAATCTTTATAGCACCTATTTAAGCTTTTTGCCGAAAGATCAATTTTCTTATAATTTAAAAATGAATACTGATCATAGAGGTTCTTTTACAGAGTTTATAAGAACACCTGAAAGAGGTCAGGTCTCAGTCAATGTTTCTAAACCTGGAATTACAAAGGGAAATCATTGGCATCATACTAAAAACGAAAAATTTCTAGTGGTTAGTGGAGAAGGATTAATTCGTTTCAGAAAAATCGATTGTGAAGAAATTATTGAGTATCGCGTAAGTGGAGAAGAGTTACAAGTTGTTGATATTCCTACAGGGTATACTCACTCTATAGTAAATGTAGGAAAAGGAGACCTTGTAACAGTTATGTGGGCGAACGAAGGTTTCGATCCAGAAAAGCCAGACACTTACTTTGTGGAGGTATAACTAATGAAGAAATTGAAAGTCATGACAGTCGTGGGAACGAGACCAGAGATTATTAGGTTGTCGGCTGTTATTAATAAATTGGAAGAATCAAATGCAATTGAACATACACTTGTCCATACGGGACAGAATTATGATTATGAGTTGAACGAAGTATTCTTTAAAGATTTCAATTTAAGGAAGCCAGATTATTTTCTTAATGCGGCTACGGGAACAGCTGTAGAAACTATAGGTAATATTCTAGTTAAAATTGACCCAATTTTTGAAGAGGTAAAGCCAGATGCTTTCTTGGTTCTTGGTGATACAAATAGCTGTTTAACTGCAATTGCAGCTAAAAGAAGGCATATTCCGATTTTTCATATGGAAGCTGGTAATAGATGTTTTGACCAAAGAGTTCCAGAAGAAACGAATAGAAAAATTGTTGATCATACTGCTGATATTAACTTAACCTATAGTGATATTGCAAGAGAATATCTTCTCAGGGAGGGATTCCCTTCGGATAGAGTTATTAAAACAGGGAGTCCGATGTTCGAAGTTCTTAACACTAGAAAAGGTGACATAGATAGCTCAAATGTATTAGAAAGATTAGATCTAGAGGAAGGGAACTACTTTGTAGTATCAGCACATAGAGAGGAAAATATTAATTCGGAAGTAAATTTTTTAAATTTAGTTGATAGTTTAAATACTGTTGCTGAGAAATATAATAAACCTGTGATTTTGAGTACACATCCTAGAACTAAAAAAATGATTGACTCTAAGCAAATCAAGTTCAATCCTTTAGTGATAACTATGAAACCTTTAGGGTTTAATGATTATGTTAAACTTCAAATCAATGCTAAAGCTGTTTTAAGTGACAGCGGAACGATTAGTGAGGAATCATCCATTCTAGGGTTTAAAGCACTTAACATTAGACAAGCCCATGAAAGACCAGAAGCGATGGAAGAAGCCTCGGTAATAATGGTTGGACTAAGGAAGGAAAGAATATTACAAGGACTTGATGTATTAGAGTCTCAAGAAAATGATGCATTAAGGCTTGTTAGAGATTATAGTATGCCTAATGTCTCAGATAAGGTGCTAAGAATTATTTTGTCTTATACAGATTATGTGAACAGGGTTGTATGGGGGAAAAATAGTTGAAAAAGATTTGTATTTTAAGTTCTGTAAATATAAAACACATGACATTGATTTCTATCTATACAGATAAGCTAATTTCAAAGGGTATACCTTTTGATATCATTTATATGGATAAGTATGGCGAAGAGGAAAAAATTGAAGCTCAAAATATATATAGGTTTGTTAATATTATAAATTCACAAGATAATAAATTTAAGAAAATACTTCAATATTATAAGTTTGTTCATTTTGCTAAACCAATCCTTGAAAAAAATAAATATGACTTTGTAATTGTTTGGAATGAAATAACTGCAATGTTATTCTTTAATTTTTTATCAAAAAATTGGGCTAATAAATATTGCTTAAATTATAGAGATTATCTTTATCAAGATATACCAATTATTTCAAAAATAAATGAAAGAGTAATAAAAAATGCAGCATTCGCCACTATATCGTCTGATGGCTATAAAAAATTTTTACCAAATCATGAGTATATTCATGTTCATAGTTTTAATAAGGGTTTATTGTCCGGACTGGAGCCAAGAACTAATTTTCAATCAAAGAAAGATAAATTAAGAATTACTTTTATTGGAAATGTAAGATTCATTGAAAATAATAAAAGACTCTTGAATATCTTTAAAAATGATGCGAGATTTGAATTGCACTTCTATGGAACAAATGCGGAAGTATTAAAAGAGTACTGTAAAGAAAGTGGGATTAACAACGGAAAATTTTATCCTGCTTTTCCTGTTAATGACACAATAAATTTTATTAAAAATACTGATATTGTAAACAACCTTTACGGTAACAATAATACTTCTCTTGATTACGCACTTTCCATTAAGTTATATTATGGTATTTACTATAGAACACCAATTTTAGTTAATGCAAATACCTATATGGCTAAGAAAATACTAGAGTATAATATCGGATATGTAGTTGATGAGATTAACGAGAATCTCCCTGATAAAATTTATCAGTGGTATAAATCGCTTGATTTTGATGTGTTTGATAATAGTTGTCAACAATTTATTTCGGATATAAGTAAGAATAATCAAGAATTCGACAAGAAGATTGAGGAATATTTATATGAAAACTAAATATTAATTATTTGTGCTCTTAGATTTGATGAGAGATATCTAAACCTCTACTTTACAACACAATTATTTTAGTGTTTAAAATTTTAAGGGGAAATGATTAATGAATTTGTATATCCAAAACAACTTTAAGAAAAATTTAGGAACATTTAAGAATTTGCTTTATTGGGGATGTACGATTTTTTCTTTATAGTATATCTGTGAAGGAACCCAGTTATTTGAAGACATTGTTCTAGAAGTTAGATGTACCAATATAGAAAAGTTGATTTAAGCAGAAGAACTTCCTATTGGAGAAAACGATGTAAAATTAATTTATGAGGTTATGATAAAAATTATTAGATCATATAAATATGC